>CAZIWL010000001.1:0-9124 GCA_964542755.1 uncultured Anaerolineales bacterium
CAGATGTGAGAAAACAGTTGCCAGCAGAATAGTGCCATTCCCCGCCATGCTGATCCAACGCCGCGACCTGCCGACCTCATTCTCTGTCCACGCCAGGATGCTGCCCGCTAGCAGCGTCAACAGGGCCGGTGCGATCATCCACCGAGCCACCGGCAGCCCTCCGTCCCCCGCCAATAAAAGACGAATCCACAGCCCCCAGCCCAGTAGAGGGCTCAGGAGCAGCATAGCCGTCGGCGCCGCCCCGGATGGAAGCCTGCGCGGAACCCAAGTGTGGAGAGGATAGGCTCCGATCCGCACGAGACCCGCGATTGTCCAGATCACCATCCCAGGACCCCCGGCTGGAAGCAGTCCCCATGCAACACTTCCAACGCCAGCTCCTTGTGCCGCAACACCAGCCCACAGCAGGACTCCGGAGCCCACTCCTACCATTAAGACGCGCACGGCCTCTTGCCGATCTGCCCCGCTCGCCACCCAGCCCAAGGCCAGCATTAGATCATACAAAGCCCAACTGACCATCGTTGTCAGCGGGTTGCCCGACCAGAGACTCGCCAGTCCGGAGCCCAACAGCGCGAGGATCACAGGCACCGAGTGTGACGCCCCCTCTCGCCTGCCCCCGGTTGCCAGGAGCAGACATCCCGAGCTAATGGAGAGTCCAAGCCCCAGGGGCCATAGGGTCGAATCCCAACGCAGTTCGACGCCAGACTCCGCCAACGATGAGGGGTATAAGGAGGCAAGGGCTATTCTCCCATCCCCTCGACCCGTCAGTACGACGAGCGACGCCAGACCCACAATCGTGATCGGCAATAGCCCGACAAGCAACCTGAAATAGACTCGCTTCCTCCCGACACTGGAAATGACTCCCGACAAGAGGAGAATCCCTGCTGCCCCAAGGAGAGGCAAGATTACCGTGAGGCTGAGCAAGTCTAGCATAGGCGTCGCTTGGAGGCTATGCCCCGGCTCCTGGGAAGGACTGTGTCAGTCATCCGCCGACATCCGACCCACAGCCCTGGGCGGGGCACTCGGAAATGGCTTCGGCCCGTCTCGTGTGGATCGTTCACGGCCCGCTATTCTAACACACCCTGGAGGCGGCGACAACGTCCCGAAACTGCACCGCCTGCCAAGCACCGCACTGTCGGAGCCATGTGTCCAGCGCACCGCACGTATTCTTCACAACAGCCCCTCGTCGACGTACGCCATGGTCCACGCATCGGCCCCTCTCCGCCCGTTAAGCATGTGTCTCAGCCCATCCCCTACCAGCCGCGATCCACGACACATCGCTAGCGCACACAAACTAGGCTTTCTGCACCGTCCTTGCCCCAGACAAAAGGAAGCGAGGTCCTCCGGAGTGACTCCGGAGGACCTCGCTTCGTGATTCTAAGAAACTGCGACGCCGACGTTAGACCAAGAAGTCGCGGAGCTTCCGCGCGTGGGCGGGGTGCCGGAGCCGACTCAGGGCCTGGACCTCGATCTGCCGGATACGCTCCCGTGTCACGCCCAGCTTCTGCCCAACCTCCTCGAGCGTGTACGTCTCACCGTCAACGAGTCCATAGCGCATCTGGAGGATACGTACCTCCCTGGGGGGCAGGTCCTCAAGAACATCCTGGAGCAGATCGCGCAGGATTGCGGAGGAAACGACATCAGCCGGAGCAACGGCCTCATCATTCTCAATGAAGTCGCCCAGCTCACTATCGCCCTCTTCGTCGATCGGCAGCTCGAGGGAGAGGGGCCGACGAGCGACCTGTAGCATATTCTCTACCTTATCCGTGGCAAGATCCAGGGCTCCGGCCATCTCCTCCGGGGTCGGGTCCCTTCCCAGCTCCTGAGTGAGCCGATGAGTCGTGCGAAGAAGCTTGTTGATCTGGTCTCCCATATGAACAGGGATACGGATAGTCCGACTCTGATCTGCAATCGCCCTGGTCACGGCCTGTCGAATCCACCACGTCGCGTACGTGGAGAACTTGTTCCCCATTGTGTAGTCAAACTTCTTGGCCGCGCGGATCAGCCCGATATTGCCTTCCTGAATCAGATCGATGAAAGGCACACCGCGCCCCATGTACTTCTTAGCCACACTCACAACCAGGCGCGAGTTCGCTCTTACCAAATGCCCACGGGCCCTCAGCCCATCCTGTGCCACAGCCTCCAATCGCGCCCGTTCAACTCCACTAAGACCATCACCGCGGAGTTGAGTTCTCGCATTCTTACCGACCTCCATCCGCTTGGCCAGAGAGATCTCTTCTTCCCGCGTCAGAAGGGGGACCTGTCCGATCTCCTTCAAATACAGACCGATGGAATCATCTACTCTAATTGCATCCAGCGGAGCGCCATTATCAGAGTCTTGACCCCCATCCCGCCCGCGATCATCAGTCGACTTGGCAGACCGAGTCCGCTTCTCATCAAGATCACCGATTTCGACATCAGCTTCGATCAGTGTGACCAGGATATCCTCAATCTCGTCCAGACTCTCTTCGGCCTCTGGGAAGGCGGTGAGAATGTCATCATAGGTGATGAAATCCTGTTCGTCAGCTTTGACCAGCAAGTAGTCCTCACCGCTCAACCCTTCAAGTTCAGACGCTGCTTGCTCTTCCTTCGATTCCATCTCCACTCTATCACTCAACATCGAAACGGACAATGACTACCCCCCCCTCCAAACCATCGTCGCTACTATACCACATCCTCATGCCGCTTGTCAACCCCCTTGCCCCGCCCCAGAATCACCACTTCAAGACCCGGAGCGTTTCGGATCCCTGCTGCGTGGACGCCGCTGTGAGCCAAGCCTCTCTCCCTCGCCGATTAGCCCACCAACTCACGGCGCATACTCTCTTCCAGGCACCCTCGTAACGCGTTGACACCGGTGTGCCCTTCTACTATACTCGATTCCAGGGTGACTTACGCACCTGTCTGCCGTGGCGGGCACGGACGTCACCAGAAACCATTCTCTCGCCACTCCGCGTTCGGAAGGCCCACTAGCTCAAAGGAGGCTCAAGATGACGACCCGACTGACCTGGTACGGACACTCGGCTTTCTCCCTCGAACTCGATGACGAGCACGTGCTGATAGATCCTTTCCTAGACGACAACGCCCTCTCTCCGATCTCCGCCGATGAGGTTCCAGCAGACTATGTCATCATCACACACGGGCACGCGGATCACGTCGGGGACGCCCTACGGATTGCGCGCCGGACTGGGGCCCTCGTCATCTCCAACTTCGAGATCTGCAACTGGGTCCAGGCCCAGGGCATCGACC
This sequence comes from uncultured Anaerolineales bacterium, assembly GCA_964542755.1. GTDB lineage: Bacteria > Chloroflexota > Anaerolineae > B4-G1 > B4-G1 > SKLM01. The sequence goes on from CAZIWL010000001.1 coordinate 3,244, forward strand.
ACGTCCACCCCCAGCACATCGGCGGTGGCTATCCCCATCCATTCGGTTACCTGAAGCTCACAATAGCCCACCACGGTTCTAGTCTGCCGGATGGCTCCTATGGCGGCGCGCCAGCCGGTCTCTTGCTGACCCTTCACGATGACAAACGCGTCTACTTCGCGGGCGATACAGGTCTCTTCTACAGCATGGCCCTCATCGGTGAGGAGGGACTCGATTTGGCCGTGCTCCCGATCGGGGACAACTTCACCATGGGGCCTGACGATGCGCTCCGGGCGGTCAGACTGCTCCGGCCGAAAGCCGTAGTCCCGATTCACTACAATACCTTTGACGTGATTGAGCAGGATCCTCAAACATGGTGCCGGCGCGTGCGAGAAGAGACACCCTCTGAGGCTCTCTTTCTTAAGCCAGGAGATACAATTACTCTATAGGATGGTCGCAGCAATGAAAAGTTAGACGCATTCAAGCATACGTGAGGGTGATTGAGGATTTCTTTTAGTTATCAATCCACATCCTTATTTGTATCTATATTATGTAGTCGTAGTAGTAGGGACGTGGAAACTGGGGATAGCCTTTCACCCCTCAGCAGTTATCGGTAGATATGGGGAATCTTGCTCGTCTGGGCACACATATGCTGGACGAACGATGTTGGGATGTCCACAGGGAGGTGTTCAGAAGACGGTGAGGCGTTGAAGGAAAACCCTGCCGGCCGAAAATGTGACCTTCGGCGCTAGCCCTGAGGCAAAGTTATCCACAGTTAGCACCTGTTATCCACAGGGAATTGGCAAGTTATCCACAGGTTGAGGTTCTGACAGGCCCGAGCTGGCTTATGCACCCCAGATGTAGGGCGTACGCGGTCGCCAAGGCGGCAGTGATTGAGGGTCGTCGTCAAGGTAGGTTGTGGAAACCGCGGAGACATACGTAGCGCGATCAGTCTTCGAAAGATGACGGGAGGAGACGGCTCTAGCCTGCTGCTGATGATCCAATCTGCGTTGAGCAGCCGGCTACCGTGGGGTGGCTATCAGCCGTACTGAACAGGGCATTGACGGATGGTCGGACGGTGGTATAATCGGACCACAACCGAACAGATAGAAAACGTGGATCAGGAAGAGTAGGCGGGGCGAGCTGGCGAGCCGGCATCTGCATAGTCCCAGGGTTAAAGCAACCCGTGGCAGGTGTTGGATAGAGAAGGGGGCCACTGGCTGCAAGCCCTCGCAGTCCGGTCGGGAGGGATCCCACCGCGATGGCTGGGTCCATCGTCTAGCCGCTGAAGGTCACCTGGGAGTCGAGAGACCGATCTACTGGTGTGGTGTAGGTCTCTACGGGTTCGCCCGTTACAGCGAGGACCCTTGGATCAGGCGCGAGATCCGTCACTTCAGCTCGCGAGGTTCAGGGTCGCTGAGGGTGGCGGCCACGCCAATCGAGTTGTCGCCAAACCAAGGTGGTACCGCGAGAGTAGCTCCTTTCGTCCTTGGACGGAGGGGGCTTTTTTGTTGTCTTTTGGCTTCATAGCGATCAATTGATGCGAGAGCAGGGAGGAGAGGGCATGAGCGAGAAGCTTTCCAGGGTGTTCAATCCGGAGGAGCACGAAGAACGGCTGTACACCTGGTGGGAGGAGCAAGGATGCTTCCGTCCCGAGAAGCAGGTCGAGGTTGGCTTAGCTGCGAAGCAGGGCCCCCGGTGGTGCATCACTATGCCGCCGCCGAATGTGACGGGCGCCCTCCATCTGGGCCACGCGATGACCGCGGCCGTCGAGGACCTGATGACGCGCTACCATCGAATGCGCGGTGAGGAGACCCTTTATCTGCCCGGGTCGGACCACGCCGGGATTGCCACTCAAAACGTGGTTGAGCGTGAGCTGCAGAAGGAAGGCCTGTCGCGCCACGACCTGGGGAGGGAGAAGTTCCTGGAGCGGGTCTGGGAGTGGAAGGACGTCTATCACGCGAGGATCACGGACCAGCAGCGACGCCTTGGGGTTTCATGCGACTGGACGCGCGAGAGGTTCACCCTCGACGAGGGACTCAGCCACGCCGTGCGGACGGCCTTTGTACGCCTCTACGAGAAGGGCCTGATCTATCAAGGCAGCTACCTTGTAAACTGGTGTCCCCGCTGCGAGTCGGCCGTCTCGGATCTTGAGGTGATACCCGACGAGCGGGAGAGCAAGCTCTGGCACATACGGTATCCCGTCGTCAATGACGACTGGGACGGGCCTGAACACGCGTGGGCCAGCGGTCGCTGGGCAGAGGGCGCCACCGAGTTCATCCAGATGGCGACCACCCGGCCCGAGACGATCCTCGGCGACACCGCAGTGGCTACAGCGCTCGACGATCCACGCTGGCGCGACCTGGTGGGCAAGACGGCCGTCCTCCCAGCGGTGGACCGACGGATTCCCATCATCGCTGACGAGGTGGTCGACCCGGAGTTCGGCACCGGTGCGGTGAAGATCACGCCGGCCCACGACCCGACGGATAACGAGATCGGCATTCGACACGACTTGCCGGTCGTCGATGTCCTGACCGACACGGCGGACATGAACGAGCAGGCCGGACCCTACGCGGGCCAGGGACGGTTCGAGTGCCGGCGCAATATCGTGGCGGACTTCGATAAGGAGGGGCTCCTGGTCCGCGTGGACCCGTACCGCCACGCGGTGGGCACCTGCGAGCGCTGTCACACCGACATTGAGCCCCGGGTCTCGACCCAGTGGTTCGTGAAGACGAAGCCCCTCGCGGAGGCTGCCATGGAGGCGGTGCGTTCCGGGGAGACGGACATCGTCCCGAAGCGCGAGGAGGAACGTTTCTTCCACTGGATGGAGAACATCCGCGATTGGTGCATCAGCCGGCAGCTCTGGTGGGGCCACCGCATTCCCGTTTGGCACTGTGCAAGCTGCGGCGAGCATGCGTCGCGGATGGCGGATCCGACGGAATGCCCTCACTGCGGCAGCGACGAGTTGCATCAGGAGGAGGACGTGCTCGACACGTGGTTCTCTTCCGGCCTTTGGCCCTTCTCCACGTTGGGTTGGCCGGACACTGATGCTGCGGACTACGTGCGCTACTACCCGACGGATATGAGGGAGACGGGGTACGACATCCTCTTCTTCTGGGTGGCGCGAGAGATGATGCTAGGCATCGAGATGACGGGCAAGTCCCCGTACGAGACGGTTTACCTCCACGGCCTGGTGCGGAATGAGGATGGCGAGAAGATCAGCAAATCGATGGAGAATATCGAGGAGTATGATCCGCTCAACATCATCGAAAAGTATGGCACGGACGCGCTTCGATACACGCTGATGACGAGCGCGACGCCGGGGTTGGACATGAACCTCGACCCACGGCGTCTTGAGGGGGCGCGCAACTTCGCCAATAAAATCTGGCAGGCGTCACGGTTCGTTCTTATGAACACACCGGAGACGCAGGTGCCTGTCTTGGGCGGCACGGTGGAGCTCGACGATAAGAGGATGGAGTTGACCGATCGCTGGATTCTCTCCCGACTAAATCGGGTCACCGAGCGCGTGCAGAGACTCTTCCACAGCCATCAGTACGGCGAGGCGGGCCGACAGATCAATGACTTCCTCTGGAGTGAGTACTGCGATTGGTATATCGAGATCACCAAGGTCCGGCTCTACGACGACAAGGTGGACAACAATGTGCCGCTGGCCGTCCTCTTGCACGTGTTGGAGACGGCCTTGCGCTTGCTCCACCCCTACATGCCCTTTGTCACCGAGGCCATCTGGCAAGCGCTGCCCGAGGCGACGAAGGAGGGCGATGCGCTCATCGTCGCTCCGTGGCCCGTCTCGAGTGAGGATCTGCTCGACGGAGAGGCCGAGGCGTCAGTGTCGCTGCTCATGGAGCTGGTGCGAGGTATCCGGAACCGGAGAGCCGACTATCGGGTGACCCCCGGGAAGCCCATCCCGGCAATCGTCGCAGCGGGAGCAGAGACTGGGACGCTGGAGGTGCAGCGCGCCGAGTTATGTGCTCTGGCGAAACTAGACTGTGAGCGTCTAACGATCGAGGAGGCCCCGGATCCGCCAAGCCAGGCAGCAATCATCGTGGCCGGCGACGTCACCTGCTATCTACCTCTCGCGGAGATTGTCGATCTGGACGCAGAGAGGGAACGGCTTAGGGAGGACCTGGACGACGTCGAGGATCGTATCGCACACAGCGAGGGGCTCTTGAGCGGACAGTTCGCCGAGAGGGCCCCTGAGCACGTCGTCCAGCGGGAGCGCGACAAGCTGTCAGAGCTCAAGGCCGAGCGCGACAAGCTGAAGGACAGGCTGGAGGCCTTGACCTAGTCCTGTCCCGTGGAACGACAGCGGTGTCGTTCGTCTGCTTATGAGCAGATCGGACGCCGCCGGCGTGCGTTCCAACGTAGCCCGCCGAGTTTGCCCTGTCGGGAGAATCGTGCGATAGTAGGACGATGCCGTCCAGAGACTACAACAGCGTACCAATGAAACGACCGAGGTGACAGCTATGATGAGGAAGACGCCTCGCACCCCCGTTATCGCGGCAGTGGCTCTGGTGATTATCAGCGGGCTGGCCTGCTCTGTCAGCGGAGAAATCGACGTCGACGGCCCGCTTGCAGGTGCCTCCACTGGGACGGCCGAGTCTTCGGAACCAGTGGGTGAGACGGCGCCGCCGGATACGGCTGTGCCGGCTGAGACGACGACGCCAGCGCCGACGGAGCAGGCTGACACGGAAGAAGGTGCTGACGAAGCCATCCAACCAGCACCAAGCGAGGAGGCGACTGAGCCTGCACAGACTTCGCCCGATCCGACGAGCAATGGGACGGAAGCCGCAGAGCCGACGGGAGCCCCCAACCCCGCCGAAGTCGAGGATCCCCTGGCCTTGGCCGACATACCTGAGCTTGAGACGGCCAGTCTCGATCCCACCAGTGGCGGCATGGGGCATCTGCCCAGCTTCCGCCAGCGGATGACCATGGATTTCAGCGCCGAGGAGACCGGCTACGAAAGCGTGCTCCGGTACGAGAGTGCGGTCGTCCCCCCGGAGTCTGCTGTTCACGTCATCGTGAGCGCCGAAGGCCCGGCGGCGCAGGAGCTGCCGTCGAACCAGGCTGAGGCGATCTGGATCGGCGATCGGCTCTGGATCAAAGCAGGACGGCAGCCGTGGATTCCGGTCCCGGAGAGCGTGGCAGCGGTCCGCTTCGACGAGCAGACCTTCGCCGTTGGCGATTTCCTCCCCTACGTCCTCCACTTTGAGCGAGTCGGCGAGGAGACCGTCAACGGCATTCCCTCCGTGCGCTACAGCTATGACGTCGACGACGCGGTCACCGAGTACGGTCAGTTCAGCGGCACCGGCGACGTATTCGTGGCTACCGAGGGTGGCTACGTGGTCCGCTACACCTGCGACGGGCATGCGACCTTCGAGGCGTATCTCGAGGGGAGCGCCGGAGCACTCGAACTCGTCTACGACACGTACGACGTTGGTGCGGCCATCGACGTCAGTGCTCCGCGTCGCTGACGGACACGGCCAGCCATCCCCTCCGTCTCGGTCACCGGCGGCGCGGAATGGCGATCCATAGGATCAAGTAGGGCAGCAGCCCGGGCAGGCCGCCCGGGATGAGCAGGATGGCGAACAGAATACGGAACCACCACGGGTTGAGGCCGAAGAACGCCGCCAGCCCACCACACACGCCTGCCACGATACCGTTCTGTCGCCGCAGCTTGTTCTTGTCGGACATAGGTTTTTGTCGCTCCCTAATCATTTGGGTCATACCCCACCATAGGTACGTAAGAACGTGTGAGTAGTTTCAACCCAATATCGAGAGAATCAGACCTTCTTCGATGATTCGCCTTGAGTCCGGTTTCGATGTCTCGGCCGGCGGCCCCTTGGGATGATCTACTGGGAGTCATCGCCTGGGAGTCATCGCC
>CAZIWL010000001.1:9224-150575 GCA_964542755.1 uncultured Anaerolineales bacterium
CTGGGAGTCATCGCCTGGGAGTCATCGCCGGGACGTATGGCATCCAGCGTGCATCAAAGTTGGCCACCGGCTTGGTCTGTGGTACACTTCCGAATCCAACCAAGGCCCCGGCGAGTGGGAGAATCGAGGATGCCCCAGACGACCGTATTCACGATTGGACACAGCCACCACGACACGGAGACCTTCATTGGCCTCCTCTGCCAACACGCCGTCACCCTCGTCGTCGACGTACGGAGCCAGCCGTACAGCCGCTGGGCATCGCAATTCAACCGGGAACCGCTGAAGGATGCTCTGGAGGCAGCAGGTCTTGGCTACCGCTTCATGGGGGACACGCTCGGAGGCCGGCCCTCAGAGCCAGATGCCTATTCAGGCGGCCGGCCTGACTACGGTCAGATGGAGGCCTTGCCGGCCTATCAAGCTGGCATCGAGGAACTACTCGGCACTGGTGCTAGACGTCGGCTGGCTGTGATGTGCAGCGAGGGCGACTATCGTGAGTGTCACCGCCATCTGCTGATCACGCAGACCCTGCTCAAGCGGGGTGTCCGCGTGATTCATATCAAGCCCGACGGTCATACCGTCGACGGTGAGCCTGTGGCCGAGCAACTCTCGCTTTTCTGACGGATCGGAGAGACCGATGACGACCGTCTTCACCATCGGGTACAAGAAGAAGCCCCTCGCCGCGTTCATCGGACAGCTTCAAGGGGCTGAGGTGGACGTGGTGGTCGACATTCGACTCCGAAACACCTCGCACTTGCTTGGCTACGCCAAACAAGATACCCTAGCGTTTCTGCTTCGCGAGGGGTTCGGCATTGCCTACGAGCACCATCTTGAACTGGCCCCCACCCCTGAGATTCTCGACGGGTTTCGGGAGGATGGAGACTGGTCAGCGTACGAGACGTGTTTTCTTCCACTCTTGGCCGAACGACACGCGGAGGACGTTGGGAGGGCCCTTCTGGCCCGATTTCGGGCTCCTTGCCTTCTCTGCGCGGAGGAGACGGCAGACCGGTGCCACCGCCGGCTGGTGGCTGAGTACTGGGCGGGACGATGGCCTGACCTCCACGTCGAGCATCTTTAGGGCGGGCGAAGGAACGCAGGATCGGGGGAGCGAGCAGAAACAGTCTGTCGAAGACCCTTCTGATCCCCTCCTGGCATTCCCAAGAGGATGACGCCTATGCCACCTCAAGAGGTTCTCATCCTGGCGATGACTCGGATGCTGAGCGGTATCTGCACCGCTGGATTCACCAAAGAGCGAGATCGGGTGACGGGCCTCCGGTGGGTGCGGCCCGTCCGTGATTACGACACCGTCCAGCCGGGGGATATGACCGACGCCGATGGGCGGGTGGTGGCTTGCTGCGATGTGGTTGAGTTAGAGCTGTTAGAGCCCCGCCCGGAGCCGCCACACGTGGAGGACTGGCTGACTGACTTCGTCCACCACAGACCCCGGGTCGTCCGCCACCTGGAGGGGCAGCAGCGGGCAGCCTTCTTTCCCCGGTTTCTCGACAAGGATCCCGCACAGGTGCTGGTGGAGCATAGTCGATCCCTCTGTCTGGTGCACCCCGAGTGCGTGTGGGCAAGCTTCTCGCTGGATGGGTATTCCGGCAAGTACGATGTGCGCATGGGGTTCGTCTTGGAGGGCCATGTTAACCACCCTCGCGCCGCCAGCCGGCGGGGCGCCGCGGTTACCGATCTCAAGTGGCGCGAGCTCGGTCGGCGTTGGTTGGGTCGGGGCGGGACGCTGTGGTTCGAGCACGACGAGCTCTTCGAGTCTCTTGGCGCCGAGGCAATCTACTTGGCCGTGGGATTGAGTCGGAACTGGCAGGGGGAGTATTGGCCGCTGGTCGTGGGGGTGCACGTGGTGCCGGATTATGAGGTCGGAGAGGTGGGGGGGTGAGATGCCGGCCTTCCCCTCACCCCCAGCCCCTCTCCCCCCTGGGGAGAGGGGAGTAGGCTCGCGGCGAGGGGCCCGGAAAGGGGGCTGTTAGCTGGTGGGGGCTTCGAGTGGGAGGGTCTCGTCAGAGGGGACAGGGGACAGAGGTCCCTCTCATCTGGGGGGAGAGGATTTCGCGAGTGGGGAGGAAGTTCCCTCTCCCTGGGGGGAGAGGGTTAGGGTGAGGGGCGATGACCGCCGACCCCCAGATCCAATGATCGAGCTTGCGCGCGAGCTGCGGAAGCGACTGACGCCGGCGGAGAAGTTGGTCTGGGACCGCCTGCGCAAGCGACAGCTGAAGGGTCTCAAGTTCAGGCGGCAGCATCCGATCGGCCCGTACATTGTTGACTTCTACTGTGCCGCCCTTCGCCTGGTTGTTGAGATCGATGGCGGATATCACCAGGAGCGTGGGGAGGAGGACGCCGAGAGGTCGGCATACCTGAGGGACGAGGGGTATCACGGTTTCCGCTTCGATAATCGGGATGTGCTAGAGAATCTGGAGGGGGTCATGAAGAGGATTGGTGATGTGACTGGAACCGGTTCACCCTCACCCCCAGCCCCTCTCCCTCCCAGGGAGAGGGGAGCCAGGCGCGCCGAGGGTACCGACTCCCAGCAGACGCCTCGCGAGCCCAAGGCTCCCTCTCCCCCCTGGGGAGAGGGTTGGGGTGAGGGGGATTCCTTGCTCGAAACACTCGGTCTCACCCCAGAACAAATCCTCTCCCTCAGTGGCAACGACCGCCGCTCCTTCCTGAACTTCCTCCTACGCTGGCAGTGCTTCGAGGACATCCATGCGTGTCTCGACATCCTCATTCCCAGAAACCCAACGCATGTGACGCTCCGCGACGCCAGGGCGAGGGCCCTGTTTGGGGAGGGACGTATCACCGAGGCTATCGATGTCATGCAAGCTCGCCTCGAAAGATCTGACTCGTCTGTGGCACGGGCCCGGTTGGCCCGGATCCACCTGGCCAATGACGACACCGGGACCGCATACCGGATCGCAAGGGATATCGTCGCCGAGCGACCCGAAAGCGCGATGGCCTGGAACCTCCTGGGTGAGGTGGAGCTGGCGAGGGGCGACGAGGCCGCTGCCCTCTTCGCCTACCGGCATCTGCACGAACTCTACCCCAATAGCCGTTCCTATCTCCTGGGCATGGCCAGTCTGTACGCATCCCGCGATGACTGGGTGACGGCCAGCGGGTACGCAGTCCAACTGCTACGAATGGGCGAGGAGGGAAAGCCTCTGCCGGTCGAGCATCTGCGCCGTCTGCGCAACTACTTCCGCGAAAGCGGAGAAGCGACGCGCGTAGATCAGCTCGAAAGGGACCTGGACAGGCGTCGAGCGGAGGAGGTGGCTGAGTGGATGGATCGCATCAGCGAACTGAGGGGCGCACCACCTCGACCAGAGCGTGGCTCCACCTCGCCGACCCTTCGGGCGGAGGACGATGGAAGGGCCGCGGAAGCGCCGATCGATGAGGAGGAGGGGCGTCGTTCTCACGCAGTCGAGATGTTGCCCTCATTCGAAGAGATCCCCGTGTCGGAAGAGGAGCGCCGAACCATCTCGGAAGCCGCCGAGAGGCTCTTTGGTTTCGACGCCCTCTTGCCGGGTCAGGCAGAGACCATCGCCTGCATGCTGCGCGGCGAAGATGTCCTGACGATTCTGCCGACGGGCGGTGGCAAATCCCTTTGCTACCAACTCCCGTCCATGATGTCGTGTCTGTCCGATGGTGAAGGCGATGCCTTCGCTGGTAAGGGTGAGGGGCCTGGCGTCACGCTGGTCATCTCTCCACTGGTCGCCCTGATGAAGGATCAAGTGGATTCACTCCCGCACGTGGTGCGACAGAGGGCGACGGCGTTGAACTACACCCTGCCCAGGGGTGAGCTGAGGCGCCGCATGCACGGCATCGCTGACGGGGTGTATCGTCTCGTCTATGCAGCCCCGGAGCGTCTGCGGCAGCCGCCGTTTCTGCACGCTCTGCGCAACGCGGGCGTCGAGCGATTGGTCATCGACGAGGCCCACTGCGTCAGCATGTGGGGACACGACTTCCGGCCTGAGTACCTCATTATCGGGCGCGTGCGGGAGGAATTGGGAGATCCTCCACTCCTGGCGATGACGGCGACAGCGCCACTGCGCGTCCGTCGGGATATCCTGCGGCGCTTGGGCCGGCCTGGGAACTCGAGGAACGGAGCGCGCGTGGTCGCCGGCGACGTGACTCGCTCCAACCTCCAGCTGGAGGTCCTTCAGGCCAGAGACAACGATGAGAAGCTTCAACACCTTCTGGCTTTCTGCAAATCAGAGGCCGGCAGCGGCATCGTCTACGCCGACACGCGCGTCCGCTGCGAGAGGCTGGCGGCCCTTCTTCGTGGGCACGGCGTCAACGCCGCTCACTACCACGCCGGCGTCGCTGATCGACACCGGGTTCAGGACGATTTCATGGAGGGGCGCACCCGGGTAATCGTGGCCACTGTCGCCTTCGGTATGGGCATCGACAAACCCGACATCCGGTTCATCGTGCATTTCTTTCCGCCGGATTCCCTGGAGGCATACTACCAGGAGGCGGGACGTGCCGGCCGTGACGGGCTGCCGGCAAGATGCCTACTGATGATCACTGGCCCGGACAAGGGGCTCCTGACCAGCCGGGCGCGGCGGACTGTCTTACCTGTGGATTTCCTGCGCCAGGTCTATGGATGCGTCAAAGGGCAGCTGGACGGCCGGGGCGAAGGTCGGATCGTCATGGCGGACGTGGAGCGGAACCTGCGCGCGGATACTACGCAGATCCGAGTGGCGTTGAGCTTGTTGGAGGAGGCGGATCTGCTCCGTCGCGGGCCGGATGTGCCTCGTTCGGCCACGATGAACCTGTCGGCGACGTCTCACGACAGCGTCCTGCCCGACGACGTCCGCGCCTTCTGCCATGCGGCTCGGCTGCGTCCCGAGCAGTGGCTCACGGTCGACGTCATTGAGGTTGCCTCGTCGAGCGGTATCCCGCTGTCCGAGGTCGAAAAGCTGCTGCTGACGTGGGATGAAGAGGGATGGATCAGGTACCGACCGGTGGGCCGCGATATCTTGGTGACCGTTCCTCCTGCCCCTGATGACGCGGGCGAGAGGGTCGAGAGGCTGCTGGAGCGGTACGAGACGATACAGATTCAGCGCGTGGACGAGATCGGCGCCTATGCAAGAACCCGCGCCTGCCGCCACGGCCATCTCAACGCGTATCTCGGAGGACGCGCGATCGAGCGGTGTGACGCCTGCGACAACTGTGTTGCAGTTGCGGCTCCGCCGGATCCCGGGCTGCCGTCGGAGAGAGCGCAACTGCTGACCATCCTCAGCTGCGCGGCCAACGCGCCGTGGTCGTGGGGACGTACCACGTTGGTCCGGATTCTGCGCGGCGAGGGAGAGGGGAGATACGGGAGACGAGACCTTCACGAGAAGGCCGTTGCACAAGCCGAGTTCGGTGCCCTCGCGTTCCGGTCGAAGACGGCGATCGATCATATGGTGGATCAGCTCGAGTGCCGTGGTTTCCTCGCGGCCCGCCGGCTGGATCACGGCGGGGTCGTGCTCGACCTGACAAGCAAGGGCCGGGGAGCGCTCAAGAATCCGAACAAACTCGCGGGCCTGGGTGAGCAAGGGCGCGTTAGGCCAGAGAGCAAACCCCGGAGAGCCAGCGCAGATGTCCGCGAGGGGGCGCAGAATGTGGACGAGACGCTGTTCTCCAACCTGAGAAAGTGGCGTCTTGATAAGGCACGGGAAGAAGAGATTCCCCCCTTCTGTGTGTTTCACGATAGCCACCTCAGGGCCATAGCGGCTGAGAGACCGACGACACCCGAGAGGTTGCTGGATGTGCACGGCGTCGGCTCGCGCAAGATGGAGAAGTACGGACCGGAAATCATAGACCTGGTGTTGGAGCATTTGACAACAGACTCGTCGTGTGGAGAGGGGCAACGTCTTGAACCGTAGCACCGACAAACCGACGTACGAGATCGTAGGCGACCTGACCCGCTTTGACGAGCGGGATACCGTCTTCTCCCGCGAGCGGCTTGTCCCGGGGAGTCCAGAGGAGCGAGCCTATCACGCAGCCCATCCCGAGTTGGTGGAGATCGACCGTCGGATCGCTGCCTTCGTCGAAGGGATCGGAGAGGGAGGCGACGATGTGCCGACCCAGGATGCCGCTCTCTACAATGCCACCTTCGACCCCGTCGCGGGCCTGGCGCTCCCAGACGTCGTGGATGGGGAGGTCGGTCCCAACCGCGCCGACGTCGATCCGGCTGCGATGACTATGCGGATCAAAACGATGGCTCGGCGCCTGGGAGCTTACGACGTGAGAGTCGGCCCCCTCAACCCCGCTTGGGTCTACAGCCATCGCGGGACACCCCCCTTCTTTCCGGATTACCGACCCAATCCCCCGCACTTTGGCGGACGCCCCGAGGACTATCGCGATCGTGCGTACGGAGACCCCATTGAGGTACAGCATCGGTTCGCCATCGCCATGGCCTTTGCCCAGAATGCGGACTTGGTGCGCACGGGTGGAACCCCCTTCTCCGACTTTGAGCTGGGCAGGGTCTACGCCCTGAGCGCCTTGGTCGCGACGCAACTGGCCTCCTACGTCCGGGCGATGGGCTGGTCGGCCCGGGCACACCACCTGCGGAACTACGGCGTGATGGTCGTACCCGTCGCCGTAGATGCCGGGCTCGGTGAGCTGGGCCGATGCGGATACCTGATTCACCCCCGGCTGGGCGCGAACCTTCGATTGGCCTGCGTTACCACCGATCTGCCCTTGGTGGTGGACCCGCCGGTGGACCTCGGCGTACAGCACTTCTGCGAAACCTGTTCGAAGTGCGCCACTACCTGCCCATCGGGTGCGATTCCCACTGGAGAGAAGGTGATGGTGCGGGGCGTGCGAAAATGGCAGATTGACCCTGAGAAGTGCCTCCTCTACTGGGCACACCTCGGCTCGGCCTGTACGATTTGCCACACCATCTGCCCGTGGTCGAAGCCGCCGACGCTGCCCCACCGCCTGATTGCCGAAGTCGCCTTCAACGTGACTGCCGCCCATCGTTTCTTGGTCTGGGCGGACGATCTGGTGTACGGGAAGCACTTCCGGCCGGCACCGCAGCCTGGTTGGTGACCGGATAGTCCGGGCTGGAACGCCAGGGGCCAACCGCGCGCCAGGGCCGAGTGAGCCCGGCTCGGATCCTCCCGAGCCCGGAGCCCGTGGAGACCTGGCTGGCGCCCTTGGCCCGCCATCAACCTCTCTTCAGTCAAACTCAGAGTCCCTTTCCCCCGAACTTTGCGCTTGCAACCGGAAAGAGACGCATAGCCTGGCGATCCGCTTGGTCCAAGGCCCGCCACCGTCTGGTTGGCGAGTCTGATGGGTGCTTCAACGCGCCGCTAGCGCGCCCGGATCGGGTTCCCCTCGACGCACGCCTTTTCCGTGCGAGGCGGCCGTCGCCCGGGCTTGTGCGACTCGGCGAACACCCATTGACATCGCGCTTCCCGCGTGATATACTGACTACGAGTCAGTAACTGACCGTCGGTTAGCCAAGGAAGGGCCAGCGTGACCACCAGAGCCCGCCGTGAGCGCGAGAAGCAGGAGCGCCGACGTTCCATCCTCCGGGCAGCTCGGGAAACCTTCTTCCAAAACGGCTTCCACCATGCCACCGTGGATAGCGTGGCTGAGCGTGCCGAGGTCAGTAAGGGGACTGTGTATCTCTACTTCGAGAGCAAGGAGTCCTTGCTGGCTCACCTTCTCCTTGAAGGCTTGAAGGAGCTAGTCGGTGAACTCGATCGAGCGTACACCCAGACGAATGGCACTCCCGCTGAGGAGCAGCTTAGGGCCCTCGCTCGCGCCTATCTCAACTTCTTCCGCCGAGATCCCCAGTATTTCCCATTTCTGATGGCCATGGACCGCGGGCGATTCCAGGATGCCATCCCGGTCGATCTCTATCAGAGGATCCTGGAGGCCAGTCTGGAGGGGCTGAACCTCGCCGTCGGCGTCGTGGCACGTGGATGCCGCGAAGGTGTCTTCGCGTGCCGTGATCCCCAAAGGGCTGCCTGCGTCTTCTGGGCGGCGCTGAACGGTGCACTCCAGCTGATGGAGCATCCGCTCCGACGTGAACTGGTCGGCATCGATGAAGCGGTCCTCCACGAGGCGAGCATCTCGTCTGGCATCCGGGCACTCAAGACGGCTCCCACCGAGGAATAGCGCCGAGCTTCGTGTCCGTATCCTATCCAACGCAAGGAGGCAGGTATGAAAGAAGTCGTGATCGTCAGTGGGTGCCGTACGGCGATCGGCAAGCACGGCGGGGCCTTCCGCGACATTCCCGCCCAGGATTTGGCGACCACGGTCCTTCAGGAGGCCGTAGCGAGGGCCGGCATCGAGCCGGGTATCATCGATGATGTGATCGTGGGGTGTATCAGTCAGCAGAGCGACGCTCCCAACATCGGCCGCGTTGCCGCGCTCAAGGCCGGTATCCCGGTGAACGTCCCCGGCTGCACAATCCAGCGCAACTGTGTCTCGGGCACGATGTCCATCAGTATGGCCTGTCAGGCCATCCAGGCAGGGGACGGTGATGTGTTCCTGTGCGGAGGCGTGGAGAGCATGTCGACCGCCCCCTATGTGGTTCGTGGGGCTCGCTGGGGGTTGAAGCTCCGCCACGACACCTTCATCGATACCCTGTGGGAGGGGCTGACGGACCCGGTATCCGACGAGATTATGGGGCAGACGGCCGAGAATCTGGCGATGATGTACGATATCAGCCAGGAGGAGCAGGACGAGTACGCAGTCAAGAGTCACCAGAAGGCCTTCCGAGCGACCCGAATGGCCAAGTTCCGGGACGAGATTGTCCCTTTCCGGGTGATCAAGCGGGTGGCCGGCAAGGAGGTGGCCTACGAGGATATCCTGGAGGATGAGTGTATCAATCCAGGCCTCACCGTGCAGAAGGCGGCGCTCTATCCGACTGTCTTCAAGAAGGACGGCTCGGTGACCCCGGCGAACGCTTGCCCAATCTCCGATGGGGCGGCTGCGGTGGTGGTCATGTCGGCGGAGAAGGCCGAGGCACTGGGCGTGGAGCCCTTGTGCACCGTGCGCGCCTACGCCTACGCCGCGGTCCCGCCGGACATCATGGGCATCGGGCCGGCCTACGCCACCCCTATGGCCCTCAAGCGCGCCGGGCTGGATCTCACGGAAATCGACCTGATTGAGCTCAATGAGGCCTTTGCAGCGCAGGTCCTCGCCGTCGGCAGGGAGCTTGAGGACCGCGGATGGGATTGGGAGAGGGTCAACGTCAATGGTGGTGCCATTGCACTGGGGCATCCAGTGGGCTGCACGGGTACCAGGTTTGTCGTGACGCTGCTCCACGAGATGATCAAGCGCGACGTCACACTGGGGCTCGCCACAGCTTGCGTCGGCGGTGGTCAGGGCGGCGCTATGATCATCGAGCGGACGGGCTAGGGAGGCAGACCGATGGCAGATATCTCCATTTGGCAGGACAAGGCAGCGAGGAAGGCATTCTTCACCAGAGGTCGGCAGCGACTGGAGGAGATCCAGGACGAATTGGAGGGACAGGAGGATGCCGTCATCGTGGCCATTGAGCCCGAGAGCGGTGACTACTTCGTCGGGAGTACCCTCGGCAAGGCAAACGCGGCGGCCTTCGAACGTTATCCCGATCAGTGGGTCTACTTCGCCCGCGTGGACAACCCGGAGGCTGCGATACCGCTGCCGACCTGGTGAGGGGATGGATGGGGCGCCTATGGCGATGGGAAGGTTGGTGCGTGTCTCGTAATGCGTCACGCGTGAGGGGCGATGCACGAGAAGCGGTCCAGTTTGGTGGGAGCCGCGGCATCGGTAGGAGGTCCGCTTAGAAGCTGTCTCTTGCCGGTAACGGATGGGAGACGACAACTCAGGACGACCACTTAGGAGGGAGAACGTATGTACATCTTCAAAGCGGGCGTAGTTGGCGCCGGAACGATGGGAGGCGAGATCGCCCAGGTCATAACGTACGCCGGACTTCCGGTGGTCATGAAGGACATCGACCAGGAGATGCTCGATGCTGGCATGGAGAGGATCCGATCGATCTACCAGCGGCGGGTCGACAAGGGGAAGATGAGCGCCGGCGACATGGAGTCGAAGCTTGATCTGGTCACCCCCACGCTCTCCTACGATGCCTTCAGCGATGTGGACATCGTCATCGAGGCCGTACCAGAGAAGATGGAGATCAAGAAAACGGTGGTCCAGGAGCTTGAGGAGGCCTGTCCCGAGCAGACGGTCTTTGCCAGCAACACGTCAGCGCTCTCCATCTCGGAGATGGCCGCCGCGACACGGAAGCCTCATAAGGTCATCGGGATGCACTTCTTCAATCCTGCCCACATCATGAAGCTGGTCGAGGTGATCCCCGGCCTCGACACGGCACGGGAGACGCAGGATGACGTGGTCATGTTCACCGAGACACTCCGCAAGATCCCCGTGGTCGTCCAGGAGTGTCCCGGTTTCCTCGTCAACCGCCTGCTCATGCCCTACCTGAATGAGGCCACACTGGCGCTGGAGGAGGGAGCCGCCACGGCCACCGACATCGACGCGGCCGTCGTCGAGTGGGGCATGCCTATGGGCCCCTTCACGTTGATGGACATGCTCGGTATCGACGTCTGCGCCGACGTCGGGGAGTACCTCTATTCGGAGTACGGCGAGCGGATGACGCCGGCTAAACTCTTCGGGAAGCTGCTCGAGGACGGCCGTCTGGGAGAGAAGAGTGGTGCGGGATTCTACGACCACCCTGGCGGCGAGTCCGAAGAGGTCCATCAGATGATCGGGGAGCTTCAGTCATCGGGTGAGGTAGAGATAGGAACGTCCTT
This sequence comes from uncultured Anaerolineales bacterium, assembly GCA_964542755.1. Lineage (GTDB taxonomy): Bacteria > Chloroflexota > Anaerolineae > B4-G1 > B4-G1 > SKLM01. Next base: position 19,994 of record CAZIWL010000001.1, read on the forward strand.
CACGGTGGAAAGACTCATGTATCCGCTCATCAATGAGGCAGCGCAGTGCGTGCTTGAGCACGTCGCGACGATGACGGACATCGACATGGCGATGGTCGCCGGCACGGGGATGACCTACGGCGGCGAACGTGTCGGCCCGCTGGTCATCGCCGATGAGATTGGGTTGTACGAGGTCCTTGAGACCCTCAAGGACCTGGAGGATACGTACGGTCCCCGCTTCCGTCCCGCGCGACCGCTTCGGCTGCGCGTGCGAGCAGGTCATCTGGGCGTCAAGAGTGGCAAGGGATTCTACGAGCATACCTAGTGCCTTGGTCGCCTGACCAGATTCCGTCGTGTTCTGGGCGAGAAGGCCGGTGGGAGGAGAGCGCGTTCCGTACCATGCCGCGGGACAGCCACTCGGATGGCCGGCATCGTCCGCCCGCTGGGCCATCGACTGCCGTCGTGGGGCGCCGCTCCGGTGGGTGCCGACCACGCCTGGAAATCCAGCGTACGACGGTCGCTGGGTTGCGAGTTGGGATGTCTCGACCTTACACACACGCGGCTTGCCGGCATTGAGTGGACGTGACGCCAAAGGGCTGCGACGAGCCGGGCCTCGCACGCGACCGTCGGTGCGGCGACGGACGACCACAACCAAGAAGGAGGCATACTATGGCTGAATGGCAGAACATCCGGGTCGAAGTTGAGGGCCATATCGCCCTTTTGACGATCGATCATCCGCCGGTTAACTCGTTTAACAAGCAGGTGGTCACTGAGCTGGATCAGGCGGTGGACCAGGTTATGGCCGATGAGGAGGTCAAGGCCGTCGTCATCACCGGAGGCGGCACGAATGCCTTCGTCGCCGGGGCGGATATCCCGGAGATCAAAGAGCTCCTGGAGAACCCCGATGACGGCTATGGGGAGGCCCGTGAGTTCATCGAGAGAGGTCAAGGAGTCCACCTGAAGATTGAGACGGCGACGAAGCCCGTCATCGCGGCGATCAACGGTTTCTGTCTGGGCGGCGGCCTGGAGCTCGCGATGGCCTGTCATATGCGCATCTGCTCAGACCGGGCGCGGCTCGGTCAGCCGGAGATCAATCTGGGATTGATCCCGGGATGGGGCGGCACCCAACGACTTCCGCGGATCGTCGGCAAGGCCAAGGCGCTGGAGATGATCCTGACCGGGGATATGATCACTGCCCAGGAGGCCTATCGTGTTGGGCTGGTCAACAAGGTCGTCCCCGCTGGAGCGATCCTCAAGGAAGCACGAGGACTGGCCAGGAAGATCGTCTCCAAGTCCAAGTTCCCCATCGCGGCCACTTTGAGGGCGGTGAGAGAGGGCGTCGAGACCACTGTGGAGGACGGGCTCGAGACCGAGAAGGAGCAGTTCGTCGCTCTGGCCGATACAGAGGACATCCGGGAGGGCGTTAGTGCCTTCTTGGAGAAGCGGCAGCCAGATTTCAAGGATCAATAGGTCCGCGCCGCCGCTGCGATAGGTGCTCGGTCGTGCACATCCATCGAACTGGGCAAGCCACGCCGGTCGCGCTACCTGCACATCCTGTGACCGGGTCATGTTCTGACGTCGCAGTCCGTCGGGAGGTGGACGAAGAATCTGGCGGCCTCTGGCCCACACCTGCCATCACGCCTTCCACCCTGGAGTCGGCGACGTACCAGTCCTCGCCGGGAATCTATGTGTCGACGATCGTAGGGTCCATCGTCAAGTGGGGACAGGTTGAACTCGCCTCGGGCCGTCAGAACCGTTGCCCGTTGGGGCTCCGCCCCCCGCCCGCATCTACCATGGTCGTCAATGGGGTCGGAGTTCCCGTGCCCCCACGCTAAGCCGAGCCTTCAGCAGGAGGGACCGTGATGGATTTCTCTCTCAGTGAAGAGCAGATGATGTTTCGCTCGATGTTCGAGGATTTCTCCACGAACGAGATTGCACCCTTCGCCGAGGAACTGGATCATGAGGAGACGATTCCTCTGAAGATTTTGCAGAAGGCGGCCCGCCAGGGGTTCCTGGGGGCCACCCTTCCCGAGACGTACTTCGGTGCAGACCTGGACTTCCTCAGCTACGTTCTGCTCATCGAGGCGCTGGCCAAAGACTGTATGTCGATATCGGTGACACTGGGCACCCATGTCGGGTTGGTGGCTATGTCGATCTTGCGCCATGGGACCGATGCTCAGATGGAAGAGTTCCTGCCCGTCCTCGCTGCTGGAGAAGCGGTGGGGGCTTACGCGATGACGGAGCCGGATGCCGGCAGCGACACGACGGAGCTTGAGACCCGCGCCGTCAGGGACGCGGACGGCTACGTGATCGATGGGGTCAAAACCTGGGTTGCCAATGGCCACATGGGCGGCGGACTGCCCACGCTCTTCCTTGTCTTCGCCGAGGTGCCGGCGGGTGTCACGGCCTTCTTGGTCCCTACCGCGACGCCGGGTCTGACCGTCGGCTACCGTGAGCCGACGCTGGGTCTGCGGAACGTTTCCTTCAACACGGTCTATCTGGAGGGATGCCGCCTGCCCGTCGGGAACCGCTTGGGAGCTGAGGGAAGTGGGCGGGAGATCGCTGCTGCGGCCGAGGAACGGATGGCTGTCACGCTAGGGGCCGGGGCACTGGGCGTGGCGATCAGCAGCCTGAACGTTGCTGCCCGGTTCGCCAGCGAACGGGTCCAGTTTGGCGTGCCCATAGCGCAGAAGCAGGCCATTCAAGCCTACGTCGCGGAGAGCGCCGCCGAGACTGAGGCTCTCCGCCATCTGGTCTATCATGCCGCGTGGCAGATCGACCAGGGTACGGAGGTGAGCTTCCATGCGCCAGTCGTGAAGACCTTTGCTGCCCGCATCGCGCGGAGTGTAACGGACCGGATGGTGCAGGTCATGGGCGGCTACGGCTATATGGAGGATTATCCCATCGCCCGCAAGTACAGAGACGCCCGGGCCCTGAGCCTCATTGGTGGGCCCACTGAGCTTCATGAAGTCCGGATCGCCGAGCAAATCTTCGCCGAGTATGGCGTGGAGATTGCGCCGTGAGGAGGTAGGCATGGATTTCTCGTTTTCTCCAGAACACGTGGCGCTGCGACGCCTGATTCGCGACTTCGCGGCCAACGAGGTCGCTCCCATAGCAGCGGAACTCGACCGGGAGCACCGTGTGCCCTTGGACGTGCTGCGGAAGCTCGGCGAGATAGGGCTCCTTGGCGTCTGCTTCCCCGAGGAATACGGAGGGATGGGGGCCGGTGAAGTAGGGTACTGCATCCTTATGGAGGAGCTGGGAAGGGTGTGTACTTCCACGGCAACCAACGTCGGCGCGCACATCGGCATTGGGGCCATGGCCATCCATCTCGACGGCACGGAGGAGCAGAAGCGCCAATATCTCAGCCCCCTGGCGCGGGGCGAGAAATTCGCCGCCTTTGGGCTCACCGAGTCGAATGCTGGATCTGACGCGGCGAACATCAACACCCGCGCGGTCCGGGACGGCGATGATTGGGTGATCAATGGGGGCAAGATCTACATCACCAACGGCGGCTACGCGGACATCATCACCATCATGGCTGTGACCGACCCGACCCTCGGCGCGCGGGGAGGGATCACGGCCTTCATCGTCGAGACACATTGGCCGGGCTATGAGGTGGCGCGGGAGGAGGACAAGATGGGCATCCACGGCACCAGCACGGCGGAACTCGTCTTCGAGGATCTCCGTGTTCCCCACGAGAACGTGCTGGGGAAGGTCGGCGAAGGGTTTGTCACCTTTATGAAGTCGCTCGACATGGGGCGCCTGACCCTGGGGGCGGCGTGTCTCGGTGGAGCCCAGGCGGCCCTGGACTGGTCAATCGAATGGGCGAAGAAGCGCGAGCAGTTCGGGTCTCAACTGGCTCAGAAGCAGTCGGTCCAGTGGATGATCGCCGATGTGGCTACCGAGATCGAAGCTCTGCGCAGCCTTGTGTATCGCGTCGCCTGGATGGTGGACACGGACCAACCCTTCTCGAAAGTTGCGGCAATGTGCAAGCTTTACGGTTCTGAGGTCGCGTCGCGGGCCGTCGATAGGGCCCTCCAGATCCATGGAGGGCTCGGCTACTCTCGGGACTATCCCGTTGAGCGGGCCTTCCGCGACGCCCGCATTGCCGAGATTTTCGAGGGGACCAACGAGATTCAGCGTATTGTGATCGCGTCGAGGCTCTTCCGCGAGCACGGCGTCCGCATAAGCCCGTGACAGGGAGCGGAGGAGCGATGGCGATGTCGCAGGCGTGCCCGTCGCGGGGGTGTGAGGATTCGGCGACCTACGGGTTGGCAAGCGGCTGGCGGTCGAGGTACACGAGATGACCCTGAAGGATCTGCCAGGGTTCGAGCTATACTGGGAGGGGAGCCAGATCCGGCGGTCCTCCCGGTCCATTCTGGCCAGTTTCGTCCAGGGCTAAGGGATGAAGCGGTACGAGGGCGACCTGGTCCGGTACCAAACCCACTTCCTCGCGTGTTGTGACGAGATGAAGGCTCATCTTGAGCTCCTGCGGGAGACGGATTCTGTTGCGACCGATCACTTCGAGTACTTCTACGGGCTCTATCGCAAGCTCGGAGCGATGCTCTACAACTTCCGCAAGGCCGGGATCGAAGGATGGGTAGGAGTGGCGTTTCAAGGCGTCAGTGGCAGCTAACGACTCTGCGATGCTGTGACTCTACTGACCTCTGGCTCTTGCGGCTTTGGCTCGCTGAGGAGGTCCATCTCCTAGAATCGGAGGGAGACTATGCGTAGCTTGGTGATTCTACGGCGTGTGCTCGATCCGGCCGGCATCGTGGCCCACCGGCGGCTTAGACGCATCTTTGTCAACCGAGAGCGGTACCTGATCGAACCAGCCGACCACTGTGCACTGGAGGCGGCCCTCCGGATCAAAGATGCGGTCGGTGGCAACGTGGTCGTCGCCTCGGGACAGCCCGAACCCGACGAGGACACGCTCCGCAGGGGCGTGGCAATGGGCGCCGATCGAGGGGTCTATCTTTGTGGCGAGCGGTTCGAGGAAGCTGACGACGCCGTTGTGGCACGGGCGCTGAGGGCCGTGATCCATGAGTTGGGAGCCATCGACCTGGTGATAGCGGGAGCCACGACCCTCGACACCGGGCAGGGCCAACTGGGAGGGCGACTTGCCGAGCTTCTGGGATGGCCGCACATCAGCGGCGCATTATCCGCGGAGCCGGGCGACGGGCGCGTGCGCACCGTTTGCCGCCGAGGCTCCGACTATATCATCGTCGAGGCGGATCTTCCGGCCGTGGTTCTCATGGCACCCGGGGCGTTGAAGCCACGTTACCCGGACGGGGTTCGCCTGATCAACGTCTATCGGGGGAACGGGGGAATGGAGGGCGTGGTGGAGCGATGGAAAGTGGACGAGCATCTGTCACTCACCGAGACCTCTCCCCTGCTGGAACTCATAGGGCGTGATTTCCCGCCCGAGCGAGAGCGGGGGGAGCTCATAGAGGGTACCCTCGACGACGTGGCCCGCACGGTGGCGGAGGCTCTGCGCAGTCGCCTGCGCGGATAGGGGGGAACGATGGATGCCTCATACCTAGATCTGGTGATGGCGCAGCAGGAGGAGAGCTTCGAAGAGGCGACGGGAGGAGGCGGGCTGTGGGTCGTGGGCGACCTGGTCGGCGGGGAGATTGCCCCGGTGACGCTGGAGGCGATCGGCGCTGCCCGTTCCCTGGCTGACTCCCTCGGCGCGTACGTCTACGCGATTCTGCTCGGAGTGAACGTGACTGAGCATGCTTATCTCCTTTATCAGGCGGGCGCCGACAGCGTAAGGGTGGCCAACGACCCTGCCCTGGAACGGTTCGCGGTTGAGCCCCACGTGGAGATTCTTGGGGCTCTGTTCGAGGAGGAAGAGCCAGAGATCGTTCTGCTAGGGGCAACGAAGACGGGAGAAGCACTCGCTCCTCGCTTGGCGCAGCGGATGGACGGGGGGCTCATCGAGCACGTGACCGCGGTCAAACTGGACGAGATGACGCGCGCTGTGGAGGCCGCCTTCCCCGTCTACGGGGGCGAGTACTTCGAGATCAGGGCTTGCCGGGAGGCGCGCCCGCAGTTGCTCACCATCGAGCCAGGCGCTTTCGCCCAGCCGTTCCTGGACGAGTACCGTCAAGGCGACCCCACGCTGCTGGATGTGGATATGGCGGCGCCTGGAGTGAGGTTCGTGGGGCCGGCCCAGGGCTTCCGTCCCCCGGAGGAACCGCTGTCTGAAGCGACAGTCGTTGTGGCCGCGGGGCGCCAGGCCGGGGATCTCGCGCTCGTCGAGGCGTTAGCGAACCGATTGGACGCCCATCTCGCGGGGGACCGTGGCGCCTGGGATGCTGGACTTGTCGACGCGGGGCACATGGTGGACGTACGCGGGGTATCCATCGCTCCCCAGGTCTACGTGGCTGTGGGTATCCGCGGGGACACGTTCCACAACGGGGCGATGGAGGATGCCAGCTTCATCGTCGCTATTCATCCGGACCCTAGCGCACCTATCTTCGAACTGGCGGATCTATGTGTACAGGCTGACCCAGAGGCATTCCTTCCTGAGCTCTTGGCAGCCCTTTCCTGACGTCCGGACGGGCCCAAAGCCGCCCCCCACCCCAGATCCCGCACAGACGCGCGTATGCGTGAAGCAGCCTGTTACAGCCCTCGGCTTGGGCCGGGGGCCTTATTTTGCCACTCCCATCAACCTTGGAAGCGAACCGGCTCCGTCAGCATCTCACGCCACCGTCTCACCGCCTCTTGGCACTTCAACCATTGCGACTGCTGCCAGTCGAATTCTGCGGGCCATCTACGCAATCTGGCTGCCTTCTGTCCTGCTTCTGACCGAATGATGGGGCCCATTACAGAATACCTAGCCAAACCGTTCCGCACGCGCGAGCCGGTCGCTCGTTCCGCCCTGGTCTGATGCCATCTGAGCGGGACATAGCATGCCCGGCGATGGCACTACCGATGACACCCCTGCGCCGCGGCAGGCTGGTTGGTTGAGGCATCCGTTGAATGCGGTATAATCACGCGAGCGAAGAGACAAGCGTCGGAACTATGTCAAGCAGTCGTGAGAACTATGCACGAGCTATCTATTACCGAGAGCCTACTGGGGATCGCTCTCCGCCACGCGCGAGAGGCGGATGCGGATCGCATTGTCCGACTTAACGTGGTCATCGGGGAGCTCTCGTCTATCGTAGACGAATCTGTGCAGTTCTACTGGGATATCGTCAGTGAGGGCACGATAGCCGAGGGAGCAGAGCTACATTTTGAGCGCGTAGAGGGGGTGCTCCGCTGCACAAAATGCGACCACGGCTTCCCGCTTGACCGGGATACCTTTGCCTGCCCCAAGTGCGGAGCAAGTGAGGTTGTGGTCGCCGCCGGAGACGACTTTCGACTCGACAGCATCGAGATCGAGTAGTCTGCCAGGTGGTCTGGCGTCTTTTCCGGGACCCGTCTACCGCCTATACACCCCATCAGTGCACGGGAGCGTCGACCATCAGGTGTGACCCCCTCACCCGCCTCGCACTCGATGCGCAGCGCCCCTCCATGGATGCTGGTCCGCTCGTGCATGCCCGTGCCTACCGGTGAGTCCCGGCTTGCCGGAGGCGACTGAGTCGACGGATTGGCTCCGGGCGTCGCACCCTTGATCACCGTCCTCCCCCATCATCTGCACGCTGTAGTGGCTGAATGAGTTCAGCACCTTGGCCTGCGAGACGCAAGCGCGAAGTCTCACGCTATCCAGGGACTACCGGGTCGATCCGGAACCGTACCAGCTCCTCCTCGGGCGAGACTCGATAGGCCGAGCCAGAGACCCCCTTGAGCTCCGCGACCACGCTCGACTCCTGGGCCCGGATGATCTGTCTGGCATCGTAGCGCATACTCTCGTACAGCCGCGTGTTGTTGATGGCAATGCTTGCGTGTCGTCCGACGCCGGTCAGCGGAGAGACCTCGGTCGCAGAGACCCGTCTGACCTCCCGTCGGCGGCCGACAGCCAGCGTGTCGAAGGCCCGGTTGCGGTTCACGATCACTACTGCCACTACCCTGACCAGCCGCGCATCCAGGAAGGCCGGCACCGCGCTGTCGTGCGACGTGCAGCCGGACATGATGACCGGTCGTGCGGTTGCCATCGCTTCCCGGCTACCCTTCTCCCGTGGAGACGGTGATGTCGGTCGGGCTTTGGGGAAGGATATGCAGATAGGAGTACCTTAGGCATCAGCGCCCTCCCGTCCTCCTACATTGGACGATCCCCCTCAACCGTGGTAGAATATCACAAGGTTATCTGAATTAAGTAAGGGATCGGTCGTCATCGTCTGCGATAGCCGTCAATCCAGTGTAGCTCTCTCTGCACGTCATGGTCCCCGATTGCTGGCACCTATCGCAGTATTCCCTGCCTGAGGATCGCCTGGCCCTTCACGCGTCTGTGTCTATGATGCCCGAGATAGCATAACAAGTAGAAAGAGGTACTACCCCAGTGTCTAAGACTGTATCGGTTGTTGAGAATATTATGAGCGCCAACGACCGGCTGGCTGCCAAGAACAAGGAAAGGCTGGATGCCGCCGGAGTCGTTGCGATCAATCTTATGGCCTCACCGGGGGCCGGCAAGACCAGCCTCATCACGCGTACGGTGGAAGCCCTGCGAGACGATCTCGCCATTGGCGCGGTTGACGGAGACGTGGCGACGACGATCGACGCCGACCGGATCGCGGCCTCGGGCATACCGGCTGTCCAGATCAATACAGGAGGGGCGTGTCACCTGGACGCCGTTATGCTTCAGGAGGCTCTGCCACAGCTTCCTCTTGATGAGCTGGACCTGCTGATCGTTGAGAATGTGGGCAATCTGGTCTGCCCTGCCAGCTTCGACCTGGGCGTCCACCGCAGCGTTCTCATCGCCAGTGTCCCGGAGGGCGACGACAAGCCGTACAAGTATCCCGTGATGTACCGCGGTGTCGACGCCGTTATCCTGAATAAGATCGACGTCCTGGATGCCTTCGACTTCGACATCGACTATTTCCGCAGGGGTGTGGAGGCGCTCAATCCCGGTCTGACATTCCTCTCCCTTTCTTGCAAGACGGGGGAGGGGTTCGAAGCTTGGCTCACTTGGCTGCGAGAGGAGACCTCCTAGTATGTGCTTGGCTATTCCAGGACGCGTAATCGAAACACAGGAAGGCGATCTTATGCGCATGGGCAAGGTGGACTTCGGAGGAGTTACTAGAGAGGTCTCTCTTGCCTACCTCCCAGAGGTGCGTGTCGGCGATTTTGTCATCGTCCACGCCGGGTTTGCGATCAGTCAGGTTGATGAGGCTGAAGCAGAGGAGACTTTTGACCTTCTGGTAGAGTGCGGAATCTTGGAGGAGGAGCTGAGACCTGCGTAGGACGACGCGTACACGAGCCCCTGTTCAATCTGCCAGTGAAGAATCCTGGCCCAACTGGGTGATAAGCATCAGATAGCCCGCAGGAAGACCCTCCGTTGATTTCCGATTGGACGCACGCCATACTCCCACGGGCCACTAGAAGGCCGCATCACCTCCATCTCCGCTCGGGTCGATTGCTCAGGCGCTCCCGGACGGGCGTTGTCTGTGGCGCGACGGCTTACGGGTGCCGCACGGACACATGAAGCTACAGACGAAGTTCAATCTAGGCATCGTTGTTGTCTTCGTCGTTTTGGCCGCCAGCATTGGCGCTCTTAGCATTCATTTCGTGAACGCCAACACGATTCGAGAGGCCAAGAATCGTGTCAGCATTTACACCAGGGCAGCCTGGGAGATTCACGACGGGAGAGTTGCACAGATTGAGGCAGCCCTTGAGGTGCTAGCCCGAACGCAGATGGTTGAGGAAGCACTGCAGCCACCTGCTGACGGGTGGGAGCTCCTGGAGGTCCGCGAGAAACTCGAGCGGATTCGCCGTGAGCAGGAGATGGACGTCCTAAACCTGCTGGCTCCGGACGGCACGGTGGTTCTCCGTACTCGGTATCCCTATGCTACCGGCGACAATCTGGCGGACGACCCGATCGTCCAGCAGCTGATCACGGGACAGGAGAACAGCGCCGGGAATATCATACTCACAAGAGACCGCCTCGAACTCGAGGGCGAGGGGCTCATCGAGCGTGTCCTGACTATCGGGCCGGTGCCGCAGGCCATGTTCGCCGGTGCCGCCGTCCCGATCGTTCAGGGTGGTGAGATGATCGGCATCCTTGAGATGGGCACGTTGCTGAACGGCGCCGTTGAGGAGGTTGATCGCATTAGAGATGCCGTCTTCGCCAACGAGACCTACGAGGGAAAGCCCGTGGGTACCGCTACCTTATTCATGGGCGATCTTAGGATCTCGACCAATGTGTTAGACGACCAAGGGCGCCGCGCTGTGGGCACTCGGGTGTCGGATGAGGTGGCTGAACAGGTATTGGAGGACGGAGAAGCCTGGACGGGTCGCGCCTACGTGGTGGACACCTGGTATCTTTCACAGTACGATCCCATTCGTGATCCGAATGGTGACGTCATCGGCATGCTCTACGTTGGGGAGTTGGAGGAGATATACCTCGATCTCCGTCGCCGAGCGGTGGCGATGTTCCTCGCCGTGGTCTTCGGCGGTATGCTGGTGGCCTTTCTCACCTTCTACTTCCTCACCCGAGGCGTGGTGCAGCCGATCAAGAAGCTTTCGGATGCGACCCAGCAGCTCTCAAGAGGGGATCTGACGTACCGGGTCGACATCGAAGTAAGGGACGATGAACTCGGCGAGCTGGGTTGCTCCTTCAACACGATGGCGGAACGGCTAGAGGAGCAGCGCCGCGAGATTGAACAGAACCAGCAGAGGTTGAAGCAACTCAACGATGAGTTGCGGACCACCAACCGCAACTATATGGAGATGCTTGGTTTCGTCTCCCATGAGCTCAAGAATCCGCTGTCGTCGGCAATGATGAGCCTCCACACCGTGAAAGATGGCTATCTGGGCGAGCTGTCGGATGCCCAGCGGAGAAGCCTGGAGTCTGTGGCTAGAAGCCTCGACTACTTCCAGGAGATGATCAAGAACTACCTCGATCTTTCGCGCTTGGAGAAGGGAGAGTTGGAGGCTCACAAGCAGCAAGTCCATCTCCACTCGCAGGTTGTGGAGCCCGTCTTGGAGGGCCTTAGGAAGAGCCTTGAAGAGCGTGAGATGCAGGTCGTCGACAATCTTCCGGAGGATCTCGACGTGTACGCAGACAGCAACTTGCTGAGGATCGTGTATGACAATCTACTCTCCAATGCCATCAAGTATGGAAAGAATGGTGGGATGATTGAGCTGGACGGGAGTCTTGGCGACGGTTTGGTGACGCTGAGCGTCTGCAATGAGGGTCAGGGCATTCCGCCAGAGCAGATGCCCAAGCTCTTCAAGAAGTTCAGCCGCCTGGATAGCCCGGCATACGCGAAGGAGAAGGGCACGGGATTAGGGCTGTTCATCTGCCGTGAGATCATTCAGGAGCATGGCGGTCGGATATGGGCTGATTCAGAAGAAGGTGAATGGGTCAGATTCAGTTTTACGTTGCCTGATCAATCAAGGAGGTCAAACAATGCCTGACAACAAGGGAACGATCGTGGTTGTCGATGACGACGTCCAACTGGTAGAGTCCGTGACGACTTTGCTGGAGAGCGTCGGCTACGAGGTCTTCTCCGCCTACCGGGCAGAGAAGGGCTTCGACCTGGCCAAAGAGAAGCAGCCGGACTTGATCCTGTTGGACGTCATGTTCGCAGGCCCGCCAGGTCCAGACGGTTTCGAGATTTCCCGCCGAATCAAGACGGATGAGGTCTTAAAGGACACGCCGGTGGTGATGCTGTCGGGGGTCAAGAAGGTGCTGGAGCTGGGCTACGACGTCACCCCCGACGACGACTTCATGCCGGTGGAGGCCTTCGTTGACAAGCCCGTCAAGCCCGAGAAGCTGTTGACGACCATTGACGAGGTCCTGGAAGCCAAGGAGTCGTAGAAAGGCTGGCGGTCGTTGTGCGACTCCCGTCGTCGGTGAAGACCGGAAGACCGCAACGACAATCACGTGGTGCGGTCGGAAGCGCGCGAGCTTCCGGCAAACCGGTATCTTGAGAATATGATGAGAACACTATCGCGAGGAGACTGATATGAGTCTGAGGATTCTGGATAAGGATGCGGTAGCCCCTCTGGTCGAAGCCCTATTGGCTGACTACCGGGTCGTCGGGCCACAAGCGAGGGGGTCCAAATTCGCCTTTGACCCCGTGAAAGACCCGGCTGACCTGCGGCTCGACTATGACACCACCATCCTGCCCCCGAAGAAGGTTTTTCAGCCGCAGCAGGAGCGACTGGCCACGTTCACCATGGGTGAAGATCCCGAGGTGGAGCCGTTGATCGAGGTGGAGCCGACGGTCTTGCTGGGTATGCACACGTGCGATCTCCGCGCCCTGAATCTCCTGGACAAGGCATTCACAGAGGACTACCCCGACGCGCACTACTTGTCTCGCCGAGAGCAGACCCTCATCGTCAGCCTGGAGTGTCTGGAGCCCTGTGACGATGAGTCGTTCTGTAGGAGCATGGGCACCCTGACGGCGGACGAGGGGTTCGACCTTCATCTGATCGATCTCGGCCAGGTCTTCGCTGTGGAAATCGGTTCCGATGAGGGCGCGCAACTCCTGGCCGACTACGCCGACGTGCGCGAGGCGACGGCAGAAGAGGTCCAGGAGAAGGAAGAGCGGCAGGCCTCAAAGATCAAGCATTTCGCGGATCGGCTCAATTTCGATGCCGATGAGTTGCCGGCTCTGCTTGGTGACGCCTACGATCATGAGTACTGGGAGGAGCTGGAGGAGCGTTGTTTCGCCTGTGGATCGTGCACCAACGTCTGCCCGACGTGTTATTGCTTTAACGTCGTTGACGAGGTCAATTTCGCCCTCACCGAGGGCGAGCGGATCCGCCATTGGGACTCCTGCCAGTTGCCCGAGTTTGCCCGAGTGGCCGGAGGGGAGAACTTCCGCGAGGATCGCGGTGCCCGTCAGCGCCATCGGTTCCTGCGTAAAGGGAAGTATCTCTATGAGAGATTCGGTGCTCTGGGCTGTGTCGGGTGCGGTCGCTGCATCCGCACCTGCCCGGCCAGCATCAGCATCCTCAAGGGATTCAACACGATTCATGCGTCACTGCGTTAGGAGGTAACGGACCATGGCGACATCTATCTATTTACCACAAATGGCTCGTCTTGCCAGCGTGCAGCAAGTGACTGGGCTGGAGAAGCTCTTTCACATCGAGTTGCCCGACGGCCAAGAGCTGGGCCACGACCCGGGACAGTTTGTAATGCTCTCTGTGCTGGGCGTCGGCGAGGCCCCCATCTCTATCACCTCGTCCCCCAGTCGGTCGAATGGCGATTTCCAGCTCTGCGTGCGCAAGGTGGGGGACGTGACCGGCGCGCTTCACGCGATGAAGCCGGGCGATCGAGTTGGCATTCGAGGCCCCTTCGGTGACGGCTTCCCCATCGACGAGATGCGAGGCAAGGACGTTCTCTTCGCCCCCGGGGGTCTCGGGCTGGCACCGCTGCGGTCGCTCATCAACCAGGTGCTCGACGAGCGCGAGGACTTCGGGCGAGTGATCGTTCTCTATGGCGCCAAGCGCCGGAGCGAGCTGCTTTTCCGCGACGAGATCAACGAGTGGGTCGAGCGGGACGACGTCGAGTGCCTGTTGACCGTCGACTGCGAGGACGAGGGCGACGAGTGGCAGCCAGAGCAACGCCTGGAGTGCAACCTCGGTGTGATCACCACCCTCTTCCCCCAGGTCGACGTGGACGCCGAGAAGACCATCGCCGTCACCTGCGGTCCGCCAATCATGTATCGCTTCGTGCTCATGGAGATGCTGGACAAGGGTATCCCCGAGTCGAACATCTATCTTTCGTTAGAGCGCCGGATGAAGTGTGGCGTAGGCAAGTGCGGCCACTGCCAGATCAACAGCATCTACTGCTGTCAGGATGGGCCGGTCTTCAACTACGCCGACATCAAGGGCTTTGAGGAGGCACTGTAATGAGTGACACAAACGGAAAGCCCAAAGTAGCTTTCTTCGATTTTGCCAGCTGTGAAGGGTGTCAGCTGACGGTCGTCGACTCCCTCCAGACCCACCTGGACCTTCTGGAAGCCGTAGAGATCGTTCAGTTCCGGGAGGCCATGACAGAGAAGGGGGAGGACTATCAGATTGCCTTCATCGAGGGGTCCTGCACGCGTGAGTCGGACGAAGAGCGGCTTTTCACGATTCGCGATCAGGCCGATCTCGTCGTGGCCCTGGGTGCCTGTGCGCATACCGGGTGCGTCAATGCCCTGAAGAACATCCAGCCCTCTCTCGACGACGTCCGTGAATACGTCTACGGCGACAAGGCCGAATGGTACGACACCTATCCCGCCCGTCCCATCAGCGCTGTCATCGACGTCGACGCCGTTATCCCCGGCTGTCCCATCGACCGGGAGGAGTTCGTCAAGGTCGTAAAGAACGTGCTGCTCGGCAAGAAGCCGGGTATTCCCGACTATCCTGTCTGCGTCGAGTGCAAGCTGAAGGAGAACGTCTGCCTGCTGCTCGAGGGGAAGCCCTGCCTGGGTCCGATCACCAGGGCCGGATGCGACGCCATCTGCCCCACCTACGGTGATGGCTGCGAGGGTTGCCGCGGTCTCATCCCCGAGCCCAACGAGAACGCGATGAAGGACGTGCTGGACGAGGCCGGTCTCACCGTTAAGGAGATTATGTCCCGCATGACCATGTTCAACGCGTACTACGGGTCGACGCAGTCACCTGGGTCGACAGCAGTCACTCAGGAAGGGCAAGGGTCGGCGTAGTCACCTTTGGCCGATAAGGAGAGGTAATATGAGTACTCTGAATGTTAACGTTCATCACGTGACGCGTGTTGAGGGACACGGCAACATCGTCGTCGACGCCCACAACGGCGATATCAAGGAGTGTCGCTTCGAGGTTGTCGAGGCCCCTCGTTTCTTTGAGGCCTTTGTGCGCGGGCGCCCCTACACGGAGCTCAACCACATCACGTCCCGCATCTGCGGCATCTGCGCCGTGGGACACTCCACCACCAGCGCCATGGCGACGGAGAAGGCGTTGGGCGTGGAGCTCACCGAACAGGCGCAGCTGCTGCGCAAGCTCAACTTCCACGGGGAGACCATCGACAGCCACGTTCTCCACACCTACTACCTGGTGGCGCCCGACTTCTTCGGCGCGGGTTCCGTCATCCCATTGATCGACGTGGCCAGGCCTGTCGTGGAGCGTGCCCTCCGCATCAAGAAGCTCTCGGGTGACCTCTGCGCCATGATCGGGGGGCGCCACACGCACCCCTGTGCGCTGGTCGTCGGCGGCTTCAGCCACACGCCTACCGAGGACGAGCTCCGAGCGATGCGCGAGCGGCTGGTGGCGGCCAGGGCGGACATGGACGCCTCCGTCGAGCTCTTCGCCTCGCTGGACTGGCCGAAGTTTGAGCGCGAGACGGAGTATGTCTCCCTGACGAAGGATGACGAGTACGCCTTTGTCGGCGGCAGGATTAAGACCACCGATGGATTCGAGTACCCGCTCGAGGACTACAAGCAGGTCACCAATGAGACGCTGGTCCCCTTCTCGTCGGCGAAGTGGACCAGCCACAACCGCGAGTCCTACATGGTGGGCGCTTTGGCGCGCTTCAACAATAACTTCGACCAGCTCCACCCCCGGGCCAAGGACGCGGCCAAGGCATTTGGGATGGAGCCGATCGTGACCAACCCGTTCTTGAACACGGCCGCCCAGGTCGTCGAGATGGTCCACTGCGTTGAGGACGCCATCGAGATCATCGATGAGCTCCTCGAGCGCGGCGTCGATCCCGAGGAGCCGGCAGTGGCGGATGTGAAGGCGGGCGAGGGTGTCGGGTCCTGTGACGTGCCCCGCGGCATCCTCTTCCACCATTACGCCTACGACGAAGAGGGCTACTGCAAGGACGCCAACTGCATCATCCCGACGAATCAGAACATGGCCAACCTCAACCACGACATGCAGGAGCTCGTTCCGCAGATCATCGACAAGCCGCAGGATGAGGTGCGCCTCACCCTGGAGATGCTTGTGCGGGCCTACGACCCATGCATCTCCTGCTCGGCCCACTTCCTGACCGTCGAGTTCGTATGAGTTCAGACCGGGGCCGGACGCCCCGTCCGACGGAATGGGAGGGCAGCCCCTCCCATTCCGTCGTTCTCATCCTGGGGCTGGGCAACCCGCTCCGCCGCGACGACGGCATCGGCCCCCGGGTGATCGAGGAACTGCAGAGTCGAAGCCTGCCGGACGAGATCACGGCCCTGGACGGGGGGACTGGCGGTCTCGATATCCTGCGGATGATGGAGGGCTGGGAAAACGTCATCATCGTGGACGCGGCCAACGTGGACGCAGGGCGCGGTGCCGTTGGGCCTGGGGAGTTCGTCCGCTTTACACCGGGTCAGGTACGACTGGCCGAATCGGACGACACCCTCTCCCTCCATCACGCGGGCCTGGCTGAGGTACTCAGGCTTGCCGAGGCCCTGGACCATCCCCTGCCCTCCATCATCGTCTTCGGCGTGCAACCCGGCGATGTGGGCTGGGGCGAGGGCCTCAGCGCCAGCGTGGAGGCTGGGCTGCCCACGTTAGTGAAGGCTGTCCGAGCCGAGGCGGAGAAGGCGGTCCGCGATCCCTTGTCCTAGCGTTTCGCAGCTGGGCCAGCACGTGGTCGATTCTGTGCGATCGCTCGCCCCTGGCGAGAGTCTGGTGGTCAGATCGGTCTGACCACTATTGGATCAAGACTGACTGAAGGACCCAACAGAGGAGAAGCACGAATGACACATAACGGCAAGATAGACCTCTCCTTGATGGACCCTATCTTTGAGCAGTACCGGGAACAGCCCGGTAAGCTGATCCCGATTCTTCAGAAGACCCAGACGACGTACGGCTGGCTCCCGGAAGAGGCCTTGGAGTTGATCTCCGATCGGCTGAACACGGCGTTGAGCCAGGTCTATGGGGTAGCCACGTTCTACTCTCAGTTCTACCTGGAACCTCGCGGTGAGCACGAGCTCTACCTATGCGACGGGACCGCCTGCCACGTCAAGGGGACCACGCGGTTGGTCAAGGCCGTCAAGGATGCGTTCGGCATCGATCCTGGGGATACGACAGAGGACGGGGAGCTGACTTTGGAGCTCGTCTACTGCGTGGGCTCTTGTGCCCTGGCGCCAGTGGCCGTCATGGACGGCGAGGTGATGGGACGCATGGAGCCGGACAAGTTGGTGCGGAGGGTGAAAAAGAAGCTGGCAGCTGCCAAGAAGGCGGCGGCGCAGCCGGAACCTCAGCCGGCGGATGCTCCGCAGGCTTAGGGGCTAGGGTCCAGGCATGGTGAAGAGAGGAGTATCGCATGGCATCACATAACAACAATGATCTCGATGCCCGTATTGCGCAGGCGGAGGAACGGTGGGAGAAGAAGCAGCACGCTGACCTCTACGTCACCGTTGGCATGGCCACCTGCGGGCTGGCCGCCGGTTCGAAGGAGACCCTGGCCGCTATCGAGGAGGAGGTCGAGAGCCGGGGCCTCGACGCGGTAATCGCCCGGGTCGGATGCGTCGGTATGTGCTCGTACGAGCCCATGATCGAGCTTCAGGCCAGAGGACGACCGCGCCTGAACTACGGCGAGGCGACGGCGGATAACGTGCCGGAGATCTTCGCGTCCTATTTCGACGACGCCCCTCTGGAGAATAGCGTGATTGTCGGGCAGGTTGAACCGACCGTTCGGCGACGCGATGGGCACGTCCTTAAGTCTCTCAGTTTTGTGGAGCCGGACAGTGAACAGCGTACGTCGTTCCACGAGAAACAGCTCCGCATCGTCCTCAGCAATTGCGGTCTGATTGATCCGGAGTCCATCGACGACTACCTGGCTCTGGAGGGGTACCAGGCGGTCCAGATTGTACTTGGTGAGATGACGCCCGAGGACGTTATTCAAGAGATGCTGGACTCTAAGCTCCGTGGGCGCGGGGGCGCAGGCTTCCCCACCGGCTTGAAGTGGAAGTTCGCCCGGCAGACCGAGCGATGGCCCAAGTACGTCATCTGCAACGCCGACGAGGGAGACCCCGGGGCGTTCATGGACCGCTCGGTCCTGGAGGGAGATCCCCACTCGGTCATTGAGGGCATGATCATCGCTGCGTATGCCATCGGCGCCGAGCAGGGTTACATTTACTGCCGAGCTGAGTACCCCCTGGCTGTCCGTCGTCTCAACATCGCTCTCGAAGATGCGAGAGAGCTTGGCGTGCTGGGCGAGGACATTCTCGGAACTGGTTTCGACTTCGACATCATCGTCAAGGAGGGCGCCGGCGCCTTCGTCTGCGGTGAGGAGACGGCCTTGATGGCCTCAATTCAGGGTGAGCGGGGCCAACCGTGGCCGCGACCGCCCTACCCCGCCGTCTCCGGTCTCTGGGGCCAGCCGAGCAACATCAACAACGTGAAGAGCTACGCGTACGTTCCACGCATCATCCGCATGGGGGCGGAGTGGTTCAGCAGCCTGGGAACCGAGGGCAGTCCGGGTACCGCTGTCTTCGCCCTGACGGGTATGGTCAACCGCACCGGCCTCATTGAGGTGCCCATGGGCATCACCCTCCGCGAGATCGTCTACGAGGTGGGCGGCGGGATTCAGGGAGGTGGTACCTTCAAAGCCGTCCAGACCGGTGGGCCGTTAGGCGGCTGCCTGCCCGCTCAGCATCTGGACACCCCGGTCGACTTCGACTCGCTCACCGAGGCCGGGTCGGTTATGGGTTCCGGCGGCATGATCGTGGCTGACGAGTCCACGTGCATGGTGGAGTTCGCGCGCTACTTCACCCAGTTCGTCTGCGATGAGAGCTGTGGGAAGTGTCCTCCGTGCCGGGTCGGCAGCACGCGCATGCTGGAGGTTCTGGAGCGCATCACCGCGGGCGAGGGCAAGATTGAGGACCTGGACGAGATGCGGCGCATCGCCCGAGGTATGAAGCACGGCGCGTTGTGCGCGCTAGGCCAGTTGGCGCCCGATCCGGTGATGTCCACCCTGATGCATTTCGAGGACGAGTACCGGGCGCATATCATCGACAAGACGTGTCCTGCCAAGACGTGTCTGAACTTGCTCACGTACACCATCGATGCCGAGGCATGCACCGGATGTGGGATGTGTGCTCGTGACTGCCCCGTCGATGCCATCACTGGTGAGCGGCGAGAACCGCATCAGATCGACCAGGAGCTGTGCATTCACTGTGGCACGTGCTATGAGGTGTGCAAGTTCGACGCGGTCACAGCGGAGTAGCAGGAGTGATATCTATGAGTATTACGCTGACCATCAACGAGCAACAAGTCACAGCCCCGGAGGGAAGCACCATTCTGGAGGCTGCAGGTTCAGTCGGTATCGAGATCCCGACGCTCTGCCATCACCCGGACCTGACGGACGTGGGTGCCTGCCGCATGTGCGTGGTAGAGGTGGAGGGCATGAGGGGCCTTCAAACGGCCTGCACGACGCCCATCGCCCAGGATATGGTCGTTCACACCGACAGCGACATCGTCCGCGACACGCGGGCGTTCACGCTGCAGATGCTCGTCTCCGAGCACTGCGGCGACTGCTACGGTCCTTGCGAGGTCACCTGCCCGGCCGGTTGCGACATTCCAGGGTTCATCGGCGCCATCGCCGAGAAAGACTACGACAGGGCGATACGCATTATCAAGGAGACGATTCCGCTTCCCCTCGCCCTCGGGACGGTCTGTCCCGCGCCGTGCGAGGACCAGTGCCGTCGCCGCGAGTTCGATGAGGCTACGTCGATCTGTGCCCTGAAACGCTTCGCTGCCGAGCAGGATCTGCTCAGCGACAAGCACTATCTGCCAGATGTGGCGCCGGATACGGGTCACGAAGTGGCCGTCGTGGGGGCTGGCCCCGCTGGTCTGTCGGCTGCCTATTACCTCCGTCGCCAGGGTCACCAGGTGACCATCTACGAGGCTCACGAGAAACCCGGCGGTATGCTTCGCTACGGCATCCCTTCGTACCGCCTCCCGCATGAGGATCTTGATGCGGAGATCGAAGCTATCACCGACCTTGGGGTCGATATCCAGTGCAACACAGCCCTTGGCTGCGACATCACGATGGAGCAGCTGGAGGAGGACTACGACGCTGTCTTCCTGGCCATCGGCGCCCAGCAGTCGCGGATGGTGGGTATACCCGGGGAGGACATCGACCGGGTTCAAGGTGGCGTGGAGTTCCTCCGATCCGTCGCCTGCGGCGAGGATGTCGAGATGGGCGACCGCGTGATCGTCGTCGGTGGCGGTAACACCGCCATCGATGCAGCCCGCACCGCGGTTCGCCTGGGTGCCGATGGGGTCACCGTTCTCTACCGACGCTCGCGTGAGCAGATGCCCGCCCTCGATGTGGAGGTCGAAGCAGCTGAGGAAGAGGGAGTCGAGTTCCACTTCCTCGCTTCACCCGTCGCCTTCGAGCGGGCCAACGGGCACCTCAAGGTGACCAGCATCCGCATGGAGCTCGGGCCGCCCGACGACAGCGGAAGGCGCCGCCCGGTCCCCATCGAGGATTCGGAGTTCAGCATCGAATCCGATACGGTGGTGATGGCCATCGGGCAGGTGGTCAACCCCGCCTGCGTTGGGACCTGCGAGCTGGGAGTCACGCGTTGGAGCACCATTGAGGTCGACGAGCAGACCCTCCAGTCGACGGTGCCGTGGGTCTTCGCCGGCGGGGACGACGTGACCGGCGCGGACATTGCTGTGCGGGCTGTCGCGGCGGGACGCCGTGCAGCTGCCAGCATGGATCAGTACCTGCGCGGCGAGGAGGTCGTGGGTCTGCCCGAGCTTCGGGGCGTGACGCGAGGCGATGAGGCGCCGGAGTCCTTCTTCGAGGGCGTAGAGAAGGCGGAACGCCAGGAGCAAGTCGAGCTCGATATGTCCGAGCGTCTCTGCACCTTCGATCAGGTTGAGTGCGGCTTCACCGAGGAGGCTGCTCTGGCGGAGGCTGCGCGATGTCTGGCCTGTGCGTGCCAGTCCGAGGGCGCTTGTGAGTTGCAGCGCCTGGCCGTCGAGTACGGCGTGGAGGAGCCGACCTCCCAGGGCAAGGTCCAGCGCTACGAGATCAATTCCGATCCGAACCCCTTCGTGTTCGTCGATCGGAACAAGTGCATCCTCTGCAGTCGGTGCATCCGAGCCTGCCAGGAGATCCAGAATCGTGACGTGTGGAGCTTCGCCAATCGCGGCTTCGAGACGAAGCTCGTCGCAGGCGCGGATCAGTCCATGCTCGATGCTCGATGCGAGAGCTGCGGTCACTGCGTGGCCTACTGTCCCACCGGTGCTCTCTTTGACAAGATGAGTCTGGAGAGAGGGTGGACGAGCTGCGTGGAGAAGGTCCGCACCACATGCGTCTACTGCGGCGTGGGCTGCAGCTTCGACCTGAACGTGCGCGACGGTGAGGTCATCCGCGTCACCGCCGCCGAGGACGCTCCCGTCAACGGGATGTCCCTGTGTGTCAAGGGGCGCTACGGCTACGACTTCATACACCACCCGGACCGCCTGGTGCGGCCGTTGGTGCGCGCGAGGTTGCTCGAGGACGTGGAGGCGAGGATCGCTGACGGGGCCTGGTCCATCTACGACCGGGATGGGGAGGAGGCTGAGCCCAGCCTGACGCCCGATTCCTTCGTCCAGACGGACTGGGACACCGCCCTCAATCTGACGGCCCGCAAGTTCGCGGACGTGAAGGCCGAGAGCGGCGGCGATGGTTTCGCGATGCTGGCCTCCGCCAAGTGTACCAACGAGGAGAATTACCTCTTCAGCAAGTTCACGCGGCAGCTGATGATGACGAACTCCATCGACCACTGCGCTCGCCTCTGACACAGCGCAACTGTCGCCGGTCTGGTGACAAGCTTTGGCAGCGGCGCGATGACCAACTCCATTCGGGACATCACCGAAGAGAGCAACTGTATCTTCATCATCGGCAGCAACACGACGGAGCAGCATCCCGTCATCGGTGTGCGAATCCGGGCGGCGAAGAGAAGGCGGGGTGCCAAGCTGATCGTGGCGGATCCCCGCCGAATCGACATCGCCGATTACGCCGATCTCTACTTGCAGCATGAGCCGGGCACCGACATTGCCCTGCTCAACGGCTTGATGCACATCATCATCCGCGATGGCTGGCACGACGAGGCCTTCATCGACGAGAGGACCGAGGGTTTCGAGGGGCTCCGGGAGACGGTGGCGTCTTACACGCCAGAGAGGACGAGCGAGATCACGGGGGTGCCTGCGGAGGACATCGAGAAGGCCGCCCACATGATGGCCGAGAACCGGCCTGGGGCGCTCCTCTACGCCATGGGCATCACCCAGCACACCGTCGGGGTGGGCAACGTGATGAGCTGCGCTAACCTGCAGATGGTGCTGGGCAATATGGGGATCCCGGGCGGCGGCGTTAACCCCCTGCGTGGTCAGAACAACGTGCAGGGCGCCTGCGATCTGGGGAGTCTGCCGAACGTCTATCCTGGGTACCAGTCGGTCACGGATCCGGCGATCCAGGACAAGTTCGAGCAAGCATGGGGCGTGCCCCTCTCCCGAGAGATAGGCTTGACAGTCACGGAAATGCTCGACGCGGCCGACGCGGGCGAGGTTCGCTGTCTCTATGTCATCGGCGAGAACCCGATGACGAGTGACCCGGACCTCAATCACGTCCGGCAGGCGCTCGAGAACACCGAGTTCCTCGTCTTGCAGGATATGTTCCTCACGGAGACGGCCCAGTTGGCGGACGTCGTTTTCCCGGCCTGCAGCTTTGCCGAGAAGGAGGGGACGTTCACCAATTCGGAGCGGCGCGTCCAGCGGGTCCGGAAGGCGATCGAGCCCATCGGAGAGTCCAAGGACGACACCTGGATTGTCCAGGAGCTGGCGCACCGCCTCGTCGAGCTGGGGGCTGTCGAGCCCTTGCAAGAAGCGCCCCATCAAGGATGGAACTATGCATCGGCGGCCGACGCGATGGCGGAGGTCAACGACCTCACGCCGATCTACGGCGGCATCACGTACGAACGCCTGAACAACGGTGAGCAGCTCCAATGGCCGGTCCCGACTGAGGAGCACGCGGGGACGCCTATCCTGCACGTTGGGAAGTTCAGCCGCGGCGTCGGGCACTTTGAACCGGTGGATCACACGCCGCCTGATGAGCTGCCGGATGAGGAATACCCCCTCATGCTCACCAACGGCCGTGTCCTCTACCATTGGCACGGGGGCGAGATGACCCGCCGCGCCGCCGGCCTGAAGGAGATGTACCCCGAGGCGAAGATCGAGATCAGCCCCGCCGATGCAGCCGAGCGAGGCATCGACGACGGGGCCATGATGAAGGTCGCTTCGCGGCGCGGTGAGATTACGGCTAAGGCACAGGTCACGGACCGCGTGCCCGCGGGCCTGATCTTCGCCACGTTCCATTACCCGGATTCAGCCGTCAACTTCCTCACCAACCCGGCCCTCGATCCCACCGCCAAGATCCCGGAGTACAAGGTCTGCGCGGTGAAGGTCGAGGCGGTGAACGGAGAGTAGGCTGCATAGCAGCGCGGCTACACGACGGCCTGATGCCTAGACAAGGCTGCATTGCAGGCCAGCCACTCAGTGGCCCGCTGTGCGGGATGAGGGTGCGCAGCGGGCCAAGCCAGCAGGACTAGCGACGGGAGGCAGGACGTGGACATCCGCAAGATCTACGAGTATGCGCTGCAGCGGGAGCAAGAGGGGAAGCGGTTCTTTCAGGAGAACGCTGAGCGTCTCCAGCACGCGGGCGTCGTGGGTGCCTTCCGGCGCCTGGCCGAGGAAGAGCAGAAGCACATCCGCTTCATCGAAGGGCTCCTTGATGCTCTGGACGAGGGCGAGGCGCCGGAACCCGCCAATCTCGAACCAACGGATGAAGGGTTCTTCTCCGAGCGGGCCGCGTCGGAGATGCTGGACCAGACCGTGGCTGAGTCGATGGTTCCCGACCTCTCGGTGCTCCGCATGGCGTACCTGATCGAGCGCGACTTCGTGGAGTTCTACGAGTCCGCCGCCGAGAAGGCCGTGGGCGATGCCCAGAAGGCCCTGGAGATGCTAGCCCGCTGGGAGCGGGGTCACGAACGGTTCTTCAAGCAGCTCCACGACACGGCCTTCCAGGAGTACGCCCAGATGCCCTGGGGAGGCTAATCGACGGTCGGCCTCGAAAGTAGCGTTTCTCTGAACGTCCCGGTCTTGTTGTTGCAGGCCGGGACGTTCCGTGTCACAATAGCTCGAAACGAATGGGTCGGCTGCGCCCCTGTCAGCATGCAGCGCGCCCGGTGGTGGGCGAAGGACGCGTCGCCAGCATGCCTTCGCTCGGGGCCTTAGAGGGTGGGACGGTTTACACTGTGACTCTATTGACTTTGGACCAAGCGGACAGACGGGTGATCATGTTCGGGGGCAAGGGGGGCGTGGGCAAGACGACCTCGTCGGCTGCGACAGCCCTACACTATGCCCTGACCGGGCGGCGGACCCTGATCATCACCAGCGACTACACGCCCTCGCTCTCCGACATCTTTGAGGTTGAGGTCGGGCCCCAGGAACGCGACATCCCCGCCGTCGATGGGCTCTACGCTCTGGAGATCGACCCCGACGAGGTCATACGCCAGTGGAAGAAGAAGTTCGGGCCGCAGGTCTACGAGGCCGCCTCGGCCCTGGTCGACATGCCCTACGACGAGTTGGTGGACTACGTGGCCATGGCGCCGGGCATCCAGGAGGAATTCATGCTCGACTACATCCTGGAGCGGATACGTGAGCAACGATACGACGTCATCGTGTGGGACACGGCCCCCGCGGGGGATACCCTGCGCCTCCTCGATCTTCCCCGCCGATTCATCGAGCATCTCAGGACGGCGCCGAAGGTCTACATAGGAGTTCGAGACGCATTGAACCTGTCCAGGACGCCGTTTCTGGACTTGATCGAGAGCTGGAAGGCCCTCGCCCGCGAGGTCACCGCGTTCTTCAGCGACCCGGAGAACGTGGCGTTTGTCCTGGTGACCATACCGGAGGCCCTGGGCGTCTATCAGACCCGCCGGGTCAAGCGCGATCTCGAGGCGCACGGCATCGACGTGCGGCATCTGGTGATCAATCACGTGGTCGTCAATCCTTCCTGTGACTTCCTGCGCCGCCGACGGGAGATGCAGCAGCCGTATATCGAGATGCTGGAGCATGAGTACGGCGATGAAGTGGATATGGTCAAGGTGCCCCTCATGCCCTACGAGGTCAAAGGCATCGATCGATTGAGGGAGGTAGAGTCACGGCTCTTTGCACCCTGCGATGGAGCCGACCCTTGCGAGCCCAAACCTTGCGAAGGTTAAATGCAAACTTCGTGCCGGAAGCGGATTCTCCGACCAAAAGTGTTCTTGATACCAGGACCAATGCCCGACCTTCGCAAGGTTGTCGTGCCTATCCCTTGCGAAGGTTGCGCGCAGAGTTCGACCCGAGAACGGATTCTCCCACGAAAGGAGTTCTTGACTCCAAGACCAATTCCCCACGTTCGCAAGGTTGTCGTGCCCATCCCTTTCGAAGGTTGCTCGCAGACTTCAAGCCGAAGACGGATTCTCCCGCCAAAGATGTTCTTGACACCAAAATCAATGCTCGACCTTCGCAAGGTTGTCGTACCCATCCCAGCCCCACCCCCATCACCGGCCTCGTCCTCGCCGGAGGCGCCAGCCGGCGCATGGGGCACGACAAAGCCTTCCTGAAGCTCGACGGCACGCCTCTGATCCAGATCGTCATCGACCGGATGGCCACCGTATGCGCCGAGGTCCTCATCGTGGCCGGCGAGATCGCGTCCTACGAAGGGCTCGGCGCCCCCGTGGTCGAGGACCAGTTCCAGAACGTCGGCGTCCTGGGAGGCCTCCACGCAGGGCTCGCCGCCGCCTCCCACGGGACCACGCTGGCCGTCGGCTGCGACATGCCCTTCCTCAAGCCCGACCTGCTGCAGGCCTTCGCCGGCTGGGTGGAGGGGCATGACGTAGCTCTCCTCAAGCACGGTGGCTACGTCGAGCCCCTTCACGGCGCCTACCGTCGCACGTGCCTGGGGCCCATCGAGGCGGCCATCCGCGCAGGCAAACGTCGCATCATCTCCTTCTTCCCCCATGTTCGCGTCCGCACCGTCACACCGGAGGAGATCGCGGCCCTTGACCCCGACCTCGAGTCCTTTCGTAACCTGAACACCCCTGAGGAGTGGCGGGCGGCGAAGGCGTCCTGGGACGAGCCGTAGAATAGCACATCCGGCCTTCCTCGCCGCCGGCGGACCGCAGTTACAAGCTCCCCAGTGACCTCCGCTGTGCCTCCCCTCAGTATCGTCCTGTCGCCTGGCTCCTTGTCGCCCCGGTCTCTTGGCGCTTGTCCCGGAGGGGGCCATCTACCACAACGCCGGGCGAGCACTCTCTCGAGGAGCCGCCCGCCGTTGGATTGCCGAAAGGATCGTAGGTCGGTATACTAATCCTAAACCCCACCGCCCCGCTCCCGCCCAACTCACCGTCGACGCTCACAGCAGACGTGGCACGACGCAGAGCTGTGGGCGCCGCAACGGCATCCGCAGGAAGGGGACCGTCGTGACCGGGTACTGGCTGGCCTGGGTTGGTCTCGCGCAGGACGACGAGCAGAAGAGCGTCACACCCGGCGTCCGCGCCGGGTACGGGGCAAGTCCGGGGCCTGATGAACGCGGCGGGGCGCCCGGGCAGACGGGCACAGAGGACGCGCTGGGCCACGCCGAGAAAGGGAGAAATTGGACTATGGCGGCAACGACGCAATCAAGAACCACAGGGCTCCACGACGGCGACAATCCGTTCGCCGACTTGGCGGCCGCGTACCTGGAAGCGCTCCTGGCGGGGGAAAGGCAGCAGGCGAGTGAGCGTGTGATGAAGGCTGTCGAGGAAGGCGTGAGCGTCAAAGAGATCTACCTCCACGTCTTTCAGTCCTGTCAGCGCGAGATCGGCGGCCTCTGGCAGAGGAACGAGGTGACGGTCGCCGAGGAGCATTACGTGACGGCGGCAACGCAGCTGATCATGTCCCAGCTCTACCCGCGCATCTTCGGCGCAGAGAAGACGGGCCGCTCCTTGGTGGCCACCTGTGTCGGCGGTGAGCTCCACGAAATCGGCGTGCGCATGGTGGCCGATTTCTTCGAGATGGAGGGCTGGGACACCTACTACCTGGGGGCGAATACGCCCACCGAGAGCATCCTGGAGACCCTTGAATCGCGGCAGCCCGACCTGCTCGGCATCTCGGCCACGATCACCTTCAATCTGGATGAGGTAATCGACCTGGTCAAGGAGGTGCGCAGCGCGGAGACCGGCGATGGACTCCCCATCCTTGTGGGAGGGCGCCCCTTCCTCAAGACAGAGGGGCTGTGGGAGCGGGTAGGCGCGGACGGCTACGCGCCCGACGCCCAAGAGGCTGTCCAGAAGGCGGAGGAGTTGTTGGCCCGATGAGGACAAATGAGGAGGCACCAGATGCCCGCTGAGCGCCCCATTCCACCGGTGAACGCCGACACACTGGCAGCTTTTCGAGAGAAGCAGGAGACGATCATTCGGCAGGTAGCCGAGCGGTCCCTGGCGCGCCAGCAGGAGGTCGCTCACCACGGTGACGAGGCCGAGCAACGGATCACGTCCGGCCTGGTGTTCACGTCTCGGATGCTGGACGCGGCCATGGCCGTCGGCGAGTTGAGTCTCCTGGAGGACCAGTTGACCTGGGCCATGGACCGCCTGCCTCACGACGGTGTCGTCCCGGAGCATGTCCTTCATCGCCTCCGTATCTACCGCGAGGTGGTGCGGGAGACCCTCGCGGAACGACACGCCAGTGAGATCGAATCCTACCTGACCTGGATGATCGCCAGGCAGGAGGAACTGCTTCAGGAGAGGAGTTAGGAAGGTGAGTGCGTGCACAGAGGGCGGCCAGGACGGGATCGCCCTGCTCTGCGACCGGGAGGGTGAGATCCTCGAGATCGTGTGCGAGGCGCTTGAGTTGACCGGCGTAGGCGTGGGCCGACATCTGACGGAGGTTGTGGACGAGGGCAGCGCCGAAAAGGCCCGCTACTTCCTTGCCAGCCTGCGCGAGGGGGATGCGGCCTTCGACTGGGAATTGAATGCGTGCGCGGACGATGGAATCATCACCCTCCGATTCGCTGGTGTGGCCCTGGGGGATCGCATCTGGGTCCTCGCCGCGCGGACGAACCACGGACTAACCCAGCTGTGCGAGAAGTTTGCCGTGATCAACAACGAGCAGACGAATGCCCTCCGCGCGGCGCTGAAGGAGAAATCGGATCTATCCCGGGCGACCAAGGAGACGGATGAGGATCTCTACGACGAGATCAGCGCGCTCAACAACGAGCTGGTGGCCATGCAGCGGGAACTGAACCGAAAGAACGCGGAGCTTCGCCGGCTGAACGAGCAGAAGAACGAGCTGCTCGGCATGGCGGCCCACGACCTGCGCAACCCGCTCCATGCCATCCTCTCCTACAGCGACTTTCTGATCGAGGATCTCTCGGACACACTGAGCGATGATCACCTGGAGTTCCTCTCCATCATTCAGTCCTCCTCCGAGTTTATGGCCGGGTTGGTGAACGATCTGCTGGACGTGGCGAAGATTGAGTCCGGCAAGCTGCAGCTCAACAAAGCGCCCACAGACCTCCACGATCTCGTGGAGCGCGTGGTGGGGGTGATGCGGCCTCTGGCGGCAAACAAGGAGATCACCCTGAGGGCGTCGCTGGAACAAGTGCCTGCGACGAGCCTGGACCGCGGGAAGATCGAGCAGGTGTTGAACAACTTGCTGAGCAACGCCGTCAAGTACTCGTCGGCCGGCACGAAGGTGGACATCCGCCTCCGTCGAGAGGACGGATGGTCGGTGCTTGAGGTAGAGGACCGGGGCCAGGGCATCCCCGAGGAGGAGCGGGGCGCGCTCTTCCAGCCCTTCCAGACCACCAGCGCGCGGGGAACCGCCGGCGAAAAGAGCACAGGTCTCGGCCTGGTGATCACCAAGCGCATCGTCGAAGGCCACGGAGGCTGGATAGAGGTCGATAGCGAGGTTGAGGTGGGGTCGACGTTTACCGTGAGACTGCCGGCGGATGGCGACATGGAGCCGTGAGGGGACATGGGTTGGGCGAGTGACTGGTCAGACGACGGGGCCTCGCGGGGGATTCTGTCCCGTCGTCTAGCCAACGGGAACGGGAATCGGCGAAGGGGCACTGGAGCACCTCTTTGAGCCCGTCTTCACTACGAAAGATGCGGTTGATAGAACTGGTCTGGGTCTGGCCCAGGTCTACGGGATCGGGGAGCAGCACGGGGGGCATATCGCGGTCCATACCGAGGTCGGAAGCGGAAGCTGCTTCCAGGTTTACGTGTCAGGTATGGAGGTGTCCGTGGCTGATGAGGGGGTGCGGATAGCGCCGGACGAAATGGACCATCTCTTCGACCGCCCTCACCAGATCGAGCGCGATGAGATGGAGCAAGGAGGGCTCGTCCTCTTCATCGCCCGCCGGCTGATCGAGCCGCAAGACGGCGAGATCACTGTCGAGAGCATCCCCGGCGAGGGGAGCACCGTCCTCATTCGACTGCAGCTGCTGGACACCGAATCGTAGGCGGTCCGGCGAGGCGCTGATCGGGCGGGTCAGCGCCCACCGCGTCCCCGCGCATTCCGAACTCCTGGCTTGACGACGACAAAGGTGCACGAACGAATGGCCGCAGGGGTACGGGCATCAAGTGCAACGCACCCCGAAGGTGCATCGCAGCTCACGAGCGTATGCCTGCCACGTATGCCTGCCACGTATGCCTGCCACGTATGCCTGTCACAACAGAACACCGGCGCCCGTTCTGCGCCAACCGTGTCCAACCGGCGACTGACTCCACGACAACCCGTTCGCGCGCCCCCGACCGCCTCACAGACGGTGCGCTAACGAACTATCGGGTGTGCACCTCGGCGCGATGCACCTGGTGGGCATGTGCCTACGACAACCCTTTACCTTGCAGGAATGCCTGATTTGGACTATAATGGATTGTCGTAGAGTACACGGGAGGGAATAACTATGCCATTGTATGAATATGAATGCGAGTCCTGCGGCGTGCGTTTCGAGCGGCGCCAACACATGGAGGATGAGCCGATCAAGACATGCCCCGAGTGCTGTGGAGACGTACACCGACTGATTCAGCCGGTGGGTATCATCTTCAAGGGATCCGGGTTCTATGTGACGGACAACCGGGCTAAGTCGTCGACTGCGACACCTGGCAACTACAAGAAATCAGACGAGAAGCTGTCTGAGACATCAAGCGAGTCGTCGAAGGAGAGCAGCAAGACTGACTCGGAGGATTAGGTCGGGTCGGTTTCCGTCGTAGTCCCCTGGTTAGGGACAGGCCGCTCGCGAACCGACTGCCGCACAACGACCGCAGACTTCGCGGGAGGATCTACCAGAGAGGGCCCGGTGCAGCTAAGCCGGGCCTTCTTTCATGGTGGGGATGGAGATCGTCTGGAGACTCCGGGACACCGTGGGTGTTTGTCACGGAGGAGACACGGCAGGCTAGAGCTGAAAACCCCCGCTGGCGCGGATCGTCTTCTGGCTGTAATCTGTGACGTAGGTCAAGAGCCCCAGCTTTAGCTCACGCCACTTCTTCGTCGCCAACGCTCGTCGTAGGCTTCCCAGGTCATCGGCCACGCCGCCCGTCAGGATCTGGGGGCGATTCCCATAGGCCGTGTACCATGCGTCCGTTGGCTGGATGCCCAGCTCTAGGAGCCCGGGGGCGAACTCCTCCATCACGAACTCGAAATACTCGTCCTCAAGTCCGTTGCGAATATTCCAGGTCATTAAGAGTTTAACCATACAGATCCTATGCTTCACTTCTCACTCCCTCCGGCACTGCGCTGGTCGCATCGGCACTACCCGGCACAGACAGTCTGGGCTTCGTGGGAAGCGTTTCCAACCGTACCAGTCTCTACCTACAGCCTTGATCTCTTAGGTTCGGTGTCGTTCGTGCGGACGGCTGCCCGCTACTCACATCCCAGGGACATCATGGTCTGCTCGGCCTGGGTCTTCCAGGTGGCTGGGGGATCCAGAGCCAGGAACCGCTCATAGGTCTCGCAAGCTCCGTCGACATCCCCGCTCTGTGCTAGAGCCCCCGCCAGGGCATAGTAGGCCTCCCGGGAGTCCGGGACCGATTCGATGGCCTTCTCGAGCATCTCGACTGCCTGGTCGTAATGCCCCTCCTGGAGCCGCACGTTTCCCAGGCCGATCAGTGCCTCTGGCATGTTCTCTCTCAGCTCCAGGGCAGCCTCGAACTCGCTCGTAGCTTGGTCAAGGAGCTCCGGGTCGGCCGGCGCCGACGGGTCTCCACTGGATAGTGCCAGTGTCAAGAAGGCCGCCCCCAGTTGATAGTGTGTGTCGGAATCGTCGGGGTCGATCTCCAACGCTTTCTCGAACTCATCCACGGCGGAACGGAGGTCCTGCAGCTGGTAGTAGGTGACGCCCAGGTTGTGGTGGGCAGCTGCACTCTCCGGCTCTAACTCCAAGACCTTCCGAAACGCGTCGGCCGCCTTCGAGAGCTCACCACTCTGGTTGTAGGCCTGCCCCAGCAGAAAATGCACATCGCTGTTGGTCGATGTTTCTTCAGCCGTGGCCTCCAGCGCCTCAATAGCCTCCACGTAGTCCCCGGCCTCAAGATAGGCACGAGCCGAGGAGAGAAGCGCTTCCACATCGTCGGTTTGGGTCTCAGCGTCGCCCCCGCACGCCCCCAGGGACACCGCCACCGCCAGTGCCACGGCAACGAGTAGATAGCTCCTAGGCATTACCCTTCCTCCAACTGATCAATCATCCCAGGACGTTCTGCAGCACGAAGATGTCCGTCTCCTCAGACGGGCCCGGATCGCTCACCCGCAACGACGTTTGCCTTTCGGCCTGCTCCATGCCCATCTCTTTTAGGAAAGTATTGACGCTGTCCAGTTCCTCCTTCAGGCCCGAAATCTCATACCGCATAGGGATGACGATCTCTGGTTCAAAGAGGCCAATGGCCTCTGAGGCCTGAGTTGCGGTGAGGCTTCCTCCTCCGCCGACGGGCACCAGAAGCACGTCGACCGAGCCCAGGTTTTTGACCTGGGACTGGGTGGGGACGTGGCCTAACCGGCCCAGGTGACAGATGGTTGTTCCGTCAAAGTCGAAGGCGAAGACGGTGTTCAACCCGTGCTGTCTGCCGCGCTTGTCATCTGCGAAGGTCGAGATGCCAGTGATGAACACGCCGCTAATCTCGTACTCACCCGGGCCATCGATGAGCTTGAAATCGCCCTTAACTGTGTCCAGGTAGTGGCAAGAAGCATTGTGGTGACTGACGGTCACGATCTCGGCCTGGAGCGGAGGAAGTGAGATGCCTAATTCTGGAGAATACGGGTCTGTGACGATGGAAATGGATCCCTTTCCATCGAGTCGGAAGCACGTCTGGCCGTACCAACGGATCTCTACATCCATATCACTTGGGATTATACTGTGAAAGGAGCGGAGCGGCAACGCCCCGTCGCCCACCCTCCTGCCTTAACCGCCCTGCAAAGCCGTCGAAGGGGTGGCACGCCCCCCTGAGTTCGCCCTGACTCGTCCCCTTGAGTTCGGCCTGCGTCGCCCTCCTTGGGTTCGGCATGGCCCGCCCCACTTTGGTTCGGCCTGGATCGCCAGATCCAGGCCTTTCCAACAGGACAACCTCCCTACTCACCCTACATGTGCAGCGGCTCGCCGAACACGCCGTGAGCCGCCTCCATGAGTGCCTCGCTGAGCGTGGGATGGGCGTGCACCGTCCGTGCGATTTCCTCCGGCGTCAGCTCCCAAGTCCGCGCAGCCACCAACTCCGGTAGCAGTTCGGTCACCTCAGGCCCCACCATGTGGGCGCCGAGGATCTCTCCCGTGGTCTCATCGGCAATGATCTTGACAAACCCCTCGCGCTCACCCAGCGCGAGTGCCTTCCCATTGGGCCTGAAGGGGAACGTGCCTACTTTGATATCGTAGCCCTCTTCGGTGGCCTGCGTCTCGGAAAGGCCAAAGCTTGCGACCTGAGGATGGCAGTACGTGCAACGTGGCACCGCGTCGTAATCCAGCGGTCGGGGATCTTCGCCGGCTATCGTCTCGACCGCGATGATGCCCTGGGTCGAGGCCACGTGCGCTAGGGCCATCTTGCCCGTGACGTCACCGATGGCGTAGACGCCCGAGACGCTTGTTCTCATGGCCTCGTCGACCACGATGCTGCCCCGCTCCGTCTTCACGCCGACGGTTTCCAGGCCAATGTCGTTGGTATTCGGCTGCACGCCGATGGCAATCAGGGCTCGCTCAGCTTCCAGGACTTTCTCTTCGTCGTCCTCACCCATGACGGTCACCCGGACGCCGGCGTCGATCACCTCGATACCCTGGACTCGGGTGGAGGTCATCACCGTCACCCCCCGCCGACGCCGGAATGCGCGCTCGACGACCTTGCTGACCTCTTCATCCTCCAGTGGCACCGGGCGGGGAAGCATTTCCACCACGGTGACCTCTGTGCCGTAGGCGTTCCAGACCTGGGTGAATTCCATGCCAATCGGCCCGGCGCCGACAACGACCACCGACTCCGGCAGATCGTCGAGAACGATAGCGCTGCGATAGGTCATGACCCGCTCGCCGTCGGGCTCGATACCCGGTATCGTTCGTGCGTGGCCGCCCGTGGCAATGATGATGTTCTCGCTCTCGATGGTGCGGGTGGAACCGTCATCCAACGCTACTTCGACGCTCGTGGGGGACTTCAGCACTCCGCGTCCCTCGATCACGTCAACGTTGTTCTTACGCATCAGGAGGCCGACGCCCTTAACCAGGCGCTCCGACACCTGCCGGCTCCGCTGAACAGCGGCGCCGAAGTCAAGCTCGACGTCGGAGACGGAGAATCCAAACTCCCGCCCCCGGTCTAGCAGCGAGACTACCTCCGCGTTGCGCAGCAGAGCCTTGGTGGGTATGCAGCCCCAGTTGAGGCAGACGCCTCCGAGATGCTCTCCCTCCACCAACGCAACCTTCATGCCCAGCTGGGCGGCGCGGATGGCAGCTACGTAGCCCCCGGGGCCCGCCCCGATGATTGTGATGTCATATGCTTCGCTCATTGTCTTGCCTCCTAAGGTAGTCTGTCGCTCTGCGGAAGTCGCCCGCCTCATAATCACACTCTGGAGACGGACGATTCTCGGTTGTCCAACGCGGCGATCGTCGAGGGCGCGTCAGTTTGGGTTTCGTCAAGCATGGACCATTTCCCCAGTGGAGAGTGATCGTCCGTCGTCGTTTCTTCACATGCCTCTTTGGCGTCTGAAAGCAGGTGGTGAGACGCTGTGTCGATGGTCATTCTACTCTCACGGCATGAGGTGTCAAGCGGCGATTGTGCTGATCCTCGGAAGGGTGTGCCAACAACTGGTCGTGTCCTACGGCTTAGCGATCGGTATGTTGGTCGATCGACAGGATGGGAGGGGCCGATAGATTGCGGGTGGTTCACGGCGACGACCGTGCATTGCACAGGACACCTGCAACCCGCTGGGCGTGTGCCTGTGATAGGAAGTTGGCGCGCTGAGCGGCCCGCGGCTTACCCAAAACTGGGTCTTCATGCTACAATGAGCTTGGGCGAAAGAACGGCAAGGTGAGCGTGCTGAGCTCCGCCGCGACGACCACTCGGTCTCATCGCCGACGCCCGGCTTTCTGACGCCAATCCGTAGCCTATAGGGAGGGCCTATGCCGAGAGAGATGTTTGACCGGGACTTGCAGGAGCTGGAGGACGAGCTGCTGACGTTGGGCAGCCGGGTCGAGCGGGCGATCACTGACTCAGTCTCCAGCTTGAAGCGGAGGGATCGGGAGACCGCCCAGCAGATCGTTGAGCAGGATCGCCAGCTCAACGAGAAGCGGTACGAGTTGGAGGCTAAGGCCCTGACGCTCATCGCCACGCAGCAGCCGATGGCGGGGGACCTGCGTACCATTGCGGCAATCCTCAGTCTTGCCTCCGAATTGGAGCGTATCGGTGACTACGCTAAGGGCATCGCTAAGATCAACGTGATGATGGGCGACGCGCCCCTCTTGAAACCTCTCATCGACGTGCCTCGGATGGCCGAGAAGACGCGTGACATGCTACATGCCGCTTTGCAGGCGTTTGCCGAGAGGAACGTCGATCTGGCGCGCTCGATTCCGAAGCGAGACGACGAGGTGGACGGGCTCTACAACCAGGTCTACCGGGAGCTGCTCACGTACATCATCTCCGATCCGCGCACCATCGACCAGGCAACGTATCTGCTCTGGGTGGCCCACAACCTGGAGCGCGCGGCCGACAGGGTGATCAATATCTGTGAACGGGTGATCTTCACCGTCTCCGGTAAGCTGGTTGAGCTCAAGGGGAGCGACGACGAGGGCGAGATCACGTACAAGAACGAGGCACTATCATAGCGGCTGTCTCGCCCTAACCAGACGCTGTATGGACGAGGGTCTATCGATCCGCTGAAGACGCTCTCGTCTGAGGTCTATTCCTGCAGGTCCTGAACGGCGGCTGCGGCGGCTTCCGCGGGGGATGCCTGCCCCCGCAGGAGAGTTGAAACGGCCTGCTGCATCGGCAGTCCCACCGCCTCAAGGACGGTGGCCCTCGGGGGCGGCATCGCCGCCTCCAGTAGATCGCGGAGTACCGTCCTCTCTGCCTCGGCTACGCGCCAGAACCTGAGGGCGCTGCGCGTGCCCGGCAGGTAGCCCGCGGCTTGAGTCCACGCGGCGTTCCGCGTGGGCGCCGTGAGCCATTCGGCCAGCCGGAGGGCCGATTCCTGGCGCTGCGGGTCGTCGGTGACGACGGCCAACGCCCACCCGCGGGCGATGCTGATGTGCCGCCCATCCTTGGTTGGCACGATTGCCGGGGCCATGGTTTCGTCGGCCTCAAGCCAGTATCTGCTCGCTCGGACCAGGGTCATGCCGCCCTGCCCCTCCTTGAACCTCTCCCATACCTGGTCCACGTGGGTGGCGGTTAGCACCTGCGTCGGTGCGACGACGGTGTGGGTGACGCAGCGGCTGTAGAAATCCAGGACGTCGACGAGCACGTCCTCATCCAGGGCGGGGTTCCCCTCGGCGTCCGTCAGTTTGCCACCCGCGCCGAGATACTGGAGAAGCGTGGCATCGTTCACTCGGCCGTCATAGCCTCCAGCGGGGAACAAGAAGGTCGTCGGGGCCGAGAGGACATCCGTCCATGTAGCCGGGGGCGACTCAAGAACCGCTGGTCTGTAGGCCAGATGCTGCATGTCGACCCCCAAGACAATGCCCATCGCCTCCCCTTCCACCTTTCCCATGGTGGCAGCAAAGGGGAAGCCGTCGTGGTCCGCGGACGGGGCCAGATACCCGTCGAGGGGTTGGATCAGCCCGGAGCCGGCCACGGTTCCCAGGTCGGACGCGTCCAGCACGACCAGGTCCGGCAGCACGGAGGGCGCTGCGTCCCGGGCCGTCCGCATAAAGTCGATCAACCCTCCCCGTCCGTGGCTTCTCTTCACGACGACGTCGACCTGCAGGCTGGGATTCGCACCGCCGAAACGGGACAACTGCTCGGCCAGCACGCTCGAGCCGCCTCCACCTGCGTAGGGATCCAGCTCCTCGGGAAGCCATAACTCGAGTGTGGTGATCATCGGAGTAGGGTACGACGTCGCTGTGGCCGTGGGGGCCGGCGGTGGCGCAGTGGGCGTGTCCGTGGGCAAGAGGGCGACTGGTGGTGTCAAGGGCGGTCCCTCGCAGCCCATCAGGCAGAGCACGGCGAGACATACGACCAGCGCCTGCAGCCTCGGCATACGCTTGAACTCGAGCTTACTCATAGTGGGTAGATTATAACACAATCCGCTGGAGCATCCCACTTGTCAACGCCTGAGCGTCACGGTATGATTCTTTCTACCCGCAGGAGGTTCGGCTCGCGCACGTCGACAGTAGCCAGCCTCCTCGATTTGTCTATGGGTATCGTCGAAGTGCATGACTGGAACCGAGACTGACACTCAAGATGTCCTCCGCCG
This sequence comes from uncultured Anaerolineales bacterium, assembly GCA_964542755.1. Taxonomy (GTDB): domain Bacteria; phylum Chloroflexota; class Anaerolineae; order B4-G1; family B4-G1; genus SKLM01. Next base: position 56,936 of record CAZIWL010000001.1, read on the forward strand.
GCGTGAGCTAGTTTTCCTGGTTATCGTCCTACTCACGGCTACCCTCATGCGGACGTGGCGCTTGGACGCCATCCCTCCCGGGTTGACCCACGATGAGGCTGGTCACGGACACGACGCGATAGCCATTCTGGAGGGCGCGCGGCCCATCTACCAGACCGTCGGATACGGTCGCGAACCTCTGTACGATTACTGGGTTGCTGGTCTAATGGCAATTGCTGGACGCACTCGAGAGGTCCTCAGATTCTCTGCCGTTCCGCTGGGACTGGTAACTCTACTGACGACCTTCGCCTGGGCTCGAGCGGCTTACGACGGGACAGTCGCCCTAGCGGCGACAGCGCTCCAGACGGTTGCTTTTTGGTCGCTCGCGGTCAGCCGGCAGGCTTTGCGCTCCAGTCTGTTGCCTGTTGTTTTCACAGCAGCTATCTTCTTCTTCTGGCACTCGATCTACCCTACGAGGCGCAGGCTGAGCCCGTGGCGGCTGGGCATCTTCTCGCTGCTCGTGGGGGCGACGTTTTATACCTACGTCCCGGCTCGAGTACTCTGGATTCTGTTCCCCATTTTCCTTGCTTACCTGGCCATTTTCCATCGAAGGACGTTCCAGAGGGTCTCCGCGCCCATCCTCGCGGCCGTAGGTGCAGGGTTGCTGATGGGGGTGCCTCTCTTCGTGTTCCTGAAGCGCCATCCCGGAGCGGAGCAGAGGCTCGCGATGCTGGATGCACCCCTTAGGGCGCTCCTGGCTGGTGATCCCTCCGTCGTCCTCAACCGCGCTGGGCGTTTCCTGGCGGGTCTGACGATCCCTGGGCGTGGCGACAGTTTTCTAGCCTACACCATTCCGGGCCGTCCCATCTTCGGCCTGCTCACGGGTGTTCTCTTCCTGATCGGGGTTGGACTCTGTGTGGTACGGTGGCGCGAGCCGAAGAATGCCTTCTCGCTCCTCTGGTTCGCCCTCGGGGTCTCTCCCTCCTTGGTCACTGGTCCGGCCGCCAGTACGACGCGCAGCGTCGCTGCGCTTCCGGTGATCTTCCTGTTCCCAGCCATCGCGGTTGTCTCTGGGGCCCGATGGGCCTCTGAGCGTTGGGGGAGCGTGGCCTCCTGGGTGATCGGTCTGGCGGCTGGCGGTCTCCTGCTGGGTGTGGGCGGCGTCACCATCCAAGACTACTTCGTCACCTGGGGTGAGTCTCCCCACACACGCGCAGCCTATCAGCACACATTGGTTGAACTGGCGGCCTACCTGGACAGCCAACCGGAGGATGGGGTGGTGGGCATCTCAACCGACCAGCCGCTCGCGCCCCACGACCCTTACGTCTTCCAATTGAGTCTCAAGCGCAGGGATCTTTCTGTCCGCTGGTTTGATGCTCGGCGAGCGATTGTCGTTCCCGAGCGGGCGCGGGCTAGGCTCGTGATTCCCTCAAGTGCCACGCCCCCGCCGATCCTGGCCGAGCTGCCTGGCCTTCAATGCATGGAGCGTGTGCAAATGCGGACGGACGACCTCGATCCCTGGTTCGAAGTATTTGAGTGGCAACCCCGGATGACGCGGGCGGAAGTCACCGAGAGGATGGACGACAGTGCGAACGTGTCGGGCGAGGCGGTCCTGTCTGAAGAGGGGGGGCGAACCTCCCTCGGACTCCCTGCAACTTTTGGGGGCGCTCTGGAGCTTCTGGGCTACGACTTGCTGACACCAGTCGTCGGCGTGGAGGAGATCCAGCTGTTGACAGTCTGGAAGGCTACGAACCCCGACGCGATCAAGGCGGCGGATCCCGCGGATGTGGAGGACGAACCCGTGGTTTTTGTCCACGCCCTGGATGGAGAGGGGGCCTTGCTTGCTCAGGAGGACCGGCTCGATGCGCCTGTCTGGAGCTGGGAAGAGGGCGATATGATCCTCCAGATCCATCGCTTGGCGCTACCGCCCGACCCGGATCACGGCCCTCCCACCCTCTCCCTCGGCGTCTATCGGCGAACTGATATGAGACGACTCCCGGTGACCATCAAGGACAAGGTGGTCGGGGATTCCCTCTTACTCCCCACGGTGCGGGTCGAGGGCTAGGGGGCAGTCACACGGTGCCACACGCTAAGCCCAGTGGATCACGCTTCCCGCCGTCGTACCGGCGTGCTGCGATTCTTCTGATCCTGGCCGTGGCCGTCTTCTTCCGTCTGTACCGCCTGGACGCCGTTCCCCCGGGCTTGACCCACGACGAGGCGGACACAGGCTACTTTGTCGCAGCAGTCCACCGTGGAGCCCCATCGAGAATTGACATTCCGTACGGGTATGCGTACAAACCCTTCACTCAATACTCCGGGGCTCTTTTCATGGCTTTGTTCGGGCCGACTGATCTTGCGCTCCGTCTACACTCCGCATTCTTCGGCACGCTGCTGGTCCTCTTCACGTATCTTTGGTGCCGGGAGGCGTTCGGCACGACGGTGGGACTGGGGAGTGCTGCCATGGTGGCCGTGTCGTTTTGGACTGTGTGCGATAGCCGTTTCGCCCTGAACTCAGCGCCGGCCCCGGCCTTGTTCACTGGGAGCGCGTATTTCCTGTGGCTCGCGCTTAACCGTGACGTTGGCAGGCCCCTCTGGTGGGCCTGGGGCCTCTTCGCTCTCCTGTTGGGCGGGTCTCTGTACGTCTACGAGGCGGCGTTGGCGGCAGCGTTGTCTCTCATCCTCCTGCTGCTCTATTTGGCCCTAACGGATCCCAAGCTCTTTCGTCGTCAAGGCCCTTGGTTTGGTGGCGCCCTTATCCTCGCCACGCTGCTAGCTGCACCCCATCTACTCGATTCCTCGTCATGGGGACGGACGAATACGCTGTCCGGTCCGCTGCTGGCGGCCAGTCGCGGGGAGCTGGGCCCCCTGTTCAGAAATGCCGTCAGCGCGTTGGGGACCTTCAGTTTTCGCGGAGATACCCTGGTCACGTACAATCTGCCGGGGCGCCCGATCTTCGATCCGGTGACGAGTCTGTTCTTCTACGGCGGGTTGGCGCTATCGCTCTGGCGTTGGAGAACCCCTGCCTATGCTTTCCTAGTGATGTGGTTGATGACCGGGATTGTCCCCTCACTCGTCATCGGTGAGTGGACCAGTACGCTGCACAGCAAGGCTGCCGAGACAGCGATCATGACCCTGCCCGTGGTCGGTGCTGTTGCCGCCGGTCGCGCCATCCGCGTACATCTCGGGCGGAACTGGTTCAGGCTGTTTGCCGGTGCTTGCATCGTCTGGTTGGTCGTGATCGCAGGGCTGACGGGATACGACTATTTCGTCCGCTGGGGGCAGGCGCCGGAGACCCGTGCTGCGTACTTCAGCAATCTGGCGGCCATCACGGACTACCTGAATGAGATCGACTACAGTGGGCCGGTGTCTCTCTCGTCACCGTTTCCGGATCTCCCTCACGATCCCTTGGTCGCCCAGATGCGCCTCCACCGCGAGGATCTGTCGCTGCGCTGGTTCGATGCCCGTCGTGCCCTTGTCTTTCCTCAAGCTGATCATGCGCTACTGATTATACCGCCGAACACGCCGCTGGCTGATCCGTTTGCTGGTCGGCTCGGTCTTCGGTTGGTGGAGCGTGTCGAGTTGAAGCCCGACGACATAGATCCATACTTCGACGTCTTTGAATGGCCTCCCAACACGGCGCTCTCCGAACTCTTGACGCCGGCATCTGGTATCGCACATGCGGGAGGTGAATCCCTTGAGCTGCCGGTCAGCCTGGGGGGGGGCGTTGAGCTGGTCGGCTACGAGGTAGCGGAACAACGGCTGGCGCCCGGGGAGACCATCGATCTGATCACTTTCTGGCGACTCAAGGTCGGCGCGGGATCTTCATCAAGCCACCCTTTGGGAAACGTGCCTGAGGACGCGTTCGGCCACAGCCTGACCCTATTCACCCACCTGGTTGATGATGGGAACCACGTAGTCGCCCAGGAGGACCGGCTCGACGCCCCCGCCTGGAACTGGCACGGCGGGGAGACGGTGGCCCAGATCCACCGCCTACAAATCGGTCCCGACGTCGAACCCGGCGTGTATCATCTCCAGGTGGGGATCTACGACAACCACGACCCGGAACTGGCTCGTCTCCCCATCGTCGTCGACGGCGAAGTGGTCGGCGACAGCGTCCGTCTCCAACCGCTGGAGGTCACGGATTCGTGACTGATCGTCGCCTGTGCAAATGGGCCTTTGTCGTCCTGCTGCTCCTGGTCGCCTGGGGCCTACGGATCGGTTGGCTGGAGGCAGTCCCTCCCGGCTGGCGTGACGATGAACTGATCAACATCCACGCTCTCTCCAACCGGTTGCTGGAAGGGGAGTTTCCCCTCTACTACCTGGGGGCCTCCGGCCACGAACCGCTGTACCATCATCTCCACGCAGGGGTGCTGGGGGTACTCGGGTTCAACGTGTTGAGCGGGCGACTCCTGTCGGCGATGTTCGGCACCCTGTCCATCTCCTTGACCTACACCCTGGCCCGCCGCCTCTTCCCCGATGCGCAGGCAGTGGCCAATGTCGCCGCGGCGACATTGGCAGCGTCCTTCTGGTCTTTGATGTACAGTCGCACGGCCATTCGACACATCAGCCTGCCCCCGTTCATCCTGGCGACGGTTTACGCCTTTTGGCGTCGGCTCGACGGCCCGGGATCCAGGCCCTGGGCCTGGATCCCGGTGGGGTTGTTGCTGGCGGCAAGCCTTTACACGTACACCGCCTCGCGGCTTCTCCCTGTTCTTCTGATTCTCTTCGTGGGGTACCTGGCGGCTGTCCATCGGCCGCATCTACGCCGGCACTGGCGGGGGATCGGGCTGGCGTTCCTGGTGATGACGGTTCTCGTCGCCCCGCTCGGCGTGGCCATTCAGCGGGGGCGAAGCACGCGTGCCTTGGAAGGCATCGGGGCCGACGCCCGAGTCACGGAGCTGGCGAAGCCCCTCCGCGCCCTTCGGGATGGAGATCCATCCCAGCTCTTGGCCTCAGTGGTGAAGACGCTGGGCATGTTCCACGCCAGCGGCGACCCTGAGTGGCTCTACAACATCCCGGGTCGTCCCATCTTCGGTGTGCTGGGAGGAATCCTCCTCTGGCTCGGCGTGGGGCTCTCTCTCTACCGCTGGCGCGAGCCCCGTTTCTTCTTCTTGATCGTCTGGTTGGGCATAGGCCTGACGCCGGCTTTCATCAGCACCCCGCCGGCCAGCCTGGGACACACGATCGTCGCGCAGCCGGTGGCCTATCTCATGCCCGCTGTCGCCCTGGTCGGGATTGGACGATGGGTTGAGGGACAGACGTCAACGCGTGTGTCTCGGGGCCGAGCTACTAGAGGGGCGCGGCGAGCGGCGATAGGCCTGGTGTTGATTGCCTTCGTGTGCAGCAACGCGGCCCGCGACCTCTGGGACTATTTTGTGGTCTGGCCCCGTCGTGGCATGGTCCGCCTCCTCTACCGCGCCGATCAGAGGAAGATTGCCGAGTATCTCAACGAGCAAGTCGGCTATACCGACATCGCCGTGGGAAGCGGACTGATGGGCCCGTGGGACCGGATCGCGCTGACGGTCGATCTCGAGAGGCCGGATGTGGCACCGAGGCTTTTCCATCCCGAACGGGCCCTAGTCTGGAAGCAAGGAGCGAACCCGATGCCCGTCTTCCTGCCCGGCTGGCCGGAACCGTCCGACGCCATTGAGGACTCTCTGGCAGGAGGGCGGCTGATATCGGAACATGTGAGTGTCCATACGCCGAGGAAGAGTCTCACCTCATCATTCGAGACCGAGGAGGTGACCTTTGCCAACGGGCTGACGCTCCTGGCGGCCCGTCCGTTGCAGCAAGGGCGCGAGCAAGAAACCGTGAGCATCATCACCGCTTGGCGTGTCTCCGAACCCCTTGAACTGCCGCCTATGCCCGTTGTGGCGCAGCCTCCCCCGCCGAAGACGTACGCGGGGCCCCGTTTGGCCGTCTTCGCTCACCTGCTCGGGAAGCAAGGCGAGACGCTTGACGTTGATGATGGGCTATGGGTGGATCCCTTGACGCTTCGACCCGGCGACCGGTTCCTCCAGATCCACCGTTTCTCCGTCGCCTCGGAGGGTGCATCGGTGCCGTCCGCGCTGGTCGTCGGTCTCTACGACCCAAAGACGGGAGAGCGCTGGCAAACTGTGGGAGAGGACGGCGGGGCTGGTGCGCATCGAGTCACCATTCCGCTGGGGGACCCTCAGTGACCCGCTCCCAATTTCGATCCCGCCTGGCGTTGGCCATCCTTCTGGTCGTCTACGTTGGACTTGCAGTGGCATACAGTCTGGTCAACCCGCTCTACGAGGCGCCGGACGAGCTACGCCATGTGCGGTACGTTCGCCACATCAGCGCGTACCGCAGCCTGCCGGTGCAGCGGGCGGGGGCGCCTCGCGCTCAGAGCCATCATCCACCACTCTACTACGCCCTGGGTGCTCTGGTCTCGGGTTGGGTCGACGTAGAGGATGACGTCTACTATCAGCCCGTCGAAAACCCGTTTTGGGCCTACCGCTACTGGGAAGTCGGCAACGACAACAAGAACCAGTACCTCCACGGGCCTACTCGTCGCTTGGGCCCCCTGTCCATCCCACGCATGACCGGCATTACCCTGGTCGTCTACCTGGTTCGCTGGATCACGGTTCTCGTCGGCGCCGGTGTTGTGTGGCTGACGTACCGAATTGGTGTCCATGTCTTTCCCGAACGGCCGGGGCTGGCCGTGGGAGGCGCCGCCCTTGTAGCCTTCAACCCGCAGTTCTTGTACCTGTCCGGAGCGGTCAACAACGATGTCCCTGCCGCGCTGTGGGGGGCGGCTGTGCTCGTCGTCTCGCTTGACGTCCTCTCTCAGGGGCCCAGACTGGCGACCAACATCCTACTCGGTGTGCTTTTCGGCCTGGCGATGTTGACCAAGATCCACCTCGTCGTCCTCTTCGTACCCATCGTGCTGGCCCACGGCATGGCTCTGTGGCGAGACCGGGATTGGCGTGACTTCCTACGGACCAATATCATCGTGATTGGTCTGGCTCTGCTTGTCTCCGGCTGGTGGTTCGCGCGGAATCAGATGCTGTACGGCGATCCCTTGGGGGCCAGCGTTCACAGCCAGCTCTGGAACAGCCGCTCTCCCTCCGACGGCTGGTGGGCTCTCCGGCAGGAACTGCCCTATCTGTGGAGCACCCTTTGGGGACGGTTTGGTTACGGTCAAGTGGCACTGCCCAGTTTGGTCTATCACGGCCTATTGGTCTTCTGTGGCGTGTCTCTGGCCGGATACCTAGTGCCGCGAGATAGGTCCCTGCGATCCCGTCCAGCAGGTCTTCTGGTGAGCACAGTCGCGGTGTTCGTGGCCTGGGTCCTTTTCTACACGCTCGTGCAGCCGGCCGGTGCTCGTGGGAGGTTCCTTTTCCCGGCTCTGCCCGCCTTCGGTATGCTGACCGTGGGTGGGCTGCAGCGATTCTCCCCCTTCCGCAACGGATGGTTGACGACGGCGATCACCGGTGTGGGCATGGCTGCCCTCGCCCTGTACGCATTGGGATGCGTTCTCGCACCGGCGTTCTCGCCGCCCCGCCCCTTGAGCGAGCCCCAGATCCAGGCCGTGCCGAATCCCGTCGGTGCCGACTTCCGGTCTAGCCACGGGAGCCCGGACGGAGCCGTCGTCAAGATGCTGGGGCACCAGGTGGCCCCAGTCGACATCACCCCAGGGGACGCGGTCGAGGTGACCGTGTACTGGAAGGTTATGACGCGCACCGAGCAGAATCACGTGGTGTTCGTTCATCTGATGAGCGAGACGGGGGTCATCATCGCACAACGCGATACCTATCCCGGGCTGGGGCGCTATCCGACCAGTGTGTGGGACCCCGGAACCGTTTTCGCCGACACGTATCGGATCCACGTTCCAGAGACAGCCTATGCACCGGACCATGGTTACGTGCAGGTCGGCCTGTACGTGCCTGACGGGCCACGGCTGACCACGGAGGGAGGCGAGGACGCGCTTCAACTGGCTTCTGTGGAGGTGCATCCGCGGCCCGGAGACGTACCCAACCCCATGGAGTTGAACTTCGGTGACAAGGTGGCGCTGGTCGGATACAGCCTGGACCAGCGCGTCGTTCAGCCGGGTGAGACGATCGGCTTGACGCTGCATTGGCTGGCGCTGAATCCGATGGACGTCAACTACGACGTGTTTGTCCACGTTTTGGGCGCCGAGAACCAGATCTGGGGAAATACCAACAGCCCGCTGACCGATCGTGCTGTGTGTACCAATCGGTGGAAGCCGGGAACTCTGGTGAGGGAGGAACGGGAGCTCACCGTGTCCGAGGGCACCCCGGCAGGCTTCTATGATTTGGAGCTGGGCCTGCACTCGTCACCCCACGGACGTCTGAAGGTCCTCAATGAGGAGGGGCGTCCAGTGGCCAATCGCATGCTGTTGACCAAGATACGGGTTACCAATGGGGACAGGTGAGACCGCAGGCGACCGGCTGCAAGGAGTGGACGGCTTGCTCGCGCTGGCGTATCTCGGGGTCGCGGCGGCGACCACCTGGCCCCTCGTCCGCCACCTGACGAACGCTCTCCCAGGGCGCACATTGGACGCCCACATCCACTACTGGAATGGCTGGTGGGTTGGGGAGGCGCTGCGCCAGGCACAGACCCCTTTCTTCACTCGCAACCTGTTCTTCCCCCGGGGTGTATCCCTGGTCTTTCACAACTTCGCCTGGATACACATCCTGGAGTGGCTCGGGCTGCGAACGATGGTTGGGGGCATCACGGCCTACAACTTGGCCTTCCTCCTTAACCTGGCGCTCTGCGGCTGGGCCGCTTTCCTCCTCGTACGCCATCTCACCCACGACAGACGGGCGGCTTTCCTGGGAGGGCTGATCTACCAGTGCTGGCCCTATCGCATGGCCCAGCTCGACCATCCGAATCTGATCAGCACGTATGCCATACCCCTGTTCTTGTACTTCCTCCTGCGCACGCTTCGCGAACAGGAATGGCAGGCAGGTCTCCTGACCGGCTTCTTCTTCGCCCTGACCGGTTACACTCGATGGCAGCTTCTGATCCCAGCATCCATCATTGGGACGTTCATCCTCCTGTTCACCGTCCCGCATGTCTGGGCCTGCCGCCGTGATTGGTTGCGTCCCATGCTCCTTGGTGCTGGGGTGACGTTGCTAGCCCTGACACCTCCGGCGCTGCTCTTCGGCACGGAGTGGCGGACCACCTCGACGGAGCTCGTGAAGGAGGTGGATGAAGCGGCACTCCAGACCGATGTGATGGCATATCTGACGCCGGGTGCAGATCATCCGGTCTTCGGGGCTGTGACCGGGCCTGCGTACGAGCGTTACTATGGAGACCGCAGTGGAGGTCGGCGGTTTCCGGCATACTTGGGCCTTACGGCCATAGTGCTAGCGGCCCTGGGTGCTCTGCGGAGGCCGCGGGAGGCCCTTCCCTGGTTGCTTGCGGCGGCCCTGATGGTTGCGCTGGCTCTCGGACTCAATCTGCGCGTCAACGGGCGACTATACCCGGCACTCCCAATGCCCTATCGCCTGTTCAAAGAAGCTTTCATCGTACGTCTTGTACGCTTCCCGGATCGATTCAGCCTTTTCACGGCTCTGCCGATGGCCGTATTGGCCTCATACGGAGCCTCATATGCCATGGGTGTCTTCCACCGCCGGACCGGGAGGTCGCCGCTGGTCGTTGCCGCCCTGGTCACGCTTTTGGTTTTCGGCGAGTTCTTGGCAATCCCTGTCCCGCTGCAAGAGTCTCGAGGGTCTCCAATCCACGCACTGCTCGCCGCTGACGTGGATGACTTCGGCATCTTGAACGTGCCCGTCGATGCGCAGACGTGCAAGCGATACATGTTCGAGCAGACGCTTCATCAGCGCCCGATCCTCCAGGGGCACGTATCCCGTCTGCCGCTGGACGCGTACGACTATCTCGATGGACAACCGCTGTTGAAGAAGCTGCGTCAGTTCGATGAGCTGGATCCTCGGCTCACGGACGTCAGCGGGCAGTTGCACTCCCTGGCCAGGGACGACGTGAATTACCTCGTTCTCCATAAGCGAGACGTCGGGGCCGGCCGTCTGGCCCGTTGGCGACGCTATCTCCTATCAAGGCCCCGATACGAGGACGACGACATCGCTGTCTTCTCGACCTCCCCTGTCGGCGGCGAGGATTTCGAGCTGATGGAAGAGCTGGCGACCGGACTTGGGCCAGTTCGGATCGAAGGTGCAGAGGCGTGCGCGAACCCGGGTGACAGCCTGCCGATCAATGTGGGTTGGGGGACCGCGGAGTCGCCCGGTCAGGACCTGGTTCTGCAATTGGCACTGCTTTCTCACGATGGCGAGGTGGCGCAGGCGTCTGAACACCAGGTATCCTCTGGCTGGTCAACGAGTGATTGGCCTGCCCACACTCTAGTCTGGGGATATTACGTTGTGCCCCTGGATGTCTCGCTACCACTGGATTCCTACCGAATGCGGCTCGGTCTAATTGACGGGCAAACCGGAGCGATGTCCGGTCCCTCAATGACCGTCGGCACGGTGAGAATCACGGAGTCCCAGTGCTCTGGCTCGATCCCGGCGGGGGCGATGCCGGTGAACGCTCTGTTTGACGACGCCCTGCGTCTGCTGGGTTACAGGATCCATCGAGAGGAGGGGCAGTTGCGGCTCACACTGCACTGGCGCTCCCAGCGGACGATGGACGTGGACTACAAGGTCTTTGTTCACGTCTTCGATCTCACCTCCGGTCAGCCGGTGGCTCAGGACGACGCCATGCCCCGGCGGTGGCGGTTACCCACCACGCTGTGGTATCCTGGACAACGTGTGGAGGATGAGATCCCTATCGATATGCAGGGCGTCGTCCCCGGAACGTACGGCGTCGCCGTGGGGGTGTATGACCCGGATACTACGGAGCGGCTGACGGTCGTGAATGCCGGGAGCGGCTTTGCTCAAGACGGGCGACTGATCCTGTCTGGAGAGACCGTCAGGGTTGTCGAGGAGGACAGATGAGCCGAGGAGGGACGTGGGCACTCCTCACCTTGATTCTGCTACTAGCGGCCGTGCTCCGCTGTTGGAGTCTCGGGGACGTGCCTCCGGGGCTGAGCCACGACGAAGTGGCCAATGGCTTGATCGCTCGCCAGATCCTGGGCGGCCATCACGCCATCTATTTCACCCGGGCTTATGGACACGAGCCGCTGTATCAGTACGTCCAGGCAGGAACGGTGGCACTCTTCGGGGAGCATTGGCTCGGGCTGCGCTGGCCCTCCTTCGCCTTTAGCCTCCTGGGCCTGGCTTCCGTCTATTCGCTGATGAGGCGCTTGTTCAGCCGTGCCGTCGCGCTGATGACCATCTCTGGCCTGACCATCGGGTTCTGGCCTTTGTTCTACGCCCGGGTCGGTATCCGGGCCATCAGCCTGCCGTTTATCGGTGCCCTGGCTGCCTATTGCCTGGTTCGCACGTTGGATCGGGAATCCGACACCTCTGTCCTCGGCATCCCTTGTCACGTCCTGGGAGGGCTCCTCCTGGGGTTGAGTCTCTACACGTACATGGCTGCGCGCGTGCTGCCCTTCGTCCTGGCAGCCTTTGTCCTCCACCGGGCCTTGATCTCCCGGGAGAGAGACCTCCCCTGGGTTCGAGTGCTCGTCCTCTTTCTGGCAGCAGCTCTGATTGCCTCGCCGCTTCTGGTGTGGCTGGCCCGTCATCCCGGCGCTGAGTACCGGATTGCCGAGGTCCGTCGGCCGCTGGACCAACTGCTGACCGGGGACCCCTCCCTGGTCTGGCACAATCTAGTTGCCAACTTCGGCTTTTTCGCGATCACCGGGGATCCTTGGCCGCACCAGGGCATCCCCGGACGACCGGTCTTCGCAGAGCCCGTGGGGGCGGCGCTCTTCTACATGGGGCTGGGTATCGCCATCTGGCGCTGGCGCACGCCGCGGTTCGGCTTCCTCCTCATCTTCCTGGTGGGTGGACTCCTGCCCAGCATTCTGAGCGCCCACGCGCCTCCCGGCCTTGTCTCCGACGCGCCCAGCTCGGTGCGGAATGTGCTGGCCCAGGTGGTCGTCTTCGTCTTCCCGGCGTTGGCACTCACTGAGAGCTGGCGGTGGCTTCGGAGACGGCTGGACAAGCAAGGGGCGGTGCTCTCCAGAGCGCATCGCGTGGCGGTGGTCGCGGCGTTGCTGCTGCCATCTCTGTTGCTAACCGTGGGTGACTACTACGTCCGGTGGCCGCGCCGCGAGGATGTCCAGTACTTCTACCAGGCTGACCTGACGGCTGTGGGCCACCATCTGGACGCCCTCGGTCACCACAGTGCCGTCACTGTTGGGGGACTCTCTGTCGACTCGATGGATCGACCGACGCTGGCCTTCACCGCTCGGGCGAGTGTGCAGGACGTACGACTCTGCGATGTCCGCGAGACGCTCGTGATCCCTGTTGGCCTGGGGGCGCACGTGCTAGTGCCCCACGTTGTCCCGTTTGGCGAGGGACAGCCCTTGCGTGACCGGCTGGCTTCGTGGTCCACGGTTCAGGTCGCTGACCGTTTCGACGCCTATGGGCTGGGGGACAGAGAGGTATTGGATCGCCACATTGGGGGCCTGGATCAGGGTGCGCACCTACCCGATGGCACGCCGGTGGCGCTGCCTGCCTTCTTCTCCAACCGACTTGCCCTGGTTGGATATGAGCGAGTACCCCAGCTCGAGAGTGGCTCCGTCGGCCTGTTGACGTACTGGCGCGTCGAGGACCCCCCTTATGGTCAACTGAAGGCCTTCGTCCACCTGGTGAGAGAGGGGCAGCTGGTCGCACAGGATGACGGACTGGCCAGCCCGGCGGAGGGTTGGTCTAGTGGTGACCTTGTTGTTCAGCACCACGTGCTGACGGCGCCGTCGGGTACGCCGCCCGGCCTTTACGCCCTGGAACTGGGATTGTATAATCCCTCGACCCTGGAGCGGCTTACCATCGCAGGTCATGATCGGGTGCTCTTGAATCCGGTGACCCTCCCATGAGTGCAGGCGAGATTTCTCCCCGGGATGATATCCTTTCCGTGCTTCGGTATCCAGAGGTGTGCGCGACCAGAGTATGGTGTGCGCGAGGGTGGAAGACCACGGATTCCTTTGAGGCCGTGAGTCGCCGGTCTCCGCGCTGCCGACGTAGAGGCTTTGAGCTCAATCGAGGGAGCGATGAGTCGTGGATCGATGATTGCGCTGTGGGAACCGCCGGCAAGGGGCGTCACAGAGAGGCTGCCTCCTATCCAAATGCCGGAACCCAGGTCGACGCAGGACGGCTGTCCCGGCACGGGGGCATATCGTGAGCCTTGAGAGATCGGAGAGAGAGCGAAGCAGCGGAATCCGCGTTGCGCAGCGCTTCGCACCCCGCTGGGCCGTGGTGGCGCTGCTGCTCCTCTCGTGGGGTTTGGGGTTAACCAGTCTGGTCCAGAAGTCGGCGACGATGGACGAGCAGAACCACATTGCCCGCGGCGCTGCCTACCTGGGCACTGGCGATCCCCGGCTCAGCGTCGAGCACCCACCCTTGGTCAATGTGCTCAGTGCCCTCCCTGCCCACCTGCTCCTCGATCTCCATCTTCCTCTCGACCAGTGGTGGGAGGCTGGCGAATGGTATCACTTCGCCGACAACTTCCTTTGGCAGGCGAACCAGCGTGCCGATCTCATTGTCTTCCTGGCTCGCCTGCCCGTCATGGGCTTGGGACTGTTGTTGGTCTCCCTCATCTTCCGTTGGGGGCGAGATCTGTTCGGCCCCTGGGGAGGCACGCTTGCTGCCGCCTTCTGCGCCCTGGATCCCAACATCCTCGCTCACCAGCGGCTGTCGACAACGGACCTCGGGGGGACGTTCTTTGCCGTACTGGCTGCCTACGCCTTCTGGTGCCTCTCCCGTCGTCTAACGCCGGGTCGGCTGGTGGTCGCCGGTCTGGCACTCGGCCTTGCCTTCGCGGCCAAACTCTCAGCGCTCATCTTCGGGCCTATCCTCGCCCTGTCCTTCCTGCTGGCGGGCCTCGCCGAGCGAGAGGAGCGTGTCCGGCGCCTTTCGGGCCGCGCGGCGATGGCTGCCGTGGCAGTCGTCTTCTCACTTTTCGTGGTCTGGGCCAGCTACCTCTTCCGGCTGGAGCCAGTTGAGGGACTCCGATGGCCCGTGCCAGCCCCCCCATACATCCGGGGCATACGGGCCGTACTCAATCTGGCGGGTGGAGGACGCCCCGGTTATCTGCTGGGCGAGACCAGCACAGAGGGCTGGTGGTACTATTTCCCGGTCGCCCTGGCCGTCAAAACGCCGCTGCCAACCCTACTGGGCTTGATTCTGGCTACGGTCGCGCTGGCACGCCGACCTAGATCGGGGGATGTGTTTGTTGCCGTCCCGCCGCTGTTGTTTTTCGCAGCCCTTACCACGGCGCGGCTCAACCTTGGTTACCGTCACCTGCTGCCTGTGCTTCCGTTTTTCGCGCTGCACATCGGGCGCCTGGCCGAACCCTCGGTCTGCTGGTTCAGGCGACGCGACCCGGCTCGACTCGCCGCTCTCCTGCTCACCGCCTGGCTCGGCGTCGGAACGCTTGTGCTGTACCCTCATTTCCTGGCTTTCTTCAACACCATCGGTGGTGGGCCGGAGAATGGCTGGCAGGTCTTGGTCGACTCAAACATTGATTGGGGGCAGGATCTGATCGGCCTCCGGCGGTGGATGGAGCAAGAAGGCGTCGATTGCGTCCGGCTCGGCTGGTTCGGGAGCGCCCCCCCGGAAGCGTACGGCGTCCGTCACGAGCTCCTGCCGGGGTTGCCCCACGGCTATGAGCTGTGGCGCGACCCACCGGTCGACCTTGACCAGCCCGAGCCTGGTGTATACGCTATCAGCGTCACCAATCTGGTGGGCGCCGTGCTTCCAGATCCCGCGCTCTATAGTTGGTTCTTGGGATGTGAGCCTGATGCTCGGATTGGCTATTCTATCTTCATCTACCGGGTGGAAGAAGGACGATGACGCTGTGGACGGATGCTGGAAGCGACGCCCGTCGGCGAGCTGAGCTCTGGCTGATGGTCGGTATCCTCCTCGTCGGCACCTTCTTTCGCTTCCTCTCTCCGACCACTGTGCCACCGGGCCCCTCGCATGATGAGCTGAGAATGATGCAGTTGGGTGAGCTAATCGTCGACGGCGAGCGTCCCCTCCACTGGAAAATCAGCTATAGTGCCGAGCCTCTGTACATGTACTTCCTCGCCTTCGCGATGAGGATCTGGGGTTTCACCCCGTTCGCCGCCCGCCTGGTAACCCGCTTCGCGGGACTTCTCCTTGTGGCCGGAACCCATCACTTGATCAGACGGCTCTTCGGACGGCCGACAGCGCTTCTCACAAGCGGGGTCATGGCTATTAGCTGGTGGCCTCTCTTCTTCAGTCGGGTGGCCCTACGGGGTCTCACACTCCCTTTGTTCTTCACCGCGGCTGTCTTCTGCCTGTGGGTGGGCTTGGACCTGGGGCGACGCACGCGGGGACACCGGAGTGCGCATCTGCGTTGGGGCTGGCTCGTCACGGGTGCAGCCCTGGTCGGGCTCACTTGGTACACGTTCACGGGGGCTCGCAGCACCAGCCTCCTCCTGCCCATCCTGCTCCTCTATCTTGGGGCACTTGGGATTCTGCCCCAGCATCAGCTGTGGCGGGTTACTGTGGTGACGCTGGTCGTTGCGGGACTGGTAATCGCCCCTTTTGTCTATGAAGTGACAGTTCACCCGGGAACTGCTGAGACCCGCCTGGATCAGCTTGGCGGAATCATTGAGGCCCTAAAATCTGGCAATCCTCTTCCATTCGCCAGAGAGGTGGCGAATACCCTGGGCGTGTTTGTGCTGACGGGCGATCCCAACTGGCGGTACAATCTGTCGGGGCGTCCGCCATTCGGTCCCGGTCTCGGTTTTCTCGCCTCGCTAGGTTTCGTGGTCAGTCTCTTCCGATGGCGGCAACCGCGTTTCTTCCTGCTCGTGGTCTGGACTCTGTTAGGGCTCTCTCCGGCCATGCTCACCCCCGAGGCTCCTAGTTTCGTTCGAGGGATAGGCGCGCTGCCGGCGATTGTCGTTTTCCCAGCCGTGGGGGCGATCGCGCTCTGGGATTGGTCCGTGTCTGGAATCGGGTGGAGAGTGCGTCGCCTCGCGATCCTGGTCGTTGTCCTTCTCCTCGCTCTCAACGGACTCGACGTGTTCCGCGACTACTTCCTGACCTGGCGCACCCAGCCCCAGGTCCACGAGATCTACCAGACCGCGCTGACCGAGGCATTTCGAGATCTGAGTCACAGCCATCTGACGGGGGAGATATGGGTCTCTGAGCCCTTCCCCGACGATCGGCACCTGCTGCTGGCTGATCGGATGCTCCGTCGCGAGGAGATCGACCTGCGCTGGTTCGACGCAGAGCGAGGGCTCATTCTCCCGCCCGCGGAGGGTTCCCGACGCTATCTTATCCCTGGTTTCGTCGAGCCCGATGGAGCACTCTTCAGCCGGTGGATGGGGGAGACCGTCACGCTACTGCGGGGAGACCCACCCCCTGGGGCTCCCTCCTACCATCTCTATCAGGTCACGGGCGGGCCAAGGATAGAACGCGAACTGTCGGACATCGCGGTGCAATCCACGGCATCGCTCGATCTACAGGGAGATAGACCGCTGTCCCTGCCCATTCATTTCAGTGAGAGGGCGCATCTGATGGGCTACGAGCTCGACGACGCGGTCGTCAACGTCGGGGGCGAGGTGCGGCTGGTTGTCTACTGGCGGGTCGCCGGTCCCGTGTATGAACCCCTGGCGAGCTTTGCCCATCTGATTGATAGCCAGAACGGCGTGGTTGGACAGTATGACGGCTTTGATGTCCCGCCCTGGCACTGGAAACCTGAAGCCATTGTCGCCCAGATCTATCGCTTCCGCGTCGGGGAGGCAGCACAACCCGGTGAGCACTGGCTTGAGGTAGGGCTGTATCGCGCGGACACGATGGAGCGGGTGCCAGTGGTAGACGACGCCGGCACCTCGCTGGGAGACCGTGTCGTGCTGCCTAGCGTGATGGTGAAATAGGGCTACCGACACAACCACCTCGCCTCCCCCGCGCCTCCGAGCCTTGTTGTCGCTGGACGAGGACTTGTCGACCTTCAGGCGGAACCCCGAAAAAGTCAGAGAAAGAATGGGTCTGAAGCTCAGCAGCGGCACGCCACGGTTGTCGAACGCCGATCCGTACCCCTATTCGTGAGGCGTCGGCGAGCACGATGAAGCTGTGCCCGAATTCCTCGCACGTTGACAGGAGGCATGGTCCGTAGTAGAATCTCCGCGTTGAGCATACTGCCCAAGTTGGAGTGGCGTCGCGAAGAACGGCATCACATCGAAACCGCGCAGCGCCCCCGACACAGTCAAGGAGCTGAAATCAAGTGATGAAGAAAGCCAAGAATACGGTCGGTTCCGAACACCGTCTTGCATGGATTCTGCTGACTAGTCTGTCCGCTCTGGCCCTGGTTGCGGTCCTGTCCCTGGCCCTGTCCCAGGCGGATGTCCGCGCCGAGCCTGCGCAAGAGACGGTCGCGGCGGTCCTGGAGCTAAGCAAGCAGGTGAATGAGGACACGGCGGCTCCGGGAGATACGTTGACCTATACGCTCCGGGTGGAGAACGTCGGGGACGTGGCCGCAGATGCCTGGTTGACTGACACGCTGCCTGACGGCTTGAGCTACGTGGTCGGCACCTTCAGTGCCACCAGCGGGGATTGGGGTGTCCAAGGACGGACGCTCACCTGGACGGCCGAGTTGGTCGGCTATAGCTACGCGACACTGACCTTCAATGCCGAGATCTCGAGTGAGCTCACGTATGCCGAAATCGTCAATACAGCCGTGGTCACGGGAGCAGGAGAGCTGGTTCAGGATTCAGCTTCAACGACGGCTGCGGCCGACCTGGGCAACCTCGACACGGGGGCTACGTTGAAGAGTGTCTCCTCTGAGGAGGGTGAACCCGGCGACGTCTTGACCTACACCATTCGCATTGAGAATACGGACGTTGGCAACCCCTATGACGTCCCCAATGTTCGGCTCACCGATACGTTGCCTGCTCATCTGACCTACGTCTCCGGTAGCCTCAGTGTCCTCGACCCGACGGCAAGCATCGGTGTCCACAACAACGTCATCACGTGGATGAACACGCTGGATTACCCCTCTTGGGACGAGATCCAGTTCAGTGTCGAGATCAGCCCGGGCGCACCTCGTGACAGCTGGATCACGAACACTGTGGAAATCGTCGCGCCGCTCCAGGCTTTCACGCGAACGGCGGGGACCTACATCCGTCCCGACCTACAATACGTCTACTTGCCCCTCCTCACCCGACGCTGGCCGCCGGTGCCCTATAAGCCGACGCTGGATGATATCAACAACCCCGACCAGAATGGAGACTACGCCGTTAGCTGGTCCTATGATGCCGGCCATCCAGATGTGACGGAGCCGGTCACCTATACACTCCAGGAGGCGACGCAGGAGGACCCCAGTGACTGGACCACCGTCTACGAGGGCTCAGGTACGTCGCAACCGTTCACGGATAAGGACGGCGGGACCTACTACTACCGGGTGCGCGGTCACAACGCGTTTGGGGCTGGCGAATGGAGCGATGTCAAGTCGACGTCGGTGATCGGCGAGCCCTTCGCGCCGGACCTGGATGAGATCGACAACGACGACGAAGATCAGAGCTACCGGGTCAGCTGGTCGTATGACGACAGCTATCCGGCTGCCACGCAGCCCGACAGCTACATCCTCGAGGAGGCGGAGAACGACGCCTTCACCGAGGACTTGAGGACCTACGACCCAGCCACCGATGAGGACTGCGAGTTCGATGCTACCGGTGGTTACTGCGATCTCGACAACGATAGCGGAACGTACTACTATCGCGTGCGCGGACAGAACCAGCACGGTGTCGGGCCGTGGAGCGACGTGGAGGACGTCTACGTCTGGGAGTACGAGGACGATTTCAGCGACGAGGAGAGTGGGTGGCCGCGGCTGTGGGAGAGAACCCGTGGAGCCCTTTACCAGGTGGCGCCTTACGAGCATCCAGACTGCGGGCCCAACAAGGACTGCAAGTACGAGGATGGTCATGGGTACATCGTCGCCCGTCGCGCCGAGGAGAACCCTAGGGCGCTGTTCACGCCGGACGTGGAGATCCCCTCCACCAAGTATGGGCTGGAGGTGGATGCGCGATGGTGGGAGGCATCCGTGAATGCCACCTACGAGATCTTCTTCTCCTCGGAGGACGACTTCGACACGTACTATGCTGTGAAAGTCCGGATCGACAATCCCGATAAGCCCGGTGGCGAGCGGCCGAAATGTGAGTATCGTGTCTATCAGCGGACCGACGAGGGGGACGAGATCTTCACGGACTTCTGGAACAGGTCGGACAGCATCAACTGCGGCGTCGTGTACTGCAACGGCGACGACAGCTGTGGGAACACGGCCTGGAACGAGTGGAAGATCCAGCGGGATGACAATTGGATCAGTGTGGAGGTGAACGGCGACCTACTCTACAGCGGGAGGCACGACGACCCCCTCGGCGCTGATCGGGTCTTCGGCTTCGGGGCCACCAACTACGAAGGCTTCACTCCAGCAAAGCCGGTGTTCGACAAACTAGAGGTCGAGCTCGAGGACTAGACAGCGTCGCGACACGTGAAAGAGGGGGAGGCGATTGGAGCCTCCCCCTTGCACTGTCAGCGACTCCTGACATCCATTCCACCAGTGCGACCGGGGGACCATGAATAGGCGTGCGCTCAACATCCTACGTGTGGTGATCAGCGTCGGAGCACTGGTCTTCCTCTTCTGGAAGGTCGTCAATCCTGATGAGACGTTGGGTGCTCTCGGTCAAGCCAACGTTCGTTATCTACTGCTGGCCCTCGGTCTCTACATCTCCAGCCTCGTGATCCGCGCCTTCCGCTGGTTTCTCCTCCTGCGAGGCCTCCACCTTCAGGTCTCGTTTTTCCGCCTAGTACGCCTCTACTTCATCGGGCAGTTCTTCAGCAGCTTTCTACCCACTCAGTTCGGCGGGGACGTGATGCGCGCCTTGGAGCTGACCGAGGATACTGAGTCACCGGCCGCCGTCGGCACCGTCCTGTTGGACCGGATGACGGGTCTTCTCGTGTTGCTCCTGATGGGGCTGGCGGCCCTCCCGTTCCTGGCCGGACGAATGGAGCCGTGGCTCGTTTGGTTGCTGGTGGGCGTGGCTGGCGGCGGTCTTGTCGGCGGTGCCTTGGTGCTGGAGGGACGTTTCCTTCGATATCTGACCTCGTGGCTTCCCTCTAAGGTCAGCCTGAGCGGTGAAGGGGCTCTGGCCCAAATCTACGCCGCAGTGACCGGGTGCGGATGGAGGGCCGTCGCTGGTGCCTTCGGGGTCTCTGTGGTATTCAACCTGATCAACATCCTCATCAACTGGCTGTGCGGCATGGCCGTCGACGTGGGAGTAGGTCTCGGCTACTTCTTCATTGCCAGCCCCCTTCTGTCCGTATCCGGAATGATACCCTCTATCGGTGGATGGGGTGTCCGCGAGGCCGTGAGCGCCGCGGTATTCTCCCCAATCGGCGCCGATGCTGACGTGGCTACAGCCCTGGCCATCTCGATCGGAGGCGTGACCCTGGCCACGGGACTTCTAGGAGGGTTCGTCTACGGCATCGAGCAGGTCCGTGGACTGCTGGGATCGCGAGGCAACAAGCAGGCTGATCCAGGTGATCACGAGCTCCGGTAACGACAAGGTCAAATACGTACGGAAGCTCCAGACCCAGAGGGACCTTCGTCACGCGGATCGGCGGCTCGTCCTGGAGGGGGTCCGTCTCGTGGAGGAGGTTACCCGGGCCAGCCTGGTTCCGTCCCTGGTCCTGCATACGGAGGACCTGACAGAGGGCGGGCGGGGCAAGGCGCTGCTAGTGACCTTGCGCGCCATGGAAGCCCCGACCTTCCAGGTCACCGACGAGGTTATGGCGTCGTGCTCCGACACGATGACGCCTCAGGGCATTGTCGCTGTGCTTCCGTTCCCCGAGTTTGCGCCTCCCCAGCCGCCAAGCTTCGTCCTCATCGCTGACAGGCTCCGAGATCCAGGGAACCTGGGTACCCTTCTCCGGAGCGCCCTCGCTGCCGGGGTCGAGCAGGTCCTGTTGGCGCCCGGCACCGTGGACTTCAGCAATCCCAAGGTGGTTCGTTCCGCGATGGGCGCCCATCTCTGGCTCCCCATCCTCCACGCTGACTGGGATGCGGTTGCTGAGATAGTCGCTAGCTGCAACACGTGGCTGGCGGCTGGCGGCGGTCAGAGGACCTACACAGAGGTGGACTGGACGACGCCCTCGGCCCTCATCGTGGGCAGCGAGGCCCACGGCGCCGGCGATCGGGCCGCGTCGCTCGCTCAGGGACGCATCTCCATTCCGATATGCCCAGTCGTCGACTCCTTGAACGCGGCCACGGCCGCGTCGGTCATCCTGTTCGAAGCTGTGCGCCAGCGCGGGGTACCAGCCTAGAGTCTTACCCGGGCGAGGCGGAAGCGCTGACCCAGGCTGCGATGCTTCCTGCCAAGACACGCTCTGGTCGGAGTGGATACATCGTGAGAGCCTGCTCCTTTCCAGGGCTCCCTGGGTTGACCCAATGGTCGAGCTTGACAAGAGCATGGTTCTGGGGCATAATCGATCGATATAGGAAAGTGTCAAACAACAAAGGCTGTGACGGAGAAAAGTAGGTAGATGGAAGCCTCCAGGGAGGCGGGGCCTTGGACTGAGAGCCGCGCCGGGCAAGAACACTACCGGAGTTCGCTCCTGAGCCGACGGGTGAACGAGGGATTGATGCGCTCCCCCAAGTAGCTCGCTCCGCAGGTCCAGCGTTATCGGGACAGCTGATCGCGCCTCGGTGCTGTCGGCGAGAGAGGTGGACCCGGACTGGGTCAATCAGGGTGGTACCGCGGGAGAACGATGCTCTCGTCCCTCAAGGGACGGGGGCTTTTTTGTTTTTGTAGGAGGCGCGCAACCCCTCAGGGGCGCGATGTCGTTCTGCCCTCCATGCCGTCAGATCACGAGTAGGCGAGGCTGAGGGGTGTCTGATCCGATTTTCTTGGGTGGCCAGAGGCCGGGCGGGGGGGAGCCCGTAGTCGACGATCTCCTCGATCATGGCGTCCGGACATCCGGTTCGGCCCGTCTGTCGCGTGCCGAGGCTGGACGGAGACAAGCACAGAGGATGGAGCTAAGGAGTTGACCGATGCTCGATGAGCTAGAACGCGTTGAGGAGGAGGCCCGGGCCTCCCTGGAACAGGCAAAGCGCGGGGAGGAGCTGGAGGCGTGGCACAAGAAGTACCTGGGGAAGAAGGGCGCCATCACACAGATGCTGCGCTCCGTTGGCAACTTGCCCCGGGATGAGCGCCCCGCCTTCGGGCGCGCGGCGAACGCGGCCAAGCAGGCCCTTGAGCAGGCCTATGAAGCGCGCGCCGAGAGGCTGGAGCGAGAGGAGATGGCGTCGGAACTTGAGGAGGGCGCCATCGACGTCTCGCTCCCCGGGCGGCCCGTGGACTACGGCCACCTCCACCTGACCACCCAGAGTTTGCGCCGCATCTACGATATCTTCGGCGACATGGGCTTCCAGGTCTACGAGGCTCCCGAGGTGGAGACCGACGAATTCAACTTCGGCCTCCTCAATATGCCGCCCCATCATCCTGCCCGCGACATGTGGGATACATTCTGGGTCGACGACGGCATCGTGCTCCGGACCCACACCTCGCCGGGGCAGATTCGCGCCATGCACGAGTATTATCCCGAGCCCATCCGGGTGATCCTGCCAGGCAAGTGCTACCGGTACGAGCAGATCACGGCCCGATCTGAGCATCAGTTCTACCAGGTGGAGGGCCTGGCCGTCGGTCGGCACATCACCATGACCGACCTGATCGGGACGTTGACCGAGTTCGCCGGCCGCTTCTACGGGGGGGTGCGCAACCTCCGCATCCGTGGCTCCTACTTCCCGTTCACGGAGCCCTCCATCGAGGCCGATATCGACTGCATCCTGTGCGAGGGCGCGGGCTGTCGGGTGTGCAAGTATAGCGGCTGGCTGGAAATCGCCGGCGCCGGCATGGTCCACCCCGCCGTATTGGAGAACGGCGGGTATGATCCCGATGAATGGAGTGGCTTCGCTTTTGGCTTCGGCGTCGAACGCCCGGCTATGCTGAAGCACGGCATCGATGATATCCGCCTCTTCTACGGCAATGATCTGCGCTTCCTGAGGCAGTTCTAGGCAAAGCTAGCGTGCTGAACGGCTAACCAGACCTGCCCACGGCGATGCGGTGCCGGGAACGCTGGTCAGGGACTCCCGCCGCATCGCGTTGCCGCCAGATGGTTCGGACGTGAGGGGAGTTACGATACGTGAATGGACGTCTCTCATCCACAGGACCTATAGGGGCGTCCGGCCTTGGAGGACCTGATCGTGCTACACTCGACGATGCTATGTCGAGCTGCACAATCTTAGCCCAGCATGCGATGCAATCCTCATGCGATGGCGGCGATTGAGAATCTGGACTTACGCGGGGTCTAGGTTGCCTAAGATGAGTACATGAAGGAGATGTCCAGTGAGAGTTCCACTGTCTTGGTTGAATGACTATCTGAAGACCGACGTTTCCGTCGAAGAGCTGGCCGAGCGTCTCACCCTGGCCGGCCTGGAGGTCGAGACCATTGAGTATATCGGGCTTCCGCAGGCCGAGCTGCCCTGGAGTCCCGAGCACTTCGTCGTGGGCCAGGTCCGGGCTGTCCATGGCCATCCTAACGCGGACCGACTGGTCCTCGTCGAGGTGGACCATGGGCGTCCCGAGATGGAGGTCGTCGTGACTGGCGCTCCTAGCCTGGTCGAGCGTGAGGGTGAGGATGGGCTTCACCTTAAGGTCGCCTTTGCTCGGGAGGGCGCGCGGCTCTATGACGGGCACGCCCCGGACAAACAGGTGATGACCCTTCAAAAGGTCAAGATCCGCGGCATTCCGTCCCGGGCCATGGTTGCCTCGGAGAAGGAACTGGGGTTGTCTGACGAGCAGGTCGACATCCTCTACTTACCTGACGACGCGCCGGTCGGCACGCCCTTGGCTGGCTACATAGGCGACGCTGTGTTGGAGTTCGACATCAAGGGGCCTTTCGCCCACCTCAACTCGGTGATCGGTGTCGCGCGAGAGGCCGCGTCCTTGCTGGACGTTCCCCTCAAGCGCGAGGTCCTCAAGGTGCTGGACCGGCGCCCTGCCGAGCTGGCAGCCAACCCTGATTTCTTGAAGCTAGAGATCGCTGACCCCGATCTCTGTCCGCGCTACTCCGCCGCGTTCATCAAGGAGGTGGATGTCCAACCTTCCCCCTTCTGGATGCAGATGCGGCTGCGGCGGGCGGGCGTGCGTCCCATCAACAACATCGTGGACGTCACAAACTACGTCATGCTTGAGTTGGGCCAGCCTCTCCATGCTTTTGACTACAAGCTCCTACGATCCTGTCCGGGCGGGGACCGCCCAGCCATCATCATTCGACGGGCAGAAGCCGGGGAACGGATGAAGACGCTGGATGGGCAGATGCGCACGTTCGACGAGGAGATGCTCCTGATCACCGACGGCGGCGGCCCGGTTGCCGTGGCGGGCGTCATGGGTGGCGAGGAGAGCGAGGTCTCCGAGCACACGGACACCGTCCTTCTGGAGTCGGCCAACTTCCACTATCTGAACGTCCGGCGCACCTCTCGTGAGCTCGGCCTCTCCACGGAGTCGGGCCAGCGGTTCGGTCGTCGAGTCGATCCAGAGCTCACGGTAAGGGCCGCGGCGCGGGCGGCGTACCTGATGGCCGAGCTGGCGGGCGGGCAGGTCGCCCCTATCATCGGTGATCTCTATCCAGGGCGAAAACCGCAGCCGGTGATCCGTTTCGATCCGGCGTATGCCGCTCGCATTCTGGGCGTGGAGGTCCCCAGGGATGAGGTCGTGCGCATCCTCTCCTCTCTGGATTTCGAGGTCTCAGAACCATCGAAGGGGGATGTGCTGACGGTCGCTGTCCCATCGCACCGCCAGGACGTGACCAGGCCCATCGATCTCGTCGAAGAGGTAGGACGGATCTGGGGCTACGATCGCTTCCCCACCACCTTGCTGCGCGACGAATTGCCGCCCCAGAGAGAATCCATGCGGCTCAAGGGCGCTGAGCAAGTGCGCGATGTGTTGACCGGGTGCGGCCTGGACGAGGTCATCACCTACTCCCTGACCAGTCTCGAGGAGGAGGCGCGGCTCAGTCCGGGTCAGCCGTTCCCGGATCCCGATACCTATCTCCAGCTCCGGAATCCACTCTCGTCTGAACAGCATGTCCTGCGGCAGGCGCTCCTGCCCTCGCTGCTCAACGCCACGCGTCGGAATCTGCGTTTCTTGGACCGCGTGTCCATCTTCGAGATCGGTCGGATCTACGTGCCCGTGGAAGGGGCGGAGCTGCCGGACGAGCGTCAGCGGTTGGCGGCGGTTATGACCGGTCCTCGCGAGGAACGGTCTTGGCTGGAGCATCAAGACCGCGCCTGGATGGACTTCTTCGATCTTAAGGGCGTGGTCGAGACGTTGCTCTCCCGGTTGAGGGTGGACGTGGTGTTTGACCCCGGGGAGCACGCCGCCTTCCACCCCGGCCGGTGTGCAGACGTTCGAGTCGCGGACCGCTCCGCCGGCGTCGTAGGTGAACTTCATCCGCTGGTACGTGAGGCATTTGAGCTGCCGGACCAGCCTGTCGGTGCTCTGACCTTTGACCTGGATGTGCTGCTGGCGGACTGGGGTAGCCCACGGGAGATGGTGGGCCTATCAACTCATCCACCGGTCTACGAGGATCTTGCCGTCGTAGTCGAAGCGGAGGTCCCAGCGGAACGCGTGCGTCGCGTCATCCGGCGTGCCGGCAGTCCCCTGGTGAGATCGGTCGAGCTCTTTGACGTCTACCGAGGTTCTCAGGTGGACGAGGGTAAGAAGAGCCTGGCTTACCGTCTCACGTATCAGGCTGAGGATAGGACGCTCACGGATGGCGAGGTGGCAGAGGTACGCGCTGCCATAGTGGACGAGCTGAAGGACGCACTGAACGCGAGGTTGAGAAGCTGACAGGTCTGCTGCAGATCACTCTCGACCCGCTCGGTTCTCGAGCTGTCGCCCCACTGCGGGGGGCAGCTCGAGAACGCTCTTCTGAGGCTGGCGTGGCGCTTGCTCCGCCAACCTCAGCTACTGTCCACCCCCGATCAGCCTCGTACGAAAGCTCAACAGACCGCGGAGCGCCTTCTGGCCCGCCGATGGGCGCTCGAGAGTCTCCAATCCCGCCTGATAGGTCGCCAGGCCCGCCTGACGATCGCCCGACTTCCATTGTTGAACACCCAGGGCGAGCAAGGTCTCACCCTGACGCTGGTCGTCGCCCACCTCCGCGAAGATAGTGGCGGCCTCCCGTAGAGACGCCACAGCCCTCTCCCGCTGCCCCTGGCTGGCGTACAGGCCGCCCAGATTGCCCAGCACCTGGGCCTCTCGATCAATGTCACCTAGAGCGGCAAACGCGGACTGGGCCTCCTCAAGAGCAGCCACCGCCTCGTCCCACTGGCGCCGCATGCGGTGGACGATGCCCAGGTTGTTGAGCATCTCCGCCGCCTCCACGACGTCACCCTCCGAGCCGAATGCCTGACGGGCCTGTTCGAATCGCTCAGCGGCCTCCAGGTAGAGACCCTCTTGAAAGAGCCGCAGGCCCTCTTCCTTCATCTCTTGAGCCGACCTCGTCTGATCGGACGTCGTTTGGTCCATCTTCGCGCCTCCAGTCTTAGGTGCGTCTTGCGGGCCGACCGCAAGTCGAAGCAGCCTTCTCATCGGACGCTAGTAGGTGATCTCCAGCAGGCCCTCCGCGATCTCGCGGAGTCTACTCGCCGGCATGTGAGAGAGCTTCATGGCTAGCTCAAGGTACTTGACGTTGATCGGCTTGGCGACGAACGCCTTAATGTTCGAGGGGAGGTCCTGGAATCGACGGTCGATCTCCCGCTGCTGTTGCCTCGCCGCGATGGGGCCGTTCCCCTCATCCCGAAAGTAGTCCAGCGGCAGCTCCAGGGATCGCGCCAGCGTCTCAAGCTGAGTCACCGGGATACTACGTTTCCCAAGCTCATAGGCCTCAACCTCGTCCGTGGTGCAGCCGAGCCAATCGGCCAGGTCGTGATGGTCCAGGTCTGCCTCCAGCCGTGCCTGTCGGACCAGGGTGCCTATGATCCGGCGTCTGAGGCTAAGGATCGTGGCGAAATCTGGATCCCTTTCGTCCGTCGTCAGCTGAGAATGAGGATCGATGAAGTGGCTTACCGGCGCATCCAACACGTATCCAAGCACCTCGAGCTCAGGCAGTGAGATCGGTTCGCGGCCCTCCTCGTATGCTTCGATGTCGCTCTTGGAGACGCCGAGGGCTTCCGCGCATTCCTCCAATGTGCATCCCTCGCGGCGCCGGGCGTCACGCAGGAGCACGCCGATCATGCGATTGCGGAGCGCCAGCCTTCTCTCATCCATGGGTTCCTCCTCTAAGCGGCTTGGGTCCGACCCGATTATAGCATGTCGCGTTTCGGCAGCAACAGCGCGCCAATTCTTCCACGGCGCCCGGGAGCACGGAACTCAACAGATTGGGTCCTGTCTCACCCCAGGTTACCGCGTCGTCGTGCGACGCGATGACCAGGGCGCAGCCTCATGGGGATCTGCTCCAAATTGCCGGACCAACCCGGGCTCATCTATCGGTGGCAGCCAGTCCGGCGACCAAGAGATCTAGAGCGACCTCGGCTTCGATCTTGCCCGTCTTGATCTCCACGTCGATTTCTGATAAGTGACGATAGACTTTCTCCAACTGCGCCGACGTGAAATGGACCGCCTGGTTGTGGAGTTTGCGGGCTGGGAAGGGATGGATGCCCAGCACCTTGGCGATCTGCTGGGGAGAGGCTCCATCGCTCTTCAGGGTCTTGACCTGGAGCAGCAGGCGGAACTGCCGAATGATCATTCCCAACAGGCCCAGCGGATGCTCACCCTCCTCGATCAAGCGGTGGAGCGTCTTCGAAGCGGTGCGGCCGTCTCGTTGCCCCAGCGCATCGACCATGTCGAAGATTACCGCATCCTGGGAGTATGGCACCAGGGTTTGCACATCCTCTGCAGTGACTGACCTCTCCCCGCCGCTGAACGTCACCAACTTGTCGATCTCTTGATCGAGCAGTCGGAGATTCGCACCTACCACAGAAGCTAGATGATGCGCTGCCCGGGGTTCGAGGCTACCACCGCGCTTCTGGGCCCGCCTGCGAATCCACTGGGGGAGTGATCTATCGTCCGGTTGGTCAAATTGCTTTTCGTATCCCCGCTCCTCTTGTCTTGCAAGGCGGACCACAGGGTGCCTGGAGGAGAGGGGTTTGTCTTCGACCAGGACCAGTCGTGTGGTCGGCGGCAGCTTGGGAAGGTAGTCGACCAGGGCATCCAGGAGCTCCTGCCTCTTCTCCGACAACTTACTACCCTTGCGGGCAGTCAGCCTCGACAAGAGCCCCTCGACGATGACGAGTCGTCTGTCCGCGAGGAAGGGGATGGCATCGCAGGCGTGGCGCAGCTTGCCTAATGTCAGCCTCTTGCCATCGAACACGGTCGTGTTCAGGTCCGTGGTCTCTCCGCCTCCCAGCCGGCGCTTGAAGTCGGCCAGGGTCTCCGACCGAGTGAACTCATCCTCGCCGTGGAGGACGTAGAAGGTGGGTGCAGGTTTCGTCATCTTGCCATGGCAGTGCCGACTGGCGTCGAGCTACCCCGCGTAGCGAGAAGACCAGCTACTCTCCCCATCGCGGTCCGTCTAGCCCTTCGTCCGCACCAGGTGGATCGTCGTTCCGGCTCGGCTGCTCTTGGTGGCGCTGGTGATCTGCAGGTTGCCTACGTCGGCCTTCGTCGTCACGCGAGCCTGGAACGCCGTGCCCAGGGGTCTCGATGCGATGACGCCCAATGTCCCGACAGCGCAGGCCAGGGGGAGCCTGGACAAACGCTCAAGCACACCTTCGTTCTCGTCCTTGGTCATACCCCCCAGCGCCAGGAACGCCCCCAGCCCCGCGATGACCCCGGCGACGGCGTAGTTGGAACCGCAGTTGGGGTGAACGGCCAGGCCTCGTTGTCCCGCTTTCAGCCGTCTGAGTCCGTCCTGAGCGGCCTCCAGGAGCTCCCGGGTGTCGACGTCCCCGTAGACCGTGAACCCCCAGATGGACGAGCGGCCCATCAGTCTCACGTTTCCTCCCCGTTCAGCGAGAATCTGTAGCGTCGCGTGCTCCAGGGCATGATTCCTGCGCACACTGGAGATGGCGGGGAGATCCAGGAACGATGAGAGAAGTCCTCCACTCATTTGTCCTCCGTTCGTCATACGACCCGACACCGGCGTGATCCATCTCTGGTTGGGAAAGGGGGCGACATGCGGCGTCACCGGAGATGTCTTGAAACAGCCGGTGCCCTCCCTATCCCAAACAGCTGCTCATACTGTGCGTACCTGGTGCGAAACACCCCTGGTCGGGATCAGACTTCCCCGGCGGCGAACCCACCAGGCCCTCATCCGATGGCATGTTCCCTTCCCCCCGCATGCTCTTCCTCGGTCCCGAGGAAGCCACCGGTCGTTCGTAGCCGTCGCAGTCTGGAGCCGATCGACTCCCGCTCAGGATGGCCGGGACTCCCCCAGACGTGTCCAACGGAATCGATCCTGCGGCATGCACCTCATCTACAGGGAGGGCGCCAGGTCTGTCCAGCCTGCGGGCTGCAAGACGGCCCTCTCTCGCCCACCAGCGGAGATCCGCGTGCCACCGCTGCTCGGTCTCGCTCCTCCGGTGATTATACTCGGCGAGAACCGTTGCGACAAGAACTATCATGCGTCAGGTGCGCCCGAGACTCGTCAAGGTTTGCAGGAGTCCTGGGGTTCCGGATCATCCGACATCCTGGGAGGGGCCTATGCGTTGTAGGCGTCTCGCTGCGATCAGAGTGCATTGCGCGAGACACCTTACGCCCGGGGCTAGTGCTTGACGTGGGTGACAAGTCACCAGCGCACCGCTCGACGATGCCTTGTCCTACTCCGACCTCAGGCACACGTTCGCGACGCAGGGCGGGTCGATGGAGGGAGCGGACGTGATGAGGGAGAGCCTGAGGCTCACCGCGTCTGGGACTGTTCGGCGGAGGACCCAGCGCTCGATTGCCTTGAGGGGCCTTCCCTGCCCTCTGCCTTGGTGTTATAATACCTCCCTTGGCAAAGTGAAGATGTGCATCAAGAAAATGCGGGAGTGACAGAATGGAGACGACCAAACTTCTGATTGTGGCAGCAGTCCTGGTTCTGCTTGTGGCCATCGTCTGCTGCTGCTGTGCAGGAGGCGCGTTTATGTTGACCAACGCGGGGGAATTCCCGAGCCTACCCGAGATCGAGGTGACCGTGCCCTCTCTCAACTTCGAGACGGCAACCCCCGCTCCTACACCGGAGGTCAATCGGGATCCGGCAGGCAATCTCGGTGAGGAGACAGAGGCCTTGCTGGAGGAGACGGTGATCCCGGAGCGCGATCTCCACGAGCTGGCGATCCGCTTGCGGGGGCTCCCGGCTGATACCCCCCGCGCGGTGGAGGCCTCGGAGGTGCGAACCTTTGAGGTGGGGGATCGTCGACTCTTCCACGCCTCGAACGTCGACACGGAGGAACAGTTTGACCTCTACGCGACGCTCAGGTACAGGACCGACCACGTCTATATGTGGGTGGAGGAAGGCGAGCCGATCAACGAGGCAAATCTGAAGGCAGCCGCTGACCTCTTCGAGGAACAAACGTATCCAACGAACCGGGCGTTCTTCGGTAGCGAGTGGACCCCAGGGGTCGACGGCGACCTGCGCCTGAGCATTCTCCACGCCACGAATCTGGGTAACTCCGTCGCCGGATACTACTCCAGCGCCGACGAGTTCGTGTCTGAGGTTCGCGATGACTCGAACGAGATGGAGATGTTCTACATCAATATCGACAACGTCTCGGTGAACAGCGCCTTCTACAACGGGGTCCTGGCGCACGAGTTTCAGCACATGATCCATTGGCACAATGACCGGAATGAGGAGACGTGGCTGAACGAGGGCTTCTCGGAGCTGGCGACCTATCTGAATGGATTCGACGTCGGAGGTTCTGACTATCTCTTCGCGGATGCGCCGGACACGCAGCTGAACTCGTGGCCTTCTGGTCCGGGCGCGGCAGGGCCCAATTATGGAGGAGCCTATCTGTTCACGTCCTATTTTCTGGATCGATTCGGCTCCGATGCCACGCAGGCGCTTGTCGCCCACCCGGAGAACTCCTTTGCCAGTGTAGAGATCGTGCTGCGCGAGCAGGGGAGCGATCTGACGTATGAAAACCTGTTGGGCGACTGGGTCGTGGCCAACTTGTTGGACGATCCAGACATCCTCGACGGCCGGTACGGGTATGAGGACATCGATCCGCCCGCTGTCGACGTCGAGACGACCTACTTCGACAACGCCTACCCGGTGTCGGAGCAGGCGATGGTCCATCAGCACGGCACGGACTACATAGAGCTTCAGGGACGTCAGCCGCTCACCCTCACCTTCACGGGGTCGACGCAGGTGGGCCTCGTCGACACGTCGGCGCACAGTGGGCAGTATGTCTGGTGGTCGAACCGCGGCGATGACTCCAACATGACGCTCACGCAGGCCTTTGACCTGTCAGGGCTCGAGGAGGCCACCCTCTCCTACTGGACCTGGTACCACATAGAGAAGGACTGGGACTACGCCTACGTGGAGGCGAGCACCGACGGTGGGGCGACCTGGGATATCCTGGAGACCCCCTCGGGGGTGGGGACGAATCCTAACGGCAACTCCTTTGGCTGGGCCTACACGGGCAAGAGTGGCGGGGGTGACACACCCGAGTGGATTGAGGAAGAGGTGGACCTCACCGACTACGCGGGCCAGGAGGTCGTCATTCGCTTCGAGTACATCACCGATGACGCGGTGACGCAGCCGGGCTTCGTCCTGGACGACGTGTCCA
This sequence comes from uncultured Anaerolineales bacterium, assembly GCA_964542755.1. GTDB lineage: Bacteria > Chloroflexota > Anaerolineae > B4-G1 > B4-G1 > SKLM01. Next base: position 88,841 of record CAZIWL010000001.1, read on the forward strand.
TCCCCCAGATTGGCTACTTCAGCCACCTTGAGGAGGACGGAGGAGACTGGGAACCCGCTGGTTTCATCCGCCACGCCAACGTGCTCTCGCAAGAGTGGCTGGTTCAGATGATCCTCTTTGGCCCGGATGCGACGGTAACCCGCCTCGAGCTTGGGCCAGATCAGACCGGCGCGTGGAGCGTCCCTCTGGCCCGCGACACAGATCGCGCGGTCATCACCGTGACCGGAATGGCGCCGGTGACGACGGAACGGGCGTCGTACAGCTACGAGGTGACGGAGTAGAACGCCGTACGATGGTCCGCGGCGGACCCCCGGGTGTCCGCGTGGGTTGGGCCGCGGGTACTAGTAGTGGATATTGACCAGCGTGCCCACCGAGGACCATTGGAAGAGCCATTGAGCCTCAGGGGTGGGTAGGTTGATGCACCCGTGGCTCATGGGATGGCCGAAGTTGCTGTGCCAGTAGGTGCCGTGGATGCCGTAGCCGCGATAGAAGTACATCGTGTATGGGACATCGCGGAGATAGTAATCGGGCCCGCTCATATCGTCGTATCGCAACTTGATGTAGATCTTGTACTGTCCTACCGGCGTCGGTGTGTTGGGCAGACCGGTCGAGACGGGGGTCGAGCGCACGGGCGTCTGTCCCTCGTAGGCCGTTAGCACCTGACGGCTCAGGTCGACGTCGATCCAGCGCACGTTGCCGCCTAGAGAGGACCGCGCCGGCGACAGCTCGTCGGGCGTGGGCGTGGGGGGTGGGTCCGTCGGCTGCGGCGTCGCCGTTGGCTGAGGAGAGGACGTCCGGGAGGGCGATGGCGTCGGCGAAGGCGTAGCGGTCGGTGTCGAGCTTGGTGTCGGTGTGGCTGTCGGCGAGGGCGTGCTGGTGGCCGTCGGCGCGGCGGATGGCGTGGAGGTAGGTGTCGAGGTTGGATTTGGAGTTTGGGTCGGCCTCGGGGAGGGCGTTGGCGTGGCCGTTGCAGTCGGTGTCGCGCTCGGCGGTGCGGCCTTGGCTGCGATGATGGGCAGCTCTTCGGGCGAATACCAGGCCACCACCAGGAACACGCCCAGAACAAAGGCGATGATGGACCCGATGGCGGCCAGCGGCAGCAGACGACGCCACCCAGAGGGGGTATTCTCTTGCGATGGCTCGGGCGGTAAAGGATGCAGTGACCCTGATGCCCCCGGTGGTGCAGAGGGTACGACGTCCGATGGGTGGTGTGGTGTATGCCTTGAGGCCGCCCACTCGCGGGCTGCGAGTGCTCGCTCGTCATCGGGGGCGATTTTCAGAGCACGCTCGACGTATGCCAGGCTTGCGCCAGGGTCCTCACTCAGCCAAGCCATCCACAGCAACGCCGGTAGGTTGGAGGGATCCCGCTGCAGCGCGTCACGAAAGACTCGTCGGGCCTCGGCCTTCTCCCCCGATCGTGCAGCTTCCTCTCCTTCTCTCAGTAGCGCGCTAGTTTCTAGCTCCATAGGCACCTGTCTGGATCAAGGTGTTGCGACTCGCCATCCGACTGCGTTGGCCAACCCTCCGATCAGGACGGCTTTGGGTAGCCGGGCGGCTGGACCTGTGGTCTCTCCAGTGACTGGACGCAAATCCGAGCATCGTCGGGGCGAGTGTAACACCGCAGACCGAGGGTGTCAATCGGTGGCTGTGCGGTGTCCGGAAGGAAGTCGACGTGATACCTAGGCCTGTTCATTCGTCAGCGCCCGGCAAGGTCATCCTCTTTGGCGAGCACGCCGTGGTGTACGGGGAACCGGCTGTCGCCGTGCCGGTGACCGAGGTAGAGGCTAGGGCATCCGTCGTCCCCGCCCAGATGGGGCGTGGGCTCACGTTGGTGGCCTCCGACCTGGGTGAATCCTTCGCCTTGAACCGGGCGCCCGAAGGCGAGCCTCTCGCGCTGGCGGCCCGATTGACCCTGGACTTCCTAGGCGTGTCGCCCCCTGATGCTACGCTCACCGTTCGTTCCACGATTCCCATCGCGAGTGGGTTGGGCAGCGGCGCCGCGGTCTCCACGGCCCTGGTAAGGGCCTTGGCGCACTTTTTGGGGCAGGCGCTGGAACCGGCGGAGGTGAGCACTCTCGTCTACGAGGTCGAGAAAATCCACCACGGCACACCCAGTGGGATCGACAACACCGTTATCGCCTATGGGCGGCCGGTCTACTTCGTCCGTGGGGTTCCGTCGGGGCCCATGCCCCTGTCCGTGGGAGCGCCCTTTTCTCTCTTGATCGGGGATACAGGGCTTCCCAGTCCCACCAGGCGGCTGGTCAGCAGCGTTCGTGCGCGCCGGGAGCAAGATAGGACTGAGTGCGACGCTATCCTCAAGCGAATCGGGTCCATCGCACGGCGAGGCCGCCGGGCTGTGGAGGCGGGACAGGTCAGAAAGCTTGGGCCTCTAATGACGGAGAATCATCGACTCCTTGTCGAGCTGGGCGTCTCGTCGTCCGCGCTGGACGCGCTAGTCGATGCTGCGCGTGAAGCCGGCGCACTGGGTTCCAAGCTCTCCGGGGCCGGTCAGGGGGGGAATATGCTGGCGCTGATCCCACCGAGCGCCGGAGGGCGTGTTGAACGCGCTCTGCGGGAGGCGGGCGCTGTGCGGGTCATCCGGACCGCTGTCGGCTAGGCGCGATCCGCCGTGCCGGCGGGTCACGCCTCCACCCACTCACGCCTCCCGAAAGCGGGCTTCCAGCTCTTCCAACAACTGGGCGGCTTCCACCAACTTGTCGAGGGGATTCTTCTCACCGGCGAAGTACCGGTAGTCGCACGGCATGATATCGAGCGTCTCAACCAGGTCATCGTGGCGGTCCCGAAGGGCACTTTCGCTGACCCCATAGAGATGTGCGATGTCCGACCGCTCCACGGGGCGCAAGTTCACCTTCCGCACGACGTAGTCGAGCGCAGCTGCCCACGCCCGTGGCTTCTGGATAACCAGGCTCCCGCGACCGTGCGCCACCCGGTACTCCAACCACATCTGCAGGGCAGCACCGATCTCCTCCACGGGCACATCGGCCTCAGTCATCCTATCCGTGAGAACGTGCTCTACGTCGTCCATCCCGCTGGAGAAGAGTTGCTCAAACCGCTCTGTCACGTCTGAGTCGGGCTCAAGCCTGATGAATTCTGCCAAGACGCGCAGGGCGTGGTCGTAATCACCACTCCGGGCCAGGGCCTGTGCGAGCGCCAACTGATGGTCAGGATTGTCGGGGTCAAGATCGACGGCGGCCTGGAGCTCCTCCACCGCCCGATCTACGTTCCACGCTCGGTAAGCCCCCATGCCGGCCGCTTGATGCTCCAGGGCCCGGCGGAGATCCTTGCGCTTGGTCTTTTCTCTGGCCATCACGTGTGCCCCCGTCGATATCTGGTAATGCATCGTTGGCTCTCCCGAAAAAAGGTGCTCACGGTGCCTGGCACTTGTCGAAGACGCCGTTGAAGTGCCTGGGACCTGCCCTTCGAAAGCTTCTTTCAGTAGAGCCATCGTTGCGCCACAATGGACGCTGATGCCGGATTATATCACGGCGAGGGAAGATGGACAAAGCCCAAAGCTGTTCCGGCACCGTTGTCCCTGGAATGGAATGATGTTATAATCGATGGTCCAGTTGACCACCACGACATCAACGATTCCCCGCGGGTAGTCATCCGAGGAGTTAGCCATGGTAACGAAGATCACGGATACGATGGACCTGTCTCAAGCGCTCCAGACGCTCAAGTGGCTGGATCAGGAGCGGCGCAAGGACAGGGCTATGATTTCGAAGCTGGAGGAGCGTCTACAGGAGCAAGAACGGAGGATCGCCAGAAAGACGGCCCAGATCGAGGAGCTTCAGGGGGCTCTCACGCGGCTTGAGGGCCGGCTGTCCAAAATCGACGAGTTTGAGCAGATGGTCTCCAATTACAAGAAGGAGATGACCTTCCAGCTTGAGCGGCGCGACGAGGCCTCGCACAAAGAGCGCGCGGAGGCCAAGCGGCTCCGCCGACTGGAGCACGAGGCCATGAAGGAGCACCTCAATCGCCTGGAGAAGGAGCTCCGCGTCCTGCCACGTTATGATGAGCAGTTGAATGCCCGTCAGGCCGAGGAAGAGCGCATGAGCGGGAAGATCCAGTCGCTGGAGTCCATAGTGGCCGACCAGGATAAGCGGATCGAGGATGCGACCAACGCTGTGGCCTATCTGGAGGAGCGGCGTCGCTCAGATCATCGTCGCTTGATTGAAGCTGAGCAGAGTTTTCCCAAGATTCACAAGAAGATCGATACCTTGGCCCAGAAGTTTCCACTTCTCGAGCAGAGCGTGCAGAAGCTGGCCCCCCGCATCGACGAGGCTATTCAGATGGCGCGGAAGTGGGAGAAACCCATCGAAGAGCTCCGAGTCTCCGACTTCCAGCGCGAGCAGAAGATGCAGTCCTACGTCGATCAGGCCGAGGCGGTGGCGGAGGAGCTGGAGCGCGTTCGGCAGCAGACCCATGGGTTTATCGAGCGTCGAGAACAGGTGAAGCGGGCGCTGAGTGCCCTGGAGAAATTCCGAACCCGGATCGAACGCCGTCAGGACGAGATGTCGGAGAGACAGCGCATTGCCGAGGAACGCGTCGAGCGCGAGTGGGAGGAGTGGCAGTCCGAGCGATCGAAGGAGCGTAAGAGGCGGGAGCTGGTCATCGAACAGCGGTGGCAGGCCCAGGAGGAGGTCGATACTGAGCAGGCCGGCCGCCTGGGCGCTCTCGAGGATCTGACAAAGCTGCAACACGTGCAGTTGGGCTCCCTATGGGAGGTCCAACGCGCTGATGCTAATGCGCTGTTGAGCGCCGCGCAGGATGTCTACGAGCAGTTGGTCGCCCCGATCGACGACCAGCTGGCGAGCCTACGCGGCGAAGGGCAGGAGTAGCGGCGATGCGAGTCATAGGTACGGCCGGTCACGTCGACCATGGTAAGTCGGCACTCGTGCTCGCGTTAACGGGGATCGACCCCGACCGTCTACGGGAGGAGAAAGAACGCGGTCTGACCATCGATCTCGGGTTCGCCTGGTTCACCCTCCCGGGCGGCGAACCCGTTGGGGTGGTTGACGTGCCCGGGCACCGAGATTTCATAGAAAACATGCTGGCCGGCGTCGGCAGTATCGATGCCACACTCTTCGTGGTAGCTGCTGATGAGAGCGTCATGCCGCAGACGCGCGAGCACCTGGCAATTCTGGATCTCCTGGAGATCGACACCGGCATCGTCGTCATCACCAAGACCGACCTGGTGGAGAGCGAGGAATGGCTGGAGTTGGTCGTCGACGATGTGGCCGAGACGTTGACGGGCACGGTACTCGAGGATGCTCCCGTCGTGCTGACCTCCGCACGGACAGGGCGCGGTCTGGATGAGCTGCTGAACGTTTTGGAACGCATCCTTGCCATCCCGCAACGTCACCCGGATCGTGGGCGTCCTCGATTACCTATCGATCGCGTCTTTACCGTCAGTGGTTTTGGCACGGTTGTCACGGGCACCCTGATCGACGGCATACTCGAGACCGGGCAGGAAGTCCGAGTCCAGCCTCAGGGTCTGAAGGCGCGCGTTCGGGGCCTCCAAACGCATAAGGAGAAGATCGATCGTGCGGTGCCCGGCAGCCGCGTGGCGGTCAACCTGAGTGGCGTGGACATGGATCAGGTCGCCCGGGGGGACGTCGTGGCGTCTGGCGATTGGCTGCAGGGCACGACGCTGGTGGACGTGCGGATGCGCTATCTCCCCGACATCCTTTGGCCGGATCTGGGGCAGTTTGCTCAGCGGCCCCTCCGGCACAACACCCGACTTAAGTTCTACACCGGCGCCGCCGAGGTTATGGGGCGAGTCAGGCTCCTTGGGCAGAACGCTCTCCTTCCAGAGCAGGTCGGTTGGGTCCAACTCGAACTCCAGGAGCCAATCGCTATGGTGCGCGGCGATCACTATATCGTCCGGCTGCCGTCTCCGCCGACCACCGTAGGGGGCGGTATCATTGTCGATCCACAGCCGAGGCACAAGCACCGCCGCTTTCGATCCGTCGTGGTCGACCGCCTTGAGACGTTGGCTGAGGGAAGCCCCGCGGATATCCTGCTGCAGACACTGGAGCGAGAAGAGGTCGTATCCGTGGAGGACTTGCTGGAGATGGGCGGGCTTGAGGAGCGTGCCCCCAGCGCCCTGCTTGATCTCCTCGCTGAGGGACGCGCGCTCGTGCTCAACGATGAGCGTCCTGAGGGGATAAGACTGACCGAGCTGCCCAGATCTGCTGGAGCCTTGATCGTCAGCCGTGCGAGGTGGTCATCCCTGATCGACCACATCCTTGATGCTCTTTCGTCTTACCACGAGAAGTTGCCGCTGCGACCGGGAATGCCTCGAGAGGCCCTGCGCAGCCGCCTCCAGCTCGCTCCACGGATCTTCGACGCGGTCGTGGCTCAAGCAGAGCGTGAAGGACTCATCGTCGACGAGGGAGCGTCGGTGCGGCTTTCGTCCCACACCGTTGAGTTGACGCCTCAGCAAGGGGAACGGGTGAGTGTGCTGCTGGACCGTTTCCGACGGGATCCCTACGCCCCTCCCTCGGCCAAGGAGGCCACCGAGATGGTGGGGGAAGACGTCTACCGGGTGCTCATCTCCCGAGAGGACCTGGTGCAGGTCTCCCCGGATGTCGTCTTCCTGCCAGAGACGTACGATGTCATGGTTACGCGCATCCGGGCTCAGATCGAGCGAGAGGGCAGCGTCACGCTGGCCGAGGTGCGCGATATGTTCGACTCCAGCCGAAAGTATGCCCAGGCTATGCTGGAGCATCTGGATGAGCAAGGTGTGACGAAACGGATGGGGGACAAGCGAGTCCTGCGTTGAGACAAGAGGAGGCAAGCACGTGAGCCCGATCAAGCTGCTGGGTATCTCTGGGAGCCCACGACGGGGGGCGACGGCCTACGCGGTCCAGGAAGCGCTGGCCTATGCCGAAACCCTTGGCGACGTGGAGACGGAGTTTGTCTCGGTGCGCGGCAAAGAGATCAAGTTCTGCATCCACTGCGACTACTGTGTGCGGAAGAAGGAGGGCTGCGTCTTCGAAGATGATGTCGCCAAGATGTATCCCAGCATGGAGGAGGCCGACGCGTGGGTCCTCGGCACTCCTGTCTATCAGGGAACCATGTCGGGACAGCTGAAAGCTGTCCTTGATCGTTGTCGAGCCATTGTCGCCAGGGACATCGACGCGCTCAAGGACAAAGTTGGGGTGGGGATAGCCACGGGTGGCGATCGAGTTGGGGGCCAGGAGCCGGCCATCACGGCCATCCACGCCTTCTACCTGGCGAACAAGATGATCCCCATCAGTGGAGGGCCATTCGGCGCAAATCTGGGCGGCACCATCTGGTCGCGCGACAAGAAGGGTGCGGGTGCCGAGGCTGACGAGGTCGGGATGGAGAGCGTCCGGCGGTCAGTCAATCGTCTTGTTGAGGTGACCTCGACGATCAAGGGCTCGAAGTTGCATGACGATTCTTGACAGATGCCATCGTACAGTGTATAATAGAAAGCATAATTAGAATAATCTGAGCTACCCTACGGATGGGATTGTGAAGCTGCCAAATATCCGTCACGACGCAGCTTAACTGCCGAATCATTTATGATTCGGCGTTTTTGGTCTTAGGGGCCAACCGGTCCGCCTAGGGGGCCAGCCTAGTAGCACATCTTCCACAACCGGGGCACCACGCGCCCCGCCGCGATAGAAGGTCAGCTCGTACCAGAATCGTGGTACAGTCTGCTTGAGAGTTGATGCCGTTACGATGCTGTTGAGCCGTAGCCAGCAACTTGCCTTCCGGGTATATTGTCGATGCCAAAAAGGCGATCTCGCGCTTTCTTGAGTCATTGGTGGGCTTCACCCGCAATAGGCTTCGTTTCGGCGCGATCGACCCGAAACCCGTTCTGTGACGCCGTGGCCAGTGGGGCCGTGAGGCCTACTCTCTAAACGCCGTCTATGCTCATACGAGTACTGGATGACCATCGGCTGTTCTTGTTGCACACCGTTAGCGGTCTACCGGCCTTCTCTGGCAATCGCCTGATCGCGCGCACCAACCTCTCTCAAGGTAGACGATACATTTACCGGCGGGGGGCTGTGCATCGCTGCGGGGTCCGGCAGAAGAAAGGGGGTGACGACTGAACCATTAGCCTGGATGTTGTATGCGTCTCCTACAGATAGGACAACACAGACGGATAGATCAGATTCCAAGGAGGAATACTCAGATGTCGTTGTACGAGAAGATGGTGAACGAGGCCGTTGGCGCCGCAAAGTCGGTTCTTGGCGTCATAAGGGAGAAGCGTGGCGGGACCTTCAAGATCGCCGACGCAAAGCCATACGTCGATGCCGTCAACGCGATGGAGCCCGGTGACGGGCAGTCCAAAGAGGTCTTCGACCTGCACGTCGAGTCGGTGAATACCCACTACAACACATTGATGGAGCTCACCGACACCATTCGCCCCGAAGACGACCCCTTCGTCGAGCACTACCAGACTCCGCCCATCCTGGAGATCCTCTACGAGGAGGACTCAGAGTTCAAGGACTCGATGTGGCAGTTCATCGACGCGGTCGCCGAGAACAAGTCCTTGATTGGGCTCGATGCGGTTCGTCGCTACGGCGGCATGTACGGCATGACCTGTGTGGTCGACTTTGCCTTCTCTGTCGGATCGGTACCCAATACAGTCAACCGTATCCTCCGGGAGATGGACATTCCGAAGGAGCACAAGCAGACAATCCTGGCTTCGAAGTCATGGGGGATGAACACCTCATACGGCTTTGGCGCAGCTTTCCGGGGGGCACTCGAGTCCGGCAAGACGGCAGCCGAGGCAGAGCAGGCCGAGGTTGACCAGATTCAGCACATCTACCGCGACCCGGTGGAGGCCCAGGCTGAACTGATGGACACCCACAACCTGGGTGGGCACGGTGGACATACCTCGTTCGACACCCGCAAGTACATGGCCCAGTACAAGGAGGCCATGCGACCTCACGTGGTGGCTGCTATGGAGGCGGGCGTGCATCCTGCCAACATCACAGCCGTGCCCGCCTACTGCGTGGGTGACATTGGTCATCACATCGCCCAGTCCGCGTACAATATGTTCAAGGACGACATGTCCTTCGGCATCTACGAAGCAGTGATGGGCGTCTTCGAGAATACCATGCGCCGTGGCGTCGAGCAGGACGCCTATGGCAGCGAGTGGGACGTTCTGGCCGTGGCGACTGGTGCGCCCGCCTGTGCCGCCGCGTACATCCTCTGGCTGGACAGCTTCACTGTCCCCATGGTGATCGATCTGTTCAACAAACGGTTCCACAACTACTGCTCGATGCACCCGGACCGCGGTGAGGCGGACGAGCTGCACAATGTCGACACCATCGACATCCTGATGCGCGGTGAGTCGATCCTAGAGCCGAAGCCGCGTGGTGCCGGTCGCAAGGTCAAGGGCATCGAGGTCGATCTCAGCCCGGTTGAAAACCACGAGGTCGTCATGAATCCGCAGCGTTACACCTATCCGGCGTGCGCCATCACCCAGCGCTTTGCGGCGTTGATGCATATGGCTGACTTCCCGTGCTACATGACGCCCGAGTGCGTAACGGCCACGTTGATGACCAATGCCGTGGCGCTCAATCCGGACCGCCCCGGCGCCCCGGTCAGGGGATGCAAGGACTGCGCTATCTGCACGCTGAACAAGCGCAACGCGCCTATGGCGACGGGCCGTCTGACGGGTGATCAGGGTTATTGCGAGTGGCACCTGGCGGTCTAGTCGAGCGGTGTGTCTAACGTCGTAGATCAGTAGCCCTGCAGCATCGTATCCGTAAAGGAGCTCAGGGAGGGAGGACTGAATCCGCTCTCCCTGAGCTCTTCATTATCCTAGAGAGGGACGCTATGTCGCCGTGCATCAGCTGTGTGATATCGAGCCAAGACGAGTACGGTCACGACAGGACCTGGCAGTCCAAATGGATAGACACACGCTGCCCAGTCTGCGGCACAGGGTTTGAGGTTGGCGATCACGTGCTAGTCGATGAGGATACGATAACTGCGTATCATGTCGAGTGCTACGATGGTTCCGGGGCCGCGCTTGAGGAAGGCGTCGTCATCTAGGGCCGCGCTGGATAGATCCGGTGGGACACCGCCACGAGAGCCAAGTGAAGCGCCGGTGATCGACCATGGGGCTCGTCGGTCGAGTTGTCTCGTCCTTATCAGGGAGCTAGCATGTCCGAAAAGGTGAAGGTGGCGTGGGGAATCACGGGCGCCGGAGACTACCTCAGAGAGTCCCTGGACGCAATGAGAGACCTGACGCGGGACTTCGGCGTCGAGGTTACCGTTCTGCTCTCCACGAACGGGGAGCTGGTGGTGAAATGGTACGATCTGTGGGATGACCTGAATGCGAGTTTCGACAAGGTTAGGTCAGAAAAGGGCCCCAACCTGCCGTTCTTGGCGGGGCCTCTTCAACTCGGCCATTATGCCTTCCTCTTTGTGTCGCCGGCGACAGGGAACACTGTGGCGAAGATCGCGTATGGAATAGCGGACAGCCTTGTCACCAACTGTGTCGCGCAGACGGTCAAGGGGGGCACGCCAGTCTTTGTCTATCCGGTTGATCAGGTGGCGGGCAGCCAGGAGACGGAAGGCCCTCGCGGGGAGAGAATCACCATCAGCACCAGACAGATCGATCTGGACAACGTCGAGAAACTCAAGGCCATGCCCGGCGTTGAGGTTCTGGGGCATCCGGGCCAGATAAGCTCGGTAGTGAAGGACACGCTGTTTTCCGAGGTGTCCTGAGCTCCCTCGGGACTGTCCAAGGGACCCGCGGCACGGACCTGTCGCCGATCCAGTCTTAGCCCACACTATGTGCAATCTTGACATAGTCTGCCTGCTTGTGTATAATAGCTGACACAAATCGTTTCGAGCCAGCTGAGTGCCGCATCTATCTTCACAGTCGTTGGCTTCCAACCGAATATCGCGAACCCGCGAATGGTGCTACCCTGCGGATGGGACTGCGAGGTTGTGAATGATCTGCCCTAGTACAACCGAGCTGCCGAGACTTTGGTCTCTGTGCAGCTCGGTTCTTTTTTTGGGAGGTGATACCAGGACATACAGGTGGTCGTGGGGCGTTCGGCAGATAGAAGGATCGTTGTTGACGAGCATCCCTCGCTATGAGGGATCTTGGGGGCCACATATTCAGACTATCAGGAGGTACTGACGTGGAGAAGGAAATCCTTGCAACAATCGCAGCTATGACGTCCAACATCGAGTACACGACGAGTGACCGGATCGAGGCGCTTACCAAAGGTCACGGCATGCTCAACATCGCGGCACTCTGCGCAGAGAACGCGATGACGTGGGAGGTCCTCCAGGGGCGAGATATCTCCCTGACGGATGCGAATATAGAGAAACTCCCGCTGGATCACGTCATTGAGGCTGGGGTCAACGCCGCCATGGAGGCGGGCGCTTTCCCGGCCAACGCCGCTGTGATTACGGCGACGCTGCTCCTCATCGCCGGCACCTCCCCCCGCGCAGGTGTTCCCGCCGGCAACCGAAAGCTCGGCGCTCTGGCACGCATGAAGGCTGGAGCGGGCCGGACCGGCGTGGTGTCGATTCCGACATCGAAGCTTACCAACAAGCTCTCTGGCTTCGCGGCCGTCCAGGGCCTCTATAACGCCATGATGGACGGTAATGTGGTCCGCATCGACGGCGCCCACGTCCCCGCGTTCGTCGCCGGCGGCGCGCCTATGGGTCACAGTGTCCTCGGCGAGGATATGGTCTACCCGGACATCTGCCTGAAGGGTGGTAAGGCTGCCGTTGACGCCATGATGAAAGCCTACCGGGGGGCCGGCATCAGTCCCAGCCCGATCCAGTGCGCTATCCTGGCCGCCGCTGCCGTTCTCGAGGTTGTCAACCCCGATGGTATGATCGGCGCTGAGTACGGCGACTTCTTCGTGCAGGGGACCGGGTACCTGGCCGGCAAGGGTGCTGCCGACGCCGCCGGTCTCCCCGAGAAGCTGCACTTGCGGGGCACGGGCGACGAGTACGACACGGCGAGTCTGGTTGGCGGAATGGGTATGATCCTCAAGGATGTCGGAGCCCCCTCGGTGATCGGCATGATGACGGTCAATGAGATCCTGGCCGCCTTCGCTGAAGGTCCGATGATCGGCGCCGGCTTCGGTGGCGGTCCGGTCAACCCCCCGTTGGCTCACCTGGCTGCCGACGGCGTCATCGCGATGAAGGCCCTGATGAACAACAAGGGCGACGTTGAGGCCGCGGCCGATATGCTTCACGAAGTCAAGATGACCCAGTGGATCGACCCCGAGATTGCCGCTTTCTCCACAAACACCATCACCCGGAAGGCGGAGCAGGTCCGCCGTGGTCCTGTGACCGAGACGATCATCAAGGCCACCGACGGGATCCGGACCAACGCTCTGCACCGCCGCGCCAAGTTCGCTTACGACCAGCTGAACGAGGGTAAGGACCTGAAAGAGATCTGCGGTGCGCTCGACCAGGCACGCAAGGCGCGGGTGGAGGAGAACGCCGGCAAGATCCTCAGCGGCTTCTTCGGCAAGGACATCACCATCACATTCGACAAGCTCGAGGGTGGTGCCCGCCGCGACCATCCCTTCGCACAGGCCTTCTGGGGCTTCGACGCTGACATCGATGCGACGGTCACCGTCGACGGCGAGGTATTCGAGTTCGAGGGCCTCAGCCACACGGTCATCCCGGACGCTGTCTTGAATCAGAAGTCCGAGCTGTCGTTGCCGATCACGGTCGCTGCCGCGGTGGCCCAGGAGCTGATGTACGTGGGCTGCTGCACGATCGACGCCGTGGTCCCCGCTGTGGTGGCTGCCGCTATGGGTACGTACACCTGGAAGGACGCCGGTAAGAAGGCTGAGAAGGGCGCCAATATCACCTGCTCCATCCCTGGAGCGAAGAACACGGCCCGCGAGGCTGCCCGGCTGGCAATTCGGATCTTGCAGGACCTGGAGGGCTAGGCTTCCTGGTCCCAACACGTAGGGACCAGGCCATGGATCAGGTAGAGGGCAGGTGAGAAAGCTCTCTACCTGATCTCCTCTGTCAGGGAAGGGGCCTCTGTCATGCTGATTCTGGTAAATGTAGATGACGTCCCGGGCGAACTCCTCCCACACGTCATCAGCGGTCTGATGGCGCGTGGAGCCGAGAACGTCCACGCCGTTCAATCGATTACCAAGAAGGGGCGGCTGGGCTATATGATCTTCGTCGACGCACCATCCGAGAAGCTGAACGAGCTCGGCGGATTCCTCGCGTCCGAGGTAGGAACGATCGGCATGCGGGTGCTTGAGTCACGTCACGTTTGTTTCGACTATCGGGTGCGGAGCATGCGCCTGACGGCGGGCGAAGCCAGCGGGCAAACCCAAGCCATCATTCGCGTGAAGGAGGTCTACGACGACGAGCGGGTCGTTTCGGTCAAAGCTGAGTACGAGGACTTGCGGTCCGCCCTTGACCGATTTGAGGGTTCGGGTGTGAACACCTCGCTCGTTGCACTCAAGCGCCTTGTGGAAGAGGCGGCGTTGGGCCAGGCTCAGATAGATCATTCGGGCATTCGGATCGAGAGGGTTAGGGAGGTTTCCACGTGAAGAAAATTCTGGTGCAACTCGACAACGACGAATCCGCGAGCGTCTTCGATACGGTAGCGGCCTACGATTCTGGCGTTGACAGTGTCCTCCAATATGCCAGTGTGGCACCGGAGGACGTGCAGAACCTGGTCTACGGGGCGATTTTCACTCGTGGACCGCAGGACTTGAAGAATTCCGCCGTGTTCATCGGGGGATCGGATGTCGCGGTTGGAGAGAAGATGCTGAAGATCGCTCAAGATTCCTTCATCGGGCCTCTGAAGGTCTCGGTGATGCTCGATGCCAACGGCTGCAATACTACAGCCGCTGCAGCCGTCGCTAAGATGCTCTCGTCGGCAGACCTCTCGGGGGAAAAAGTGGTCGTTCTGGCGGGAACGGGTCCCGTTGGGATACGGGCTGCAGCTCTCTTCGCCCAGGAGGGCGCGGAGGTTACACTGACGTCACGGGATCAAGCGCGAGCGGAGGAGGCTGCGGCTTCCGTCAGCGCCCGGTTTGATGTGAAGGTTGCGGGTGTGGCAGCTGCGGAAGAAGAGGACCTTCGTGCAGCCCTTGAGGGGGCACGCGGAGTACTCTCAGCCGGTGCCGCTGGTGTTACCCTGCTGCCGGAATCGGTCTGGATTGAGCACCCAACCCTTCAAGTGCTTGGCGACGTGAATGCGGTTCCACCCTTGGGCATAGAAGGCATCAAAGTCCACTGGAAGGCCAAGGAGAAGCATGGCAAGATCATCTACGGTGCCATCGGTATAGGCGACTTCAAGATGAAGGTCCATCATGCCAGTGTTGCTCGCCTCTTCGAGCAGAACGACTTGGTCCTGGATGCCGAAGAGGTGTACGCGACAGCGAAAGAACTGTCGAGCTAGTGCGCGTTCTCATCGTCGGCCTTAGCACTCGAGCGATCGCCCAGTCCGCGTACGAGGCCGGCCATGACATCGTGACGCTCGACTACTTTGGAGACAGCGACCAGCGAGCTCTCGTAGAGAACCACTCCCTGCTCCGCGACTACGATCTGGCATACGGCCCTGAAGCGTTGGTCCGGGTAGGCCGGGAGCTGGATGCTCAAGCCGTCGTCTACACCGCGGGCTTGGAGAATGATCCTTGGGCGGTTGCGGACCTGGCGGAGGGCCGAACACTTCTCGGAAACGAGCCCGATGTCCTCTGCCAGGTCCGCAACTGGGATGTCCTACGGGGATTCTTCCGGGACGCAGGGATCGGCTTTGCAGAGACACTTCTGCCGGGCGAGGAAGGATTGGCAGAGCACTGTGAGCGCTGGGTTCGCAAGCCGGTTCGGAGCGGAGGCGGTCGCGACGTTGACTACTGGGACGGCAGCGCGCTAGCCTGTCATCAGATTCTGCAGGCCTACGTCGATGGCGTTCCGGCGTCAGCTGCCTTTGTCGCCGACGGCGAGGATAGCCTCGTTATCGGCGTGACCGAGCAGTTGATCGGGCGTGAGGAGCTGGGAGCCGCCGGTTTCGCCTGGTGCGGCAATATGGTACCCTTGGAGCTTGCAAAGGCTGACCGGGAGATTGTGTGGCACGACATCGCCACTGCCGTCTCGCGCTTGACGAAGCACTTCGGCCTACGGGGAGTGAACGGTGTGGACTTCGTCCTTCACCGGTGTGCTGATGGGCGTCCGCAGCCGGTTGTCGTGGAGGTTAACCCTCGCTACACGGCCTCGATGGAGCTTTTCGAATCGGCGTACGACGAGAGCATTTTCTCTCTCCACGTTGAGGCTGTGAAGGGTCATCTGCCAACCAGCCAGGATCAAGCACGCTGGAAACGGACGGATGGTTACCTCGGCAAGGCAATCGTCTTCGCAAAGCGGCCCGTGACCATGCCCGACACCGGGGGCTGGTTTGGCCTGGGCAGGCACGACGTGCCGCATACTGGGGAGCGGATAGAGGCCGGACATCCCGTATGCACGGTGTTCGCGCGGGGTGACGGACGTCGTGGTTGTTGGAGCGGTCTCCTGGAGGCGGCTGAAAGTGTACGTCGCGAAATTGGAGACCAGATTGGAGGAGTGACTTGGACGCAACGTTCAAGCTAGTAACTGGGCGAACGCGCAGCCAGGCTGATGGGCTGCACAAAGGCAAGGGCACCGAAGCCTATCGACAGGCGACGGAACGCGTGGAGATGAATCAGGGCGACATGGGTGCCTTGGGCCTCAACGAGGGGTCTACCGTGCATCTACGGACGGATGCTGGGAGCGTCGATGTGATGGTTTACCAGGGCGAGCTCCCGTCCGGTCTCCTGTTCATGCCGCTGGGTCCTGCGGCAAACCGTCTCATCGGCGTCGAGACGGACGCCACGGGCACCCCCCGCTACAAGGATCTTCCTGTCATCGTAGAGCGGTCGGTCCGGGAAGGAGAAGCGGCAAGCGATGGCTAAGGTAGTGGAGAACGCCGTCTGCACGTTCTGCGGTTGTCTATGTGACGACATCACTGTGGAGGTCGAGGGCAACGCCGTAAGCCAGGTCCGTCGCACGTGCGCCAATGGCCGAGGCGTCTTCATGCACTACGACCCTGCGCCCCGACAGCCAACTGTCCGCGGCGAGGAGGTCACCTGGGGCGAGGCAGTCGAGGAGGCGGCGACAATCCTCTCGGAGGCCCATAGTCCCCTGATCTATGGGCTCAGTTCGACGGCTAGCGAAGCCCAGCGGAAGTGCGTTGCGCTGGCCGACTACCTGGGCGCCGTGATCGACACAACGTCTTCGGTCTGTCACGGCCCTACCGGACTGGCGATGCAGGCCGTGGGTGAACCCACTTGCACCCTGGGCGAGGTGCGGAACCGCGCAGACCTGCTCGTCTTCTGGGGCTGCAATCCGGCGGCCGCCCACATGCGCCACTTCAACCGGTACTCGGTTACCGCCCGCGGGCGACTTACACCGAACGGGAAGAGGGACCGGACGACCGTGGTGGTCGATGTCCGCCCGACGGCCAGCACGCGGATAGCCGATCAGTTCCTCCAAGTTGAGCTTGGAAGTGACTTTGAGGTGCTGACTACCCTGTTGGCCTTCGTCCAGGGCAAGGGGGACAGGCTCACGGCGGAGGAGGTCGGTGGAGTGCCCATGGCGGAGCTGGAAGCACTGGCCGAGCACATGATGAGCTGCCGGTTCGGGGTGGCCTTCATGGGTATGGGGTTGACCCACACCCCGGGCCAGGACTTGACCGTGAGCGAGTTGTTCAAGCTGGTTGCAGCCCTGAACGACCACACCCGATTCTCCGTGATTCCGATGCGCGGACATGGCAATGTCGCCGGTGCGGACCAGGTGATGAGCTGGCAGTGCGGTTATCCGTTTGCGGTCAATTTCGCCCGAGGGTATCCGGTTTATGGGCCCGGGGAGTTCACGGCGGTCGACGTGCTCGCCCGCCAGGAGGCGGACGCCGCTTTGATTCTGGCCTCTGATCCCGTTGCCCATTTCCCACGCAGGGCGGCTGATGAATTGGGGAAGATACCGGTCGTGGTCCTAGACCCGATGCCGAGTCTGACGACTGAGATAGCCTCGGTTGTCTTCCCCACGGCGTGCTACGGGGTAGAGGCGAAGGGTACGGCCTACCGCATGGACGGCGTACCCATTCAGCTACGGGCGGTGCTGCCGACCACCCGTCCGACCGATGAGGAGATCCTGGATCAGATTACTGAGGCGGTGAGATGATGTTGGGGATTTTGAACGGGCGCGTTTACGATCCGATCCACGAGGTTGATGGGGAGGTGCAGGATGTGTGGATGGACGACGGGAAAATCGTCCCTCCCCCCGCAACCGAGGAGGCGAGACGCCAGGCCAGGACCATCGACGCTACAGGCCTCGTCGTTATGGCCGGAGGCGTGGACGTTCACAGCCACATCGCGGGCGCCAAGGTCAATGCCGGCCGAAAGTTCCGGCCGGAGGACCACCGCGACCACGTCCGCGCGCGCACCCCTCTGACGCGCTCTGGCGCGGGCTACACCACACCGACCACGGCGATGATGGGCTACCTCTACGCCGAGATGGGTTACACGACCGTGATGGAGGCCGCGACGGCCCCACTGGTGGCGCGTCACACTCATGAGGAGCTGGAGGACATACCGATTCTGGACACCGGGGCCTATATCACCATGGGCAACAATCACTTCATCATGGAGTCCATACGCCGCGGGGAACGGGAGAAGGCTAGGGACTACGTGGCATGGCTGTTGCGGGCGACGAAGGGATATGCGATCAAGATCGTCAATCCCGGCGGTGTCGAGAACTGGAAGTGGCGCGGCAACGTCAAGGAACTGGACGACGAGGTGATTGGTTTCGAGGTCACCCCGCGTCAGATTCTGGAGACGCTCGCCTGGGTCAACGATGAGCTAGGCCTGCCGCACGTCCCGCATATCCACGGCCTCAATCTGGGGCAGGGTGGCAACGCCCGCACGACGGTCGAGACGATCAGGGCCCTCGACGGGCGCCCGTGCCACTTCTGCCATCTGCAGTTTTTGAGCTATGAGGGAGAACCCGATACGTTGCCCCGCTCGGGGGCGGTACAGGTGGCTCAAGCGGTCAACGAGCATAGGAACGTTACGATCGACGTGGGACAGGTCGTCTTTGGTTCTGCCACCACAATGACGTCCGACGGCCCTCTCCAGTACCATCTCCACCGGCTCACGGGGGACAAGTGGCTCAACGATGATGTGGAGGCCGAGACCGGCGGTGGCCTCGTGCCAATGGAGTACGCGCCGAGGAACGCCGCCAACGCAACCCAGTGGGCCACAGGCCTGGAGTTGTTCCTGCTCATTGATGATCCCTGGCGGGTCTTCCTGACCACCGATCATCCCAACGCCGGTCCTTTCTTCCGTTATCCTTACGTCATCAAGCTGCTCATGGATCGTCAGGCACGCGCAGAAGCTTTCGAAGAGATCAGCCCCAGGGTCCGGAAGCGCTCGACTCTCGGGCAGCTGGAGCGAGAGTATTCGCTCTATGAGATCGCCATCATTACTCGGGCTGGTACTGCGCGCGCCCTGGGTCTGGACAACAAGGGGCACCTGGGCGTCGGTGCGGACGCTGATGTGGCTGTCTATGTCGACTTGGATGATCGGGAGGAGATGTTTGCGTCGCCGCGGTACGTGATCAAGGATGGGGAGATCGTCGTCCAGGATGGCAAGGTGGTGCGCGAGCAGCAGGGCCGAACCCTCTACGTTGAGCCTGCGTACGATCGCGGCATAGAGAAAGAGCTGCGGGATTACTTCCGGGACTACTACACCATCCAGTTCGATAACTACCCGGTGTCACCTGACTATGTGCCCCGCGGGGAGGTCGTCGCGTGTCGCTAGATAACCAGGGGGTCGCGAGTGTGCTGGTGAGCACGGATGCGAGGGCCGGCGGTTTCCGGCCGAGGCGTCGTGGCTGATTACCTCTTCGTCACAGGCAAGCTGGCCGCCGACGCGCTCCGGGATACGTTGGAGGGAATGGAGCCGGGATTCGACTATCGGATCGAGGAGCTTCCCCTCTCCGTGGCAGCCCTGATGCACGCCGGCTGGATCGCCCGGCACCTGGATGGAGCCCGTGGGTGCGACAAGGTCATGCTCAGCGGCTGGGTGCAGGGCGACCTTGCGGTGATCGAGGAGAAGGTCGGCGTCCCGGTGATCCTGGGCCCCAAGGACCTCAAGGATATTCCCGTTTTCTTCGGCGGCGAGCGCGTGCTTCCAGGGTACGGCGAATATGATGTGCAGATCCTGGCCGAGATCGTCGAGGCCTACCAGATGTCGTGGGAGGATGTCCTGGCCCGGGCCGAGTACTTCCGGGACAGCGGCGCGGATGTCATCGACCTGGGCTGCCCGGTGGGGATGGATGAGGGATTCCCCGGTGTGGGCGGGGTCGTCCGTCAGCTGAAGGCGCACGGTTTCACGGTCAGTCTGGACACCTTTCACCACGAGACCATCCGCCGCGCTGATGAGGCCGGGCTTGATATGCTCCTCAGCGTGAATAGCACAAACATGCATCTGGTGCCGGAGCTGGACTGCCGAGTGGTCGTCATACCGGATTTCGACCAGGGTTTGGAATCGCTCGAGCGCAATATTGCCCAGCTTGAGGCTTGGGGCGTATCCTATATCATCGATCCCATCGTCAATCCCATCAATTTCGGCTTTGCCGAGTGCTTGCAGCGGTTCTACGAGACACGTCGACGCCACCCGGATGCCGAGATGCTAATGGGGGTGGCGAATCTCGTGGAGCTGACCGACGCCGACAGCACGGGCGTCAACGCTGTCATGGCTGGTTTTGTCCAGGAGCTGGGTATCGACTACGTCCTGATGACCGAGGTGATCAGCTGGGCGCGGGGCGCCGTCCGCGAGTTCGACCTGGCGCGGAAGCTGATGCATTACGCCGCCCGGAACAACGTGCTGCCCAAGCACGTGGACGATGGCCTGATCACGGTCAAGGACCCGCCCTATGAGCCCTATACGGAGCCCGAGCTCCGGGTCATGCAGAAGCGGGTGCGCGACAAGAACCTCCGAATCTTCGTGACCGAGGACGCCATATGCATTTTCGACCGCTCCCGATTCGTTCAGGGCACCGATCCGCAGGCACTCTTCGACCAACTGGAGATTCGGGACGGAGGGCACGGTTTCTACGTCGGCCGTGAACTCGAGCGGGCGGCCCTGGCGCTCCGACTTGGCAAGAAGTACACCCAGGAGATGCCCCTACGGTGGGGCTACCTCTCCGACGGCTGGGGTGAATGATCATCGAGACCTTGTTCGCAACGTTTAGCGACGCGGGAGAGCCCAACTTCGCACCAATGGGTGTGGTGTGGGGAGAGGACGAGGTGACCGTGCGGCCCTTTCGCGATACTACCACGTACCGAAACCTCGTCAGCACCTCGTGCGGCGTGGCGAATCTCACCGACGATGTCCTGCTCTTTGCCCAAGCCGCGCTCGAGGACGTCGAGCCTCCCTGGCGTCCCGCTTCTCACGTCAGAGGCGCCGTGCTCCGCAGTGCATGCGCGTGGAGAGAGCTGGAGGTCATCGATGAGAGAGGCCAGGGCACGCGGGCAGACATCAGATGCCGTGTCGTGGGGCGAGGGAACCAGCGCGAGTTCGTGGGTTTCAGTCGAGCGCGGAGCGCCGTGATCGAGGCAGCCATCCTCGCTACTAGACTCCATCTGTACCCACGGAAGGACGTTGAAGGGGCCCTCGAGCGGTATGATGATGTCGTAGCCAAGACTGGCGGGGAACGAGAACACGAGGCTATGCGGTATCTGCAGAGTTACGTGACAAGGTGGTACGGTGAGAATAAGGATTGAGACTGCAGCCCGTCTACACATGGGCTTCTTGGACATGCACGGGGGCCTTGGGCGCCGTTTCGGTAGCCTGGGTGTGGGGCTGGAAAAGCCTCGACTAGTCCTCGAGGCAGCACCTGCGCCAGAGTTGACCTGTGAGGGACCCGGCGCCGAAGCCGCTCTAGAGTTCGCAGAGTGCTACTGCCAGGCTTTCTTGTCCTGTGGAGGTGAAGTACCTGTCAAAGCGCACATACGAATCGTGGAGATGATTCCTCGCCACGTCGGCCTTGGGTCGGGCACGCAGTTGGCGCTGGCCGTGGGAACTGCCCTGGCCCGGCTCGGCGGCATCGAAGCCGGGGTGAGCAACCTTGCCCTGGCGATGGGTCGTGGACGCCGCTCCCGCGTGGGGATCGGTTCCTTTGAGGCTGGCGGCTTCATGGTGGATGGGGGAAGGCGTGTGGGCGAAGAGGCGCTTCCGCCCATCCTCCTGCGCCGCGCTTTGCCCCGTGATTGGCGCTTCGTCGTTGTCACGCCGGAGGTGGAACCCGGCCTATGCGGTGAGCACGAGGATCAGGCCTTCGATGAGTTGGCTCGACCCTCTGAGGAGCGCGCCGGTCGGATCGCCCGTCTCCTGGTGATGAGTATGCTCCCCGCACTGGTCGAGAACGACATTGAAAGCTTCGGGGCTGCCCTGACGGATATCCAGCGGCTGGTCGGGGATAGCTTCTCGCCTGTTCAAGGCGGCCGCTACGCGAATCGGGTGTCGGGTAGACTCATAGATGATCTCCTCGCACTGGGGGCTGTGGGGGCCGGTCAGAGCTCCTGGGGCCCAACGGTCTATGGCCTGGTGCGCGGAGAGAACGCGGCACGCACTCTGAAGCAGGAGTTGGAGAGGGGGTCGGACGGGAAGCAGTTGACGATCCATATTAGCGGGGCCTCTGAACGCGGAGCGCGCGTGACCGAGCTTCTGCGCTGATAGTACTCATCGTGTATGGTGTGCCCGTCGAGTTCAATGGGCAAAGAGGCCGTAGACTGGGATTGGAGATGGAGTAGGATGTACGTGAACGACGTCGAGATCATAGATACTTTTGCCGAGGCCTTCGACATGTGGGGGGCTCGACTCATCGTCACGGCGGCCAACGAGAAGTGGGCGCGGATCGCTGGCGAGAATGCCACCGGATTCGCCACGTCCGTCATCGCCTGTGGCGCCGAGGCCGGCATCGAGCGGTCGGTCCCGGCGGCGGAGACTCCAGATGGTCGGCCCGGAGTGAGTCTTCTCGTCTTCACGATGGGACCGAAGGGTATGAAGAAGCAGCTGATGGGACGGGTAGGTCAGTCCATCATGACCTGCGCGACAACAGCCTGTTTCGATGGGCTGGAGGATGGTCAGAAGACGGTGGAGGTCGGCGGCGACCTGCGCTACTTTGGAGACGGGTATCAGATCAGCAAGCTCCTCGAGGGGCGTCGGCTGTGGCGCATCCCCGTCATGGAGGGTGAGTTTGTCGTCGACGAGAGCTTCAATATCCAGCAGAGCGTCGGGGGCGGCAACTTCCTCATCCTAGGCGAGAACCCAGCGGTTACACTGGAAGCGGCCGAGGCAGCTGTGGAGGCTATCGCGGATATCCCTGGTGTCGTGATGCCCTTCCCGGGTGGCATCGTGCGCAGCGGGAGCAAGACGACGTCGAAGTACTCGTTCCTGCGCGCCTCCACCAACAGCCCCTACTGCCCTGTGCTCCGCGGGCAGGTGGAAACTGCCCTCCCGGAGGGCGTCAACTCGGTGTTGGAGATTGTGATCGACGGACTGAGCGAGCGGGACATTGCGCGGGCGACTGCTGTGGGCATCCGGGCCGCGTGCCGGCCCGGGGTCAGTCGCATCACGGCTGGGAACTACGGCGGCACTTTGGGCCGCTACCAGTTCCATCTACACGACGTTCTCAACCGCTGGTAGATGGGCGGTCGATTCTGGGCCCGTTGCCCCGGGCAGACCGCGATTCAGGTTTCGTCCGCCCTCTCTAGTCCGGGGGCGCTGGCACGGGCCGTCGTGAGCAGCAAGGAGAGCAGCTTTGTTTTCAGGTACTGAAGATAGTCACGAGACGCGCAAGACGGCGACGACACTCACGCGTCGGGAGTCGACGACGATCCCCATTGAGGCCGATGCCATCTCTCCCGATCACTTTGTCGGTCTCGAGCTTGCGGAGATCGAACGCCTGCCGCTCTGGTATGGGCGACGCAAGGTACCCTTGGGCGAGCTCTTCTCAGTCGAGCTCGGCGACCCCAACGATATCCATATCCAGGGTGACCTTGATCACGTGAAGCGCGTCGGCCAGAACATGAGCCATGGTCGGATCACAGTGCACGGAGATGTTGGGATGCACCTGGGCGCCGGGATGACCGGGGGCCAGATCGTCGTCCAGGGCAACGTCGGCGCTCGGGCAGGAGCCCACATGATCGATGGCTCGATCTGGATCCATGGGGATGCCGGGCCGATGTTGGGAGGGGCATACGCCGGCGAGAAACTGGGCATGAAAGGCGGCGTCATCATTGTGGATGGGGATGCGGGCTCCAGGGCTGCCGAGAGGATGCGGCGGGGCATCATCGTGGTGCAGGGGAACCTGGGGGATTTTGGCGGAGCACGCATGGTTGCCGGGTCTCTCTTCGTCTTCGGGACGATGGGAGCGCGCCCCGGGGCGGGTATGAAGCGCGGCACGTTGGTGGCCTTCGGGGGCTTGCGTCAAGGTCTACTGCCTACGTTCACTTACTCTTGCACCTGTGAGAGTCCTGCCTTCCTACGTTACTACTTGCGCCGCTTGCGCGCCTGGGGCCTGTCAGTACGTGAGGAGTTGATCACGGGGCGGTATCGGAGATATTCTGGCGACGTCACGACGATCGGGAAAGGCGAGGTTCTCGTCCCCGAGCAGAATTGAGGCTATGAGATGATCAGTGTGAACGAACGGGCTCTGAAGAACGTGCTGGTGATGATGGAGGATGCCGAGTCCCTCGGTGTCACAGTCCACAGGCTTCCCAATGGATCCAACGTTCTGGACTGCGGCATTGAGGTGCCAGGATCATTGGAGGCGGGGCGTCTCTTCGCCGAGGCTTGCATGGGAGGTCTGGCTCAAATCACCTTCTGCGACCTGGATTTGGAGGGTCTCTGGCTACCGGGCGTCCGCGTGGTCGTGGGCCAGCCACCCATCTCCTGCCTGGGCGCCCAGTACGCAGGATGGGACGTGAAGGTTGGCGATTTCGCTGCCATGGGCTCAGGTCCGGCGCGTGCCTTACACGCCAGTGACCCCATCTTTGATCACATCACGTATCAGGACGACGCTGACGTCGGCGTCCTGGCTCTTGAGACCGGGGACTTGCCAGATGACGATGTGGCCGACTACATTGCTGACAAGTGTTCCATCTCCGCCGATAACCTCTATCTTCTGGTGGCCCCGACGGCCAGTCTCGTTGGTTCGGTCCAGGTGGCGGCGCGCACAGTGGAGACCGGGCTCCACAAGATGGTGGAGATCGGATTCGATGTGAATGTACTTCTCTCCGGATTCGGTAGATGTCCTCTGCCGCCTGTGGCTGCCAATGATCTGGAGGCTATCGGCCGGACGAACGATGCCGTGCTCTATGGCGGCGAGGCATGGTATACTGCCAGGACGGATGATGAGGCCATCGAGAAGGTCATCGATCTCCTTCCGTCCAGCGCATCCAAGGACTACGGCAAATCATTCCTCGATCTGCTCAAGAGCTCCCACGGATCCTTCTACGAGATCGATCCTCTCCTTTTCAGCCCGGCTGAAGTCTCCGTCAACAATGCGACCACCGGTCGGACCTTCCATGCAGGGTCGGTCGACGTGGACATCGTTCGAAGGGTTCTTCTCGGTTGAGGGTCGGCATTGTCGGCCATCGCGGAGGTTGGCACACAGTGGCCCTCCGGAGAGCCCTATCACGCCGTGGTCTTGAGGCTCCCTTCTTCGACATCGCGCGTCTCACCGCACGGATTGCACACCGTCCCTGGTTGGAGGCTGACGAGGAAGCCCTCGAATCGTTCGACGTCATCTTCGTGAGGCTGATCCCCGGAGGATCCCTCGAGCAGATCATTTTCCGTGTCGACGCCCTCCACCGCCTTGAAAACGCCGGGGTGCGCGTCATCAACTCGGCGGCGACGATAGAACGCACTGTGGACAAGTACTATACCTCTACCCTCCTGGAGGACGCCGGCATCCCGACGCCCCGCACGGTAGTCGTGGAGCATGCCGATGTCGCCATGGAGGCTTTTCACTCGCTCGGCGGGGACGTCGTGGTCAAGCCGCTTTTCGGGTCCGAGGGACGGGGTATGGTCCGCGTGTCGGATTCGGACGTGGCGCAACGTGTCTTCCGGGCGCTGGATCTGGGCCGCTACGTCTACTACCTCCAGACCTTCCTGCCGCACGATCAGAAGGACATTCGCGTCTTCGTCATCGGAGACGAGGCGGTTGCGGCGATGGTACGGCGAGGCGATTCGTGGAAAACCAACGTTGCTCAGGGTGCCCAGGCAGTGGCACTCCCTCTGGACTTAGAGCTGGAGGATCTGGGACGGCGGGCCGCTCGTGCCGTTGATGCCCAGTACGCCGGCGTCGATCTGCTCCAAACGGCAGATGGGGGCTACACGGTCATCGAGGTAAACGGCATTCCGGGATGGAAGGGGCTCCAGAGAGCCACTGGCATCGACGTTGCGGACCAGCTGATCGCCTACGCACTGCGGGAGCCCGATGAAGCCGCTTGATCCTGACGTGATTGCGTGGGCAGCCCAACTCGCCTGTGTCCTCGAGGTGAGCGCGAACAAGCCAGGGAATGTGACCCCGACGACGGGGTTCTCCGACATGACGGCTCTCGACTTCATGGCCAGTGCCCTGGCTATCGGCCCGGCCATGCGCGAAGCTCCCAGATCAGGCTTGGGGCGCACCATTCGACGAGCGGTGGACGACACCCGCCGATTCGTTACCGCGAACACGAATCTTGGCATCGTGTTGCTTCTGGCGCCTCTGGCCAAGGCCGCTGGTACCGCTCACCCCGGACGCCTGCGCAGCGCAGTTGGAGACGTGTTGGGGAATCTGACCGCCGAGGACCGACGACAGGCCTTTGCGGCGATTCGGAAGGCCTCGCCGGGCGGGCTGGGACGGGCAGACACCATGGATGTGAACGACCTCGACGCCGGCGGGACGCTTCTGGAGGCTATGGTCGAGGCGCGGGGTCGTGACTCTGTCGCGCGCGAGTATGCCACCCGATTCCAGATTACGTTCGGAACCGGGTACCCATGTCTCGACCAACTCTGGGGGGAGGGTCATGCCCTGTCCGACGCTATTGTGCAGACGGCCCTTACGATTCTGGCCCGTGTGCCCGACACCCTGATTGTGCGGAAGGAGGGGTGGGAGACGGCCGAGGAGGTCTCGGCACGGGCGCGCGACGTACTGGACAAGGGCGGCGCTCTCTCCGAAGAGGGGAAGAAGGCGCTGGCGCATCTTGATGGCGACCTGCGCGGCGAGGGCCATCGACTCAATCCGGGAACCACCGCGGATCTCACCACGGCGTCACTCTTCATCTTTCTGGCCGAGCAGGGGCCGCAGTCCATCCCGAAGGTGGTCCGCCGATGGTAGGCGCTTGCTCAGAAGCTCCACGGTCAGAGGGTGGTCCCAGCTGCGGCATCCAGATAGGTCACAAACGCGTCATTGAAGGCTTCGCCGTCGAGACGAAGGACGGTTTGATCTTCACCGTCAAGGGGCTCCTCCATCCGCCGGAACGCCTGATTGCCTACATCCGCTATGCCCCGGACCCTGCCGGGCGGCGCCGGCGGGATGGAAAGCGATATCGACGTCTCTATCATTTCGATGAGCAAGAGGCTCTTCTCAAGGCGGAGTATCCCGACTACGCGTACCACGATCCGATCCTGGGCCTGCAGTTGCAGGGCGTCCCCCACGCACACGTAACCCGCGTGTTTGATCCTCGCAAGCATTTGGCTTCATTGAGGGAGCAGGGTCCTCACGATCCGAGCGAAGAGATGGTGCTGGAGCTAGATGAACTCCTGCAAGCGAACGCTGATGTGCCGCCCCTGGACCTTGGCATCTCTGGCTCGGTGATGCTCGGCCTGCACCGGCCCGAGTCAGACATCGATCTCGTCGTCTACGGAGAGAGGGCCAGTCGAGAGGTTCACGGGTCCCTCAGCCGACTGCTGAGTGTGGGGTCGGAGTCAATTCGACGGCCCAATGCCCGGGAGTTAAGGGCTCTGCACGCGGTGCATCAGGTGGACACACCTCTGTCCTTTGAGTCCTTCGAGAAAATGCAGCAGCGCAAAGTCAACGAACTGCGATTCTCGGATCGCGAGCTGTTCTTGCGTTTCGTAAGGGATCCTGCCGAGGTCGCTGGCTCGTACGGTGATGAGCGGTACGAAAGCGTCGGCACCGCTACAATCGAAGCTCAGGTGAGCGACGATGACCTTGCCATCTTCACACCTTGCCGCTATGGGGTGGAGAACGTCAGTATCCTGGCCGGGGCATCGATTGGAGATCTTAGATCCGTGATCTCGTTCCGGGGCCGTTTCAGCGACCAGGCCGTTCGTGGGGAGATCATCGAAGCGCGGGGACGGCTCGAACGTGTCAGGCCTCTGGATCAAAGACGACCGCACCATCGCCTGGTCATCGGTGGGCGTCGGGGTGACTACCTGGTCGCGCCGGCGATGGAGGCTCAAGCTCGATAGCGAAGATGCCCTCACGAACGGGGGCAACTGCGTCGTACGATGGCGGACGGTACGTTCGCGTGGCGCAAGCGGTAAGAGGGCCCAGACGGCGTGCCGCAATCCAGTAAGGGCGGACCCGGTGTGAAAGTTGGATCGGGTCGCTGCGCAAGGATGCGTCAGCCGTCGGCATGAGTATCCGTCAAGGATGGGAAGCAGTCAAGGTGAGGTGGAGAGGGTAATGGAACCACGCTGGTTACGAGAGTTATTGGTCGGGCTGGATGAAGGTCAGATCAGTGTCGATGAGGCACTGGTCCGCTTGAAGGGCTTTCCCTATGAGGACCTGGAGTTCGCGCGCTTGGATAGCCATCGAGCGCTACGCAAGGGTTTTCCTGAGGTCATTTTCTGCCCCGGCAAGACAGCCGAGCAAGTTGTCAACATAGCCGAGCGCATTCGCGCCCGCGAGGATCGCGTACTGGCTGCTCGCGCCAGTGAGGAGGTGGCGGCAGCCTTGGATGGGGCCTTCAGCGATGCGGTCTACCACGCTGCTGCCCGCATGGTTGTGATCGGGGACGCCGCTCCCGCGGAAGGCCGGGGCACGGTGCTGGTCGTCAGCGCGGGCACGGCGGATATCCCGGTGGCCGATGAAGCAGCC
This sequence comes from uncultured Anaerolineales bacterium, assembly GCA_964542755.1. Lineage (GTDB taxonomy): Bacteria > Chloroflexota > Anaerolineae > B4-G1 > B4-G1 > SKLM01. The sequence goes on from CAZIWL010000001.1 coordinate 116,990, forward strand.
GTTACGGCTGAGACCCTCGGCAGCTCAGTGGACCGTCTCTACGACGTCGGTGTGGCGGGGATCCACCGTCTGTTCGGCAGCCGAGACCAACTCTTTGACGCCAATGTCCTGGTGGTGGCCGCCGGTATGGAGGGCGCCCTGGCAAGCGTCGTTGCCGGCCTGGTCGACCGTCCGGTGGTGGCTGTCCCCACCAGTATCGGGTACGGAGCCAGCTTCAACGGGCTGTCCGCTCTCCTCACCATGCTCAACAGTTGTGCCCCGGGCGTTGCGGTCGTCAATATCGACAACGGTTTCGGGGCAGGGTATATGGCACACTTGATCAACCAATAGGACACGAGGATAACGATGAGCATTGCTTACCTTGACTGTTTCTCAGGCATCAGCGGCAATATGGTCCTGGGGGCACTCCTCGACGCCGGCCTCGATCTGGAGGATCTCCTGGAAGGTTTGGCCCAGCTTGACGTGGCCGGCTACACGGTCCGTTCGGAGCCGGTCCTGAAGCGCGGCCTGAGAGGTACTCACGTCACCGTCGAGATAGAGCACCACGGGCCCGAGAGGCACCTGCACCAGATTGAAGAGATCATCACGGGCAGCTCGCTGCCCGCTCGGATCCAGAAACGGAGCGTTGCCATTTTCCGCCGGCTGGCGGAGGCGGAGGCGAAGGTACACGACGCGCCGGTGGACCACGTCCACTTTCACGAGGTGGGGGCGCTGGATGCCATCGTCGATGTGGTCGGTGCCGTCATCGGGTTTGATAGGTTGGGCGTCGAGCGCATCTACGCATCGCCGGTCCGTGTGGGTCGTGGGACGGTCCTATGTGCCCACGGCGTGATCCCCGTGCCTGCGCCGGCCACGGCAGAGCTGCTGAGAGGGGTGCCCACCTACGGGCGCGACGTAGATGCGGAGTTGGTGACGCCGACTGGTGCAGCGATTCTCACGACGTTGGCCGAGGGGTATGGTTCTGCGCCCCCGATGGCCGTTGACCGGATCGGGTACGGTGCTGGCACGCGAGAGCTTCCGCATCCCAATCTTCTGCGCATCTCGCTCGGGGAGTCTATCGAGCAGGAGGCGGGCCTCGACTACGAACGGGACCGCGTGACGGTGGTTGAGACGAGTATCGACGATATGAATCCGGAGTTCTACGAGCATGTGATGGCGAGGCTGTTCGATGCCGGGGCCCTCGATGTCTTCGTGACACCGATCACCATGAAACACAGCCGGCCCGCGGCCCAGTTGAGTGTCCTGGTCCCTGATGGTCGGCTGCCTGCCGTGGTAGATGTGCTGGTAACCGAGACCACCACCATCGGCGTCCGATTCGACGTGAAGGAGCGCTGGAAGCTGATGCGCCAGCACAGCCAGGTGGACACGCCGTACGGTGCTGTTGGGGTCAAGGTGGCGTACCGGGGTGACGAGGCTCTGAATGTGGCCCCCGAGGCTCAGGACTGTCGCCGCTTGGCCGATGAGCTGGGGGTCCCCCTCAAGCTCGTCTATCAGGAGGCCCAGACGGCGGCCAAGAAAGCCTTCGGCGGTACCGGCGAAGCCGTATCGAGTCCGGGTGGGGTGACAGACTAGAGGAGGCCATCCGCATGTGGCAAGCTGCCCTGATCGCCTACGCGGCCCTGGCCGTCGTCCTCGGCGTACGCTCACGGGCGACGACCTTGGAGGACTTCGTCCTCGGAGACACTCTTCGCCAGAGGACGATGATCCCGACTGTGGTCTCGACGTTCTACGGCGCCTCGGCCATTTTCGGAGGTGTCAGCCTTGTCTATCAGATGGGGCTGAGTGCTCTCTGGTTCATCGTGCCGTTCTATCTTGGGAGCATCGTCGCGGCCATCCTGTTGGGTCGCGTTGCGCGTTCGGCGACGTACACACTTCCGGACTTCCTTGGCGGGTTCTACGGAGACCGGTTTGCGGTCAGTGCTGGCCTGCTACTGGTCTCCCTCTGTCTGGTCCCCGAGGAAATCATCGCGGGAGGGAAGATACTCTCCACCTTCACCGCGGTGTCGACTCCGGTCGCTATGGTCATCACGACTTTCGTGGTCGCCGTGCCGGTGGTCATCGGCGGCATGAAGGCTGACGTGAGCACCGACGTGGTGCAGTTTGTTCTGATGGGCCTCATGCTGGCATTGCTGCTTCCCGTTGTAGTCGGCGGACTCCCCGCCGAGCTTCCTTCGGGGTATGGGGATCCCTTCTGGGCCCTGAGCCCTCAGGAGATGGGGGTCTTCCTCGTCTCGCTCTTCTTCTTGCCTATCACGTCAGCGCCCCTTTACCAGAGATTCTTCGCTGCGGAATCCGAGGTCGCCGCCCGGCGGTCGCTCCTGATGTCCATTGGCATCTGGGTCCTCATCGACGCCGTGGTGCTCCTGGCGGGATTTGCAGCCGTGAACGTCTTACCTGGCCTCGAGGACCCTGACCTGGCGCTGGTCATGCTGGGTGCCAGGCTGCCGGCTGTTCTCCGCCTTCTGTTCATTGTGGGGGGGCTGGCGGCTATTCTGAGCACTGTCAACTCCTTCCTCCAGTCAGGAGCTTCGAGTCTCGCGTACGATGTGATTCAACATCTGCGGCCGTCACTGCGAGAGAGGAATCTCCTGGCTATGTCGCGTCTCTTCGTAGTGCTCCTGAGCTTGAGCAGCCTGGGACTGGCACTCTGGTTTCGCGAGATTGTTCCTGCTCTTCTCTTCACGCTCAGTATGTGGACCGCCGGCATGGTTGTGCCCACCCTGGCGGCGCTCACGAAGAGGCATCTGAGCCGCATAGCAGCTTTGTCCAGTCTGTGGACTGGGGTCGTCTCTTCTGTGATATGGAAGATCTGGCATCCGATGCCTGTCGATCCGCTCTTCGTGGGCCTGGCCTGTTCGCTGATGGCTGCGCTCATCGTGGATTCGATAGCCCCTGAGCCTGTGCAAAGATGATCGATTGGGACAGAGTGCATATGAAAAAGTATGCCGAGCGGCTACCCAAGGACCGTGACTTCCTGCGCACGCGGGAGGGCATGTTCTTCTGTGTCACAGGCTACCTCCATCCACCCGATCGTTACACGGCCTATCTCAAGTACTCGCCCGCGTCTGAGGGGAAGTGGGAGGACGATGTGACGGCCTACCGGCGCGAGCTGCCGTACTATCACGTTCGGAACGTGGCCAAGACCATCCGCTTCCTGGAGGGGCACTACCCGGCCTACGTGCATGACTGCCCAGTCCAAGACCTTAGGTTCTCCATGGTGCCGGAGGAGCGTGTGGTCAGGTACTACGCCCCGGAGATGCGGATGCAGCAGATACTCGAAGCGCCGCAGGATCCGCTCGAGGAAGAGGTGCGGGCCCTGGCGAGAGATGTGATGCGTGTCGCAGACATAGATCGAGCCAAGCTTGGAATCACGGGCTCGGTTCTCATTGGCCTTCACAACCCCCGGTTTTCGGACATCGACCTGACAGTCTACGGCCTGACCAATGCTCAACGGCTACGTACGGCCTTGCGAGAACGAGCGATTCGATCCGCTCGCCCCTTGGATGACGCCTACGTTGCCAAATGGACGAAGGGCATCGCCAGGCGGTTTCCCCTGACCGTGGAACAGGCTGAGCACATTGCGGCCCGGCGCTGGAACTACGGCACCTATGAGGGCAGGTACTTCTCCGTTCACCCCATAAGATTGGACGACGAAATCACCGAGCAGTATGGTGATCACGTCTACCACGGGGAGGGCTCCGCGCGGGTTCGCGCAACACTTGAGGACGTTGGCGAGGCGCTCTACATGCCGGCGATCTACCGCGTGGGGGATGTGCACGTGCTCGATGGTGAGTCTGCGGCTGCCGCGGTGCAAGAGATTGTCTCCTACGAGGGATTGTACCGAGACATCGCTGACGTGGGGACCGTCGTCGAGGCGAAGGGGAAGCTGGAGAGCGTCGACGGTCAGCCACGACGCCTCGTGATCGGCTCGACGGAGCTAGCCGGGCGAGGATACATCGTGCCGGTGCGAAGCGGATGAATCAGAGACGCGACATCAGCGGACCGCGGTTGGGCCTCAATATGCACCCAAAATGGGTTGAGGGAGGGTCTCCCGAGACGTTCCTCTTTCCGCTTCGCGAGGTCGGCTTGCGGGTTCTCGAGTTCCCCATGGACCTCTTGGTCTCCAACCGGGAGGAGATGGACCGCCTAATCAGCGCCTGCCGCCGGCTACAGTTTGCCGTCAGCTTCCACGCGCCCTACGGCGGACGCTACAACGTGGCGCGTTTCTTGGGCCCCGAACGAGAGGACATCCAACGGCTTTTTGAGCCAGTGATAGGCTATGCAGCAGCAATCGCGTGCGAGGACGGACCCACAACCCTCGTCGTCCACGGTGCCAAGGCACGAGGCGGCCGGAGGACGATGAAGAAGGCGACCCGGCGTTTCATCGACTGGCTGGGGGAACGATGGCCTGGAATCAGCCCTACCCTGGAGCTCCGAGTACTGGAGCCGGGCGTGGTTAAGATTGGGGATCGAAAGTCCGAGTTGCTCGATGTCGTCGCCCATTGTCGTAACCCCCGGGTAGGCATCTGCTGGGATCTGGGCCACGACGCCCTCAACGGGTCCCTCGTTGCCCCACCGCGCTTCGTGGAGCGGGTTACGCACGTTCACGTCCATGACTTGTCGCCGACGGGGGAGGATCACTATCCGCTACTCTTTGGCAACGCTCCCTATGATAATCGCCTTGAGGAGCTCTACAGAGCTGGCTACTCGGGTGATCTGATATTGGAAGTAGATGGATACTCGATCGTCCGACTTGCCCGGGAACGGTCTATCTCGCACATGACGATTCTTCGCGAGAGCCTGCTGCGCCTCGCCGCATCGCTTTCAGTCCGATCCTAACCGCACCAAGATCATCCAACCTTTGCTTGTGCGTCCGGTTTAGTTGATGTATAATTCAAGCAAACGTTTGCGCAATCGATTGCAGCTAAGAAACCATGGTAACCCAGGAAGACGTAGCAAAGTGTGCAGGAGTCTCGACGACAACCGTCTCGCACGTGATCAACGAGACCCGGTTTGTCAGCCGAGAACTCCGTCAGCGAGTCTACCAGGCGATGGAGGAGCTGGACTATCGGCCCAACGCCATCGCCAGGAGCCTCCGTCGGAGAGAGAGCGGGCAGATCGGCGTTATCGTGCCGGACATAGCTTACCCATTTCTGGCCGAGGTGGCGCGTGGGATTGAAGACGCAGGATTCAGGTTGGGTTATAACGTCGTCTTCTGTTCCTCCCACCAGGACTGCGACAAGGAGCTTGCTTGCCTCGATCTGGCGAGGACCAGGCAGGTCGACGGTATCGTCGTCTTGGGTGCCGGCCCCGACTCGGAGCACATTGGGGAGCTGATCGAGCGAGGGACCCCGGCGGTGAGCTGCAATCGGCGGTTCCCGGACGTACCTATCGACACCGTGATCGCCGACAACGAGAGGGCTGGCTTTCAGGCAACCAGACAGCTGCTCAGTCAAGGACATCGTCGAGTGGCCTGTATCGCTGGTCCGGAAGAGGTAACCATAAGCGTCCCGCGGCTGGAGGGATACCGGCAGGCCATGGAAGAACTGGGCGTTTCCGTTCCCGACAGACTGATCGTGCGCGACGACTTCGGCAATCGCGGAGGCTTCGAGGCAATGAACAGGCTGCTTGATCTGTCGGAGCCACCCTCCGCTGTGTTTGCGTGTAACGACTTGATGGCGATGGGGGCCATATGCGCGGCAAGCAAGCGGAGATTGAACGTGCCGCAAGATGTCGCGATCATCGGTTGCGACGACATTGCTATGGCTGCTTTCACGAATCCCAGCCTGACGACCGTAGCCCTGCCGAAGCACGAGCTAGGCACACTTGCGGTCGAGCTGCTGGTCGAGCGGATCAAGGACGGAGACCGCCCGGTGGACGAGCACGTCTTGCCGGTGCGACTGGTGATGCGCGACTCGTGCTGACCCGCACTTGTTCGACGCTCCCTGTCGGATGGCATGGTGACGAGACCTTGGAGCCCAGGAAGATGATCGATCCCATCGTGAAGGTGTCCGGCCTCACCTACTACTACCAGGGCCAGGAACAACCCGTCCTCCGCGATGTCGATTTGGAGGTCTACCCGGGCGAGTTCCTTCTCCTTATCGGGCCGAGTGGTTGTGGTAAGAGTACCCTTGCGCTCTCTCTGAACGGCATCATCCCGTTGGTCTTAGGTGGCCGAATCAAAGGACGGGTGACCATAGATGGGATCGACACACGCGGCAGCAGCGTCCACGAGCTCTCCTCAAGGGTTGGAATCGTCTTTCAGGACCCGGAGTCCCAGCTGTGCAACCTCTATGTCGAGGAAGAGGTCGGCTTCGGGCCCAGTAATCTCTTGCTTGAGCCAGCGGAGGTGGAGCGCCGGGTGAACCAGGCCCTCAGCGATGTGGGGCAGTGGGAGCTTCGACGCAAGCTCATCTACGAGCTCTCCGGAGGGCAGAAGCAGCGGGTTGCTATCGCCTCGGTCCTGGCGATGGAGCCCGACGTGCTCGTGCTTGACGAGCCCAGCGCCAACCTCGACCCGATGGCGGCAGCGAACACGTTCGACCTCATCGAGACGATCAATCGGGAGACGGGAACGACGGTCATCCTGATTGAGCACAATGTCGATCGGGTGATGGGGCGTGCGGACCGGCTGGTCGTGATGGAGGATGGCCGGATCGTCGGCGATGAGCAGCCCCGCAGCTTCATGCGGGACAGGGGCCGATTCGTGATGGACATCCTGGGGCTTCGGATTCCACAGGCCTGTGAGGTTGGGCTCAGGATGGAGGAGAAAGGTCTCCGATTCGATCCGTTCCCACTGGACGGCCCCGAGGCCGCCCAGGCCCTGGGTTCCCGGAGCGAGCGGATCCGAGTGCGGAGGGCGGGGTCCTCGCTCCCCCGGCCCGCTCAGCGCCAAGAACCGGTCGTCGAGGTCCACGATCTTGGTTTCACCTACCCGAATGGTACAGAGGCCTTGAAGGACGTGTCGCTTCGCATCGACCGGGGCGATGTTGTAGCCATCCTGGGTGAGAACGGTTCGGGGAAGACCACGCTCTCATCCCTTCTGGTGGGCCTCAATAAGCCGACGTCGGGGGGAGGCCAGGTATGCGGCCTCGATCTGGCCCAGGCGTCGGTGCGACAGCTGTCCAGCAGAATTGGCTATGTCTTCCAGTACCCTGAGCATCAGTTCGTGGAGGACACGGTTTGGGACGAGGTTGCCTTCGGACTTCGAGCCCAGAAGTGGCCGTCCGAGGAGATTGCTGAACGGGTTACCGAGACTCTCCGAATCATGGGCCTGGAAGGTGTGGCCGACAAGCATCCCCTCGCTCTCAGTATGGGTGAGAAGCGTCGGCTGAGCGTCGCGACTATGCTCATACTGGACACGGAGGTTCTCATACTCGACGAACCGACCACGGGACAGGACCGGGACAGCATGGACAACATTATGCACGTGATGATGGATGCTAATCGTAAGGGCACCACCATCGTGTTGATCACCCACGACATGGATCTGGTCGCCCGCTACTGCGACAAAGTAGCCGTGATGGATGAGGGAGAGCTGATCTTCCACGGCCCGGCCATCGAACTCTGTCGTGACCCATCGATCATCAGATTGGGCAGCCTCGTCTTGCCCGAGGTGTATGAACTGGCTCAGAGACTCCGGCGCAGCACGGGCATTCCGGTCGGGGAATTCCTTACCGTCGAGGCCTTTGTGGGAGCTATGGAGGTGCGCTGATGGCTCGTTTCGGCTACGTTGAGGGGACGTCTTTCTTTCATCGGATGGATCCGACGTGGAAATTGTTGTGGAACCTCGTCGTCGTCGGCATGGTGATCCTCAGTTTCGACCTGGTGTATGCCCTGGGCCTCTTCCTCTATGTCTTGGCCCTCACGCTGGCCGTCGCACAGATTCCGCTGCGCCGATACGCACGCTCCATCACGGTCTTCCTCGGCATGGGGCTCTTCGTGGCGCTATGGAAATCGCTCTACTCCGCATGGGCAGGCTACGAGGCTGTCCACGTCTGGTACTCGTGGGGGCCCATCAACGTGACACGAGAGGGCGTCTATGACGGCGCAGCTACGCTGGCGCGCGTCATCGCTATTGCCAGCGTCTCTCTCCTCTTCACCCTCACAACCGACCCATCTCGACTCGTCGACAGTCTTATCCAGGTCGCCGGTCTCCCGTACAGGATCGGCTACGTCGCTTATGCTGCGCTTCGATTCATCCCCTTGTATGACAGCGAGGTAAGGACGATCAAGCAGGCCCATCAGATCCGCGGTGTCGGCGAGGAAGGAAGAGGGGTGGTGACGAAGCTGAAGTTGTATCGGAGTTTGCTCGTTCCCCTCTTGGTCAGCGGCATCCGGCGCGCCCAGGCTACGTCCATTGCTATGGACAGCCGAGCCTTTGGTGCCTATGGTCGAAGGACCGTTGTGCGGAAGGCCGAGGTATCCCACGACGCGAAGGCCTTTGTTCTCGCCCACGTGCCTGCGGCAGCGGCCGCCTTCTACTATTTCGTGATGCTCGGCAACGGTGTGCAAATCGTCCGGTAGGGACGGATGCAGAACAACAGGCCTGGGCGTGGCCGCGGCGGCCTGGAACGGCCGACAGTCGGTGAGCGCCCAACTCCCGGGTGGGCGAGATCGGCCCGGTCTCGCCTCACAGGCGACAACAAGCATTCGAAAGGAGCTGCAGCATGCGTGAGACAAGGACGGACGCGGAAGGATCCACCGAGAAAGGGACTGCCAAGCGCTACCTCTCGACGATGGACCTGTTGACGATGGCGGCGGTCAGCGTCGTGGGGGCGCTCTTCAGTGCCCACGTCTGGGCCGCCCTGATGAACCTGACGACCCCCCTCTTTGCCTTTCTGGGCCCGGTGGGCTGGATCGGTGCCTCGGGCGTATACTTGATCTGGCCTGTCATCGTGGGCTTGCTGATCGCCAAGCCGGGGGCCGTCACACTCTATACCCTGGTGCAGGGCTTCGTCGAGATGCTCTTTGGAAACGCCTTCGGCGCCCTGGCCATTGTCTATGCCGGGGCTGAGGGCGTGGGTGTCGACCTCGGCATGGGGCTCTTCGGATGGAAACCCAAGCTGCCCGGTGTCCTCCTGGGCGCAGGCATTGGCTGTGTCATCGTTGACGAGATCTACATCTTCCTCTTCGGGCTCCAAAGCACCCAGACAATCATCGTCGGTGGGATCACGGCTTTCCTCAGCGGGGTCCTCCTGGGTGGTTTGCCGGGATGGTTGATCACTCAGGCGCTTCGGCGGACCGGTGCGGTCTCCAGGTTCGGGTCGGAGGCCTACGAGACACTGGATTGACCGGCGCGCGGGATCCGGGTCACCAACTGGGGTGATGGTTCAGCGTCTGTTTCCGGTGCATGGGCGAGCTGTGGGCCGCCGATGACACCCGCTGCACGTGAGTCTGTTTCGAATGGACGTGTGGCGGTCATTGGCGAAGCTGCGGTGGACCTGGTGGCCCAGGTGGACGCACTGCCCCGAAGCGGAGGGTTTGCCCTGGCGAGGTCCTGCGGCAGGTTTGCGGGCGGCAGCGCCGGGAACGTGGCAGCCGCGCTCTCACGCCTGGGCCACCAGGTCCGTTTCTTCGGCCAGGTAGGGGACGACGAAGATGGGCGATTCTTGTCACGCGCCTTCAAGCGCGACGGCGTCGACACCGACCAGTTCCTCCGCGTGACCGGCTACGAGACCCCACGCTGCCTCGTGATGGTCGACGACGGGGGACAGCGGATGATTCTGGGGTTTCCGCGCACCACAGCCGGGCTCCAGCCGGAGGCCTTCCACCTGGACGCTATTGCCAGGGCCGCATGTGCTTTCATCGGCCCCACGCATACCGGCCTGGCCCGGCGGGTAGCCCTGGCGGCGAACCTCGGAAGTGCTGCGATTTTCTACGCTCCGGGCGGGCTCTGTCATTGTCTGGAGCTCTCGGAGCTTGAGCCAGTGCTGCGCCGGACGGATACTCTCTTCTTGAATGAGGAAGAGGCCTCAGCTCTGACAGGATCTCCAGACCTCGAAGCGGGCATCGCATGCCTCCTTGACATAGGCGCTGCGATGGTGGTCACGACGTTGGGGCGCGAGGGAGCGCTGGTGGCGCGTGGAAAGGAGCGTCATCGGGTCCCGGCGATGCCGGCGCCGAAGGTGCGGGACACAACGGGTGCCGGAGACGCCTTTGCTGCTGGCTTCGTCTCCGGGCGGCTGCGCGGTCTGGACCCGGAAGATTGTGCGCGAGTGGGTGGAGCCGTGGCTGCGCTCACGATCCGACGCCCGGGTGCGCGCGTCGGACTACCGACGTGGGCTGAGGTTGAAGTCCTTGCCGGACCCTAGCTCACTGATGGGTCACGGTGCTCCTGGCCGGGGCAGGGCTCCAGGGGTACAGTTCTGAAGCAGTGCGGGGCGCGGGACCTCGGTTTCAACAGGGACGGAGGCTCCGGGTGGCTGTTCTGGTTCTCCCCAAGACCCCGGGAGACCGGGTGGCAGGCGCCATAGTACAGCAGTGCGGACGAGGAGGGTTGGGGAGGGCGCTTCGCCAAGTGCAGCCGGTGGAGCCCCCCGAGCAGCTAGTTTCTGATCCGCTCGAAGAGCATCCTGGTGCGCTCGGTTGGCTCTATTCCAAAGGATTGGCGGAGTGTGCGGCGGCAGGTCTCATACTGGCGCATGGCAGCTCCCCGTTGACCGGTCCGCATCAAGAGACGTATGAGCTTTCGATGGGTCCTCTCGTCCCACGGCTCCAGCTCGATCTGTCTTCGGGCCCATCTGATGGCTTGATCAAACTCCCGACGCTCCTCGTGCGCGGCGACGAGGTTCTGAAGCGCCCTGCCCATGCGGTGGCACAGGTTCTCGCGTCTCAGAAGAGACCATTCTTCGAATCGCGGACTACCGCTCACAGAGAATCCCTCCAGGAAAGGCCCCTGCCACAAATCGACGGCAGAGCAGAGCCGTCGACAGTGCTCATCCCTATTCTCCGCGCCATTATCCGGATGAGGGTGAGCCAAATCCTCCGTTAGACGCTTGAAGTGGGCGACGTCGAGGTAGTAGTCACTCTGGGGGTTCAGCTGGATGGATGAACGGTTGATGAGCAGGAAGCCAGGGACAGCCTCACGGTCGGCAATTACGTTCCGGAGATCATACAACGCGTAGCGGAGATTGGCGAGGGCGTCGGAGTTTGTGCGCTCCGGCCAGAGCATGCCAGCCAAGACGTCACGAGGATGCGGCCGTCCGCCCTCAACCGCTAGGAAGGCAAGTAAGGCACGGACCTTGCTGGATTCGAAGCTCGTTAGCGGACGTCCATCCAGGAAGACCTGGAAGGGGCCGAGAAGAGATAGGGAAAGCCTCAGCATGGTGCCCTCTGGGGAGACTTGAGCCAACTCGTCGGAAAGCCAACCCCATTCTACTCCACTCTTTAAGACTTGCCAACTGCCAACCCACGTTTTCCCCACGTTAGCATGATACTGTATGTCTGGGACGCCTGTTCCCGGTGAGTTCCGGCTGGAAGAGGGGGTGTTGTGGCCGTGGAAGAGCATAGACGGTATCTGGCTTACTTGTTGCGCCTCTGGGAGATTGACGACGAGAGGGGGGTGATCTGGCGCGCGTCGCTGGAAAGCCCCCACACCGGCGAACGGCACGGCTTCCCCGATCTGAAGGCCCTTCTGGCTTTCCTGGAGCAGAAGACGGGTTTCGTTGTTGAGACTGACGAGTCCAAGGGAGGGTCCCTATGATCCGCCTCCGACGGGTTCCGACGCACAGTTCTTTGGTTGTTGTGCTTGGTTTTCTACTCTGTCTCGTCGTGCCCCCACCGCTCGTCAGCGCGGAAGTGCCGCCCCCGGCGAGAGCGGTCCAACAGGCTTGGCGCAACGCCCACGCGGCGGGGGGCTACCACTTCGCCACCCAGATCGCCCAGACCACCTACCCGGCGCCGGCCCTGGTCAACGTGGGGCGCTCCAGCCGGCGTGACGAGCTCTACCTCACTGGTGAAGCGCACCTGCCCCCCGAGCTGACGCCGGTCAGCTGGGCCAGCGCCAGCGGTTCCCAGCGTAGCCTGCACATGACCCTGTGGCAGCACGGCGGCTCCATCCTCAACCCGGCGGACGGCATCGAGATCCGCATCGAGGGCGACCAGGCACACGGCCGTCAGGGCCAGGGCCCCTGGCAGGAGATCGACGACTTCTCCGGCGCCTTTGCCCCGGGGCAGGATCTGATGGGCTACCTGGCGGGCGCCACCAACATCCGTGAGGTACCGCGGGAGCGATTCGGCGATACTGGTGGACGCGACGAAGACCCGGATCACGCATTACGCGTCACGCACTACGTTTTCGACGTCGATGGCCCAGACTTCGCCGACTACCTGCGGGACCAGTTGGAGGCCTACTACCGCCAGCGCGGCGAGCTGCCCATGGGCCTGAGCCTGGAGTCGCCCCGAGAGTTCCAAGCGGTCACGGGCGAGGGCACCCTATCGATCGACGACCGCGGCCTGCCGCGGCGCCTGACGGTCCACCTGGTCTACCCGCCCCGGCGCGACGGCCAGCGCATTGAGGCCCACATCACCACCGACTTCTCTCGGTTTGTGTCGCCTGAGCTGGCGACGTCCATTGCCTTCGCGGAGCACCCGGGCGCGTGGCTGACGACCACCCTGCGGCTGCCGCAGAACCGGGCGAGCTGGGGGTGGCTGGGGCAGCGAGCGCTGCTGGCGGCGGCCTCCCTCGGCCTGCTGGCATCCGTGGTCTTCTATCGGCGGTCGCGCTACGTATACACGGTCGTCGCCCTGGCCATGATCGTGGCCATGGTGCTGGGGCCCGTGCTCCAGGGCCACCACGTCCACGCCTTCTCCCAGGGCCTGGCGGAGAAGCGGGCGGAGCAGGAGAAGCGGGACGATGAGATGGAGGTCGCACGCCAGCAGCGTGAGTCGTTCTTGACCACCGACTGGGATCCGCATCAGGATCCCCTGGAGGAAACCGCAGGTCGGGTGTCCATACCCGACAGACAACCCGCTACCGGCACCTCGCACGCCCCGTCGCCGGCGTCCCGGCACCTTCTGGTCGCAGCGGACGACGATGACGAGACGTTCGACCCCGCCGGGGACGACGACGGCGACGGCCTCTCGAACCTGGCCGAGAAACGGCTCGGCACCGACCCTAACAACGACGACACCGACGGCGATGGCATCACCGACGACGCCGAGGTGCGCGGCTTCCAGGCCCTCGATGGGACGATGTACTACCTGGACCCGCTCAGCCCGGACACGAACGGCGACGGCTTGACGGACGGCATGGAGTGCCCTCAGCTCGTCCGGACCGGCACAGACGTCCTCTCCCCGGTCGGCGTCTGCCAGAACACGGACGCTGATCTGGAGGACGCCGCCGATCTCCCCCGGGTGCCCGATGCCTTCGACACGGACAACGACAACGACGGCGTCCCGGACAAGGTCGACCTCTCGCCCTTCAGCGCCGTGGGCAGCGTGCAGTCCACCTTCGGTCGAAACAAACCTCTCGCGCTGACGCTGGAAGACCTGCAGGCGGGAGAACCGGTCCTGCTCGATCTTCAGGTCCGCCCGCAGGATCCGGATCATCTGGCCTACGCCCTCAACGTGCTCGACTGGCCGACGGGCGACAACGACGGGCAGATCCAGCGTGTCCTGGACAACACCTTCGGCACCCATCTCACGACGGAGCAGCTCGGGCGGGATCCCTCGGCCCAAAACGGTGAGGTCCGCCTGGTGCCCATGGTGGAGATGCGGCTCACGGGGCGTCAGGTGCCCTTCAAGCTGACCCGTCCGCGGACGACGGTGGAGGTGCGGGGGGACATCTCGGCCACGGTCAGGATGGAGCAGCCAGCCGGCAAGCCCGACGAGACCGCCCTCAACTGGACGTTGGAGGATGACGGCGCGTACTACGTCGGCGTCTTTGAAGGCCCGTGTCCCACGTCGCCGTCGACGGACCCGACCAAGTACGACTGCGGCACGTTTGGAGGGAATGACGCCTGCACCATCGATGGGAGGATGACCGAGCTGGCCGACGGCGGGCACCACCTGATGTTCACGGAGAGCGAGGACGTGTGGGCCTGCCAGACCATCGGCAACGTGGTCAACGGGCCCTACGACGACCGTATGATCGATCCTGATCCTATGGGGATCTACGGCGTGTCCGTGCGGGAGATGGACGACGACGGCAATCTGCTGGCCTACGCACCGGTGAGCGTGGTGCAGGACGAGTTGGGCGCGCGCAACGTCGCCTTCGCAGCGCGCATCCCCTTCGAGGTCGGTGGGGGCCTGGAGGCGGGCGAGTGGGGCAACGCGCCGCAGCTGCGGCTGGTCTGGCTGGTGCAGATGCTGACCGACGTGTGCGACATGGCGGGGCTGGACGAGGACGCCACCGACGACGAGGTCCAGGCATGGTGCGATCAGGCGGCGCACCGCGTGGAGCAGACCCAGTTCGTGCATACGTACGACGAGGACTGGTACGTGTCCGGGCTGAGCGTGCGGGAGGATCACGGGCTCGACGTTGCCCTCGTCTACGAGGACCCGGCCAGTGACGCCCACCCGGAGAACGACGACTACCTGTGGCTCTTTGCCAAGGGCCTGGAAGGCGGCTTCGTCAGTGGTCGCCTGGGGGACGACGGCGAGCGTGACCTGACCATCCCCAAGATCAAGCAGACCTTTGACGTCACCAGCACCGCGCCCATCAGCCCCACCCGCTGGAACATCCCCTTGAATGCCCTGCGGGTGGAGAGCTACGGCTCCGGCGAGTTCCCCCAGCAGGCCCACCTGGCGAAGATCTCAGAGTACGCCGAGGACATCCTGACCAGCGAGTTCCTGGACGGCGGTGCCCCCACGGCGGAGGCCCCCACGCTCCTGATAGCCCGGGAGGAGCACTACCGATCCGTCAGTCTGGAGGCGGGGACGGCGAGCGTGGTCGGCGGGAGCGTCGCCATCTCCTTCGACGGCGCCCAGGTGGAGACGGTGGCTGCTTTCCAGTGGCGGCCTTACCGCCATCGAAACGGGGCATGGGAGGCCTATCCCATCCAGGAGTATATGGACCTGCTCTCCGTGCGCCTGGGCGATGCGTTCCGCGAGCACCCGGAGCTGTACGATCCCGATTATCGCGGCACGGAGTACGCCGAGCTGGCCCTCGACACGGAAATCCTGGCGTGGCAGTCGCGCTATCTCTCGTTCCATGAGGGGCTCTCCAACGTGGTCCAGGTGGGCCCCGAGGGGTATGAACTGCCCGACGGCATGGTGAGCAACGGTAAGCTTGCAGCCATGGCGGAGTCCTGGACCCTCAAGGGGTTCGGCTTCGGCGAGCTCGCCGTCCAACTCGCCCTGGTGAACGACATCCTGGACCACCTGGCCAAGACGTTGGCCGAGCGAGCCGACGAGGCAGAGCGCATCATCCCCAGTTGGTTGTTTGAGGAGGCAGGCGACGTCGGGGCAGAGCTCAACCAGGGCATGATGGCGAGTCTGAAGGGTAAGCTCTCCAACCTGAAGCTCCGGGACGTCTGGGGCGCGGTGAGCAAGGGCGTGGATCTGACGTTAGCGGCGGCCGCGGTGCTCTGCATGGCGATGTCGATGAGCGGCTCTCGAGGCTGGCAGATTGCCGGCTACGTCCTGGGCGTGGTGTCGGCCGCGTGGTCCCTGGGACAGGCGATCTACACCCTGGCGGTCCGAGGCACCGAGGAGGCCGCCAAGAGCACCATCAAGATCTTTGGCTCGGCCATGTCCACGGCGAAGGTGGCGGGCGTCATCGGCATCATCGTCGGTGCCGTCGTGGCCTTCGGGTTCTTCATCTACGCAGTGGCTGCCGCCGGCGCCGAGTTCTTCGGCCTGGCCTTCAACGCCCTGCTGGCCCAGACGATTGCCCAGGTGATCGTCGCCGTGATTATGTTCGCCATCGCGCAGATTCCCATCGTGGGCCAATTGATCGCCGCCATCATCGCGGTCATCGACGCCCTCATTTACCTCATCTGCGGGCTGATCGGCGAGGACGCCCAGGAGCACGTCGTGGGCCAGTGGTTGTGCAAGGGGATCAGCGGTATCGCGACGGAGATCATCAAACTCTTCATTTACGACGCCCACGATCTAGTCAACATGCAGCTCGAGAACCGCCTCCAGACGTTCAACTTCGACTGGGCCTTTGCCTCGGGGTCGGAGCGGAAGGGCACATCCGTGGGCAGTGAGTTGGACGTCACCCTGGGCGTGACGAGCACCATCCAGCTCAACCACGTCTTCCCTACCTGGGAGGAGATGCTTGAGGGATGGAAGGAAGGGACCAAGCTCATTCCCATCGACTGGAAGTCCCTCTCCTACGCGTGGCAGTTCAACAACGACAAGCTGCGGGAGGCCACCTTCGAGTACAAGCTCCAGACCGCCGACAGCGACTTCCACGAGCAGGTCTCCCGAGACACCATGTGGAGTGCGTGGCAGCCCGGCGAGGACGACATCGGCAAGTTCGAGATCGCGCCCTTCTACGTGGTGAGGGACGTGGACAGCGGGAGCGACCCGGTGACGCTCAACTACGCCGGGATCAACCAGCCCATGGACCTCTATCTCTCGGAGGGGTATAACCTGCCCATCCAGGAGTGTATCGCCCTCCCGATTGGCCCCTTGTGCGGCACCTGTCCCCTCTGTCCCTTCGTCTGCTGGGTGCCCGAGTGTCACATCCGTGACAACGACGGCTCGAACCACATCGACATGGGCCAGCGGTTCATCATGGACGTCTTCCCCGCCACCCTGGACGGTTTCTACGAGGCGGTGGAAAAGGACGGGGGCTACAGCCTGGCCTGGGGGCAGAGCACGGCGGTGACCACGACCCTCACCGGGGCGGACGCCCTCGTCTTCCCGCGCCAGCTCGACTTCGACGGCGACGGAGAACTGAATCAGGCCGACGGGGGGTCCGACCCCGACGACAGCCGCTGGGACACCGACGGCGACCTGCTCTCGGACCTCTTCGAGCTCCAGACGGGCAGCGACCCGACAAACCCCGACGCCGACGGCGACGGCCTCACGGACGATGCCGAGGCAAGGCTGGGAACGAACCCCTACCGGGAGGACACCGACGGCGACGGGCTCACGGACGCAGAGGAGACCCGGGGCTGGGAGTTCGTCTATGAGCTCGACCCCGACGGGAACCAGCTCAAGACCTGGGTCACCTCGGATCCTCTGTCCCCCGACGGGGACAACGACGGCTGGACCGACTTCCAGGAGAAGACGTACGGGCTCCATCCCCGGGTCCCCTCGGTGGCGACGCTACTGTCGCTGGACTCCCGGGTGGACGAGGCTCGTGCTCCAAAGCTGCTGCTGCGATTCGAGGATGAACCCGAAACGGCGGTCTTCGCCGACTCGTCAGGCTACAACCACGCCGGTGCTTGCACCGGTGACGCGTGTCCCATCGTCACCGACGGGCGATATGTGCGGGGTATCCAGCTCGACGGCACCGACGACGCCGTCCGCACGGAGCTGATGCTGGATCAGGGTGCCGCAGGTCCGGGGGCCACGCTGATGGCCTGGGTCTACCCAGAGAGCTCAGAGGCCGGCAACCAGCAGATCGTGAGCACCAACGATGGGAACGGGGACTGGTCGCTCACGCAGAGTGGCTCCAGCTGGCGTGTCTTCCTGGGGAACGGCGCGCAGCGTGACGCCGGCACCGTCAGTTTGGATCAGTGGCAGCACGTGGCCGTCGTCTTCGATCCAGGGGCAGGGACAAGGCTGTTCAAGAATGGGGACCAGGTAGGGGTGTGGGACGACGTGTACCACAACCCTCAGACTGGTTCTGTGACCATCGGCGCGACGCCGGGCGGCGGCGCCTGCTTCGAGGGGCGCATCGACGAGGTCGCCGTTTTCGACCGACCCATGACCGAAGCGGAGATCGGGGCAGCGATGGCTGGCCTCTACAATCCACAGGACCTGATCGTCTCGCCGGGCGACACGCTGGCGTACCAGGCGACGGTGAAGAACGAGCTCCTGGGGCGGCAGGCGGAGGGTCTCCTGAAGACCGAGTTCCCGGGTGACGGCGGCGACCCGTCCTCCTTCACCAACAACACCATCGATCCCACCACGTTCGTCCTCCTGCCCCAGGAGAGCGAGACCATGGCCGGGACCGTGGATGTGGCGGGGGCGGCGTCCTCCGGCACCATGAGCATGACCCAGGTGGCCGGCGCCATCATCGCGGACTGGCGGGAACAGTGCGGCTTCGCAGAGCTCTGGCTGCCCCTCAACGAGTCGGGCACCAACTTCACGGACCACTGCGGCGGCATACCAGCGAGAGGCGCCCAGTGCTCCGGCACCCGCTGTCCTGCCCGCGAGGCCTCCGGCTACTTCGACTATGGTCTCTCGTTTGACGGCGACAACGACTATCTGACGCTCCTCCAGGGTGGCGAGCCTCTCAGCGCGAACGATGTCGGCTTGACCCCGGGCGAACAACGCCAGGGCAGCTTCAGCGTGTCCGTCTGGGCGCAGGGGAGCGGCGGGGACTTTGACGCCGGTGACAGGGCCGTGCTGGGGACCGATGAGCAAACGACCCATCAGGGGCTCATGCTGGGCGTGCGCGACGGCAAAGCGCACATGGCCTTCTACAACAACGGGCTGAACAGCAACTACAGGCTCCGTACCGGCCGCTGGTACCATCTCGTCTTCCGCTACAATGCAGCGGATCGGGAGATGGCCATCTTTGTCAACGGCGAACCGCGCGCCGTCGACGCGGGCCATGCGCCGTTCCAAGGTGAGGGGACGCTCCACGTGGGCCGCGCCCAGGGGGGCAGTCCCTTCCAGGGCACCCTGGACGACCTGCGCATCTTCGGCCGCGCCCTCACCACGGCGGAGATTCGGATGCTTTACGGTCAGCCCGTCCTTGAGATGCACTTCGACGACCCCGCACCGTATAAGGACGACTCCGGTTTCGGGAACACCACCTCCGGCGTCCACTGCCCCACCTGGCAGCCCCCGGGCATCACGGGGAAGGCCCTGGGATTCAACAGCGACCAATCTCACCACTGCGAGCTGCAGGGAACCACGCTGCCCAATATGGATCTGAAGGGGAGTGCCTTCACCTGGGCCATGTGGCTCTACCCATCAGGCAGCAGCACCTTCCCGCAGGGCATCGTCGGCAAGTACGTAGGGTTCGGGGACACCGACGGGGCCAACACGGGCCTGGCGAAGAACAGCTACCCATCCCTGCTCCGCGTGGGCCGCAAACTCCGCTTCGGCTTCAGCGCGGACACCGACGGGGACGGCGACAGCGACGAATGGCGGCCCGTGGAGACGGGCAACGTGCTGACACAGGACACCTGGAACCACGTGGTCGTCAGCTTCGGCCCGGTCTATGACGAGAATGACCAGTTCGTGCAGAACAAGGTGACGTTCTTCGTCAATGGAGATCCGGTGAAGAGTCAGGGCGTGTCCGATCCGGTCAGCTACGACGACGCGACCAACGAGACCATTCGCGTCGGCAGGGTCAGCCACAAGGGGCAGGTCTATCTGGATCGGCTCTACGTGGTCGATGAGGGGGACGGCGCGGGCAAGGCGGAGGTCTACATCGAGTGGGACGACAGCCGGGTCTGCGGTGGGACGAATGACGACAAGGGAGGTGGATGCCGGCACGACGATCTCGTTGACGAAGACGAACGCGAGATCGACGAAACCCTCAACGTCTACGAAAGCGGCCGCCTGGAGGTCTGGGAGCAGGACAGCTCCAACGTGGCCGTTGACGGAGGACCTGACTGCATCCTCGATGATGAGCTCATCAACCACACGTTCAGCACCAACGATCCCGGCGCCGATACCTGGTTCTACGGCTCGGGCGGAGGATGCGGCGCCTACGGATCCACGGACGTGCGGCTCTTCTACACCTACTCCAACCCTTCGGTGCCCTTCTACGGTCGCCTCGACGACCTCTACCTCTACAAGAGGGCGCTCTCCTTGGAGGAGGTGCAAGAGCTGTACCTGTCCACCTTCGCCCTCCTCCGTCTCCCGCTCGATGAGGCTCCTGGAAGCGACAACTTCGAGAACGTCGTCGACCTCAGCGGGCAGAGCAACGGCTTCTGCAGCGGCGATGGATGCCCAACCTCCGGTATGAGCGGCCGCGAGAACCAGGCTGCTCTCTTCGACGGCGTCGACGATAGGGTGCGCACAGAGCTGTCCATCGATCAGGGCAGCGGCGGTGGCGGCGCAACGCTCATGGCCTGGGTCCGTCCGCGCAGCAGCAGCGGCGGCGATCACCACATCGTCAGCACCGACGACGGGAACAGGGACTGGTCGTTGCTGCGGACCGGCGACACCTGGGCGGTGTTCGCCGGCGACGGGGCCCACCTAACGGCTGGCTACGTCGAGGAGGATCAGTGGCAGCACGTCGCCGCCATCTTCGATCCATCCGGGGTGACCAAGCTCTTCAAGAACGGCGCTCTCATCGAGACGTGGACCCAGGTGGGCCATAACCCCGTCAACGGCCACGTCACGGTCGGGGCCCTGCCCGGCGGGGGAGCTCACTTTGACGGCCGCATCGATGATGTGCGCGTCTTCGACCACGCCATCAGGGACGAGGACGTCCAGCTGATCTATGCGTCCGCGCCCATTCTGCAGCTCCATCTCGACGAGCCGGCGGGCGCCACAGCGTTCCAGGATAGCTCGGGCAACCGGAACGATGGGGCGTGCACGGGCACCTCCTGTCCCCACACGGGGCTGAAGGGCCGTGTCGGGCTCTCACCCAGATTCGATGGTGTGAACGATGGCATTCGGGTATTTGACGACTGGCTGCTCGACTTGAGCAGCTTCAGCGTCGGTGCCTGGGTGATGCCCGGGGAGATCCTCAACCGTCAGCAGGAGCTGATCGGTAAGTCGCAGAACTACGGGTTGTTGCTCGCTGCCGGTGGTCTCACGCCGACCCTAAAGACGGGCAATCAGACCGTGCACAGCGACGTAGAGCTGTCTCTGGATACCTGGAGCCACGTCATCGGGACGTACGATGACGAGACCAAGGAGCTGGAGATCTACGTCAACGGTTACCTGCAGGGGCGCGAAACCCTGGGTGGATCCTTTACCCCTCCCCATAACTCGACCGCCCTGCGGCTGGGGGGTATCGAGGCCAGATTCGCCGGTCAACTCGATGAGGTGACCCTCTACAGCCGCGCCCTCAGTCCCTTTGAGGTCCGCGACATCTTCCTGTATCAGGGGAAGTGGGTGGAGGACCGCGAGAGTACGGCGGTCACCGTGGATGACGCGCCGCCGGAGTCCGACCTGTCTTCCTACAACGCCGCGTTCCCCTACCGTGCCAACCGGGACGTCGTGATGCATCTCGCGGCCCAGGACGACACCTCCGGGGTAGCCATGGCCGAGGTATGCACCTGCTACGGCAACGTGGCCGGCTGCTGCGCCTACGCGTCCAACTGGGCTGCGGCTCCACCCTGCCAGGACGGCGGCGACACGGCGTGGTGCCCCACCTTCGACCCCACGAAGCTCAGCGGTGAGGGCACGTACACGCTCCAGACGCGGACCACCGACAGGGTCGGCCACCGCGAGAGCCCCGAGGAGACCTACACCCTTTACGTGGATGGCACACCGCCCGATATCGAGACCGACATCCAGGACGGTGCGCTGCTGGCCGCTCAACCTCACCCCACGCAGCCCCGTGCCTGGACCGTCTCCCTGGCCGGGCGTATCAGCGATCCGGAGCTGACGAGCGGCGTGGCCGGCAGCGGGCTCGACCCGGACACGTTCACCATCGTCCTGGTCACGCCCGAGGGTACCTTGGCCGGTGCCAAACGCGGCCCCGTGGTCGACGGGGAGAACTGGACCATCGACTACGGTTTCCTGGGAGCGCCCCCCACGGGCCGCCACACCGTGCGGGCCGAGGCAGCCGACCGGATGGGCAACACCGTCACCATCGATCTGGCCGAGGTCCAAGTAGATGCCACTGCGTCCAGCGCCGCCCTCGACCCGCGCGATCTGCCCTCCGCCATCGCCGACACGCTGGACCTGGACGGCGGCGCCAGCGAGCTGCCCGGGCTGGCGCAGACGGAGCTGGTGCTCCACGTCGAGGAGGAGGACGGCGCTACCGTGTTCCGCGACAGCTCCGGTTGGGGGCGCGACGGTACGTGCACCGGAGGCGCGTGCCCTGACGTCATCGCCGGTATGTACGGGCGCGCGCTCCAGTTTGACGGTGTCCAGCAGGTCCTCACGATCGAGGACTTTGAGCCGGGCAGCGAACCAGTGTCGGGGACCATCACCATCGCGGCGTGGGTGAGGCCCGCCTCCAGGGACGGCTTCCAGAACATCGTCGTCCACGGGGGGACCTCGAACCCCAATCGTCGCGTCTTCCTTCAGATCGCCCAGCAGGCCTATCAAGCCGGCTCAAACGACGGCACGCCGCACAAGACGAGCTTCGCCGTCCCCACGGAGGATATCGGACAGTGGGTGCACCTGGCGGGCACGTACGACGGCAGCCACTGGTGGCTCTATCGGAACGGCGTCCCGGTGGACGCCGCTGCCAGCGCTGTGGGCGCCGTGGCCGTGGATGCCGCGTGGGCCGTGGGGGCTCGCAGCGACGGGACCGACCGTTTCTTTGAGGGCGGTGTGGACGAAGTGGTCGTGGTCAACCGCGCCCTGTCCGTCCAAGAGGTGCGTGCTCTGGCCCAGCAGGAGGCCAGCGGCGTGGACCAGGTGCAGACCAGCTTTGCGCCAACTCTGCCCGGATCCCCTTTCCACAACGAGCAGGGTCCCGAGGGCGAGGTGCTCCACCTCCCCTTCGAGGACCCCGCCGACGAGGGCGACACGTGGGTCTTCCCGGATATCTCCGGACACGGGCACGCCGCGGTCTGCTTGGGCGACGGCTGTCCCGCGGCAGGCAAGACCGGGCACGCCGGGAGCGCGGTCTTCTTCGACGGCGTCGACGACCACGTTCACGTTGAGGGCTTGGGTGAGGGCTACCGCTACCCCCGGTGGTCGATCTCGGCCTGGATCTACCGGACCGGCGAGCGTGCGACCCAGCCGCTCCAGGACGTGGCTCTCTTCGGATGCAGCGGCGACAACGTCCTGTCCGTCAACGTCCTGGGGAACGGCTGCCCCAGCGTGGCCGATGCCGGCGGGCTCACGGCCTTGGGGGACCAGGCGGTACCCATAAACACCTGGGTTCATCTGGCCGCCACCCGCAGCGACGACCGTCTCGCGCTCTACGTCGACGGGCAGCAGGTGGACAGTGTGACGGCGTCCGCGCCAATCTCCGTCACCTGCGCCCAGCGCGCCGTCGTTGGCGGTGACTCAGTGCGCCTCTTCGCCGGTCGGGTGGACGATGTTCGTCTCTTCCAGCGTGCCCTCTCCAATGAGGAGATCCAAGCCCTCTACCTCGGTGCCGGACCGCTGCTCGCGCTGCCCATGGACGAGGTGTGGGCTGTGGGCGGCACCATCTTACCAGACACGTCGGGATGGATGCACGACGGTATTCTGCACACCGGGGCGGGGGATGCCACGAACAAGGCGCAGCCCGGCCAGGTGGGAGCCTACGCCCTGGACCTTGACGGGGCGGACGACTACGTCAGCGTGGAGCCGCATGTGAGCCTCGATCTCAGCCGGGCCGTTGCGGAGGGCGGTTTCACCGAGGCTGCGTGGGTGACGACGCCGCCGGACGGCAGCCTCTATCCCGTCCTCAGCAGCGCGGCCTACGCGGCGGAGGAGGAGGGCTATCCTGCCCTCCACATCGTGAACCGGAGGCAGGTCCAGGTCTCCTTTGGCGACGGCACCGCACTGACAGAGTTCACCACCGGGGACGTGCTGGCCGATGAGGGGTGGAACCACGTCGCGGCGACCTTCGACGGCGAAGCATACGCCGTCTACGTGAACGGCGCGGAGGTGGCGGTGACGGACGCGTTCAGCGGCAAGCTGCCCGCCGCCACCCAGCAGTTCGACGTGGGGCGCGGCGCGTACGCCCAGGCATCCAACTGCGCCGACTTGGCCTGGCTGGACGTGACGCCGCACAACTGGGTGCGTCAGATGCGGATCACGTTTGGGGGCCGCGAGCTCGGTACGGTCCTCTGGCCCACCCGGGACAGAGCCGTGCGTCTGCCAAATGTCGGCGGCTTCTGCGGGCCGTCCGACCTCCAGGTGGAGCTCTGGAGCGATGCCCAGTGGGCGTGGGTCTCCCTGGGAACCACGACGCTCAGCCCCACCCCCGGGACGGGGGACGACACATTGTCCGTGGATGATCTGTCGGCGACGCTCTCCTGGAGGACCACAGCCCCGCCCGCAAGCTTGCGCCACTGGCAGGGTGGGCTGGACGACGTGCGCCTCTACCCCCGCGTCCTCTCGGCGCGCGAGGTCGAGGCCCTCTTCAAGGGCGGTTGGCAGGCAGCCACCCTCGAGGAGAGCGGCGGGGGCGTTCAGGCGACCTCGTGGGACGCTCAGGTCCCTTCGGATCTCGAGGGAGCGTATCAGTTGACCCTCCGCGGATGGGACGCCGCCGGGCTGGCGGACAACGCCGGGCCCACCAGGCACCCGTGGCAGGGTACCGTGGATACGATGACGCCCCGCGTCTCCATCACCCGGACGACGGTGGGCGAGCGCCATCGATACGTCACCGTGGCCGAGGACTTCAATCTGCTCCAGGAGGGGTTCTCGTCCCCCTGCGGCGCCGGCGTGGCGAGCGAGACGGAGAGCTACCAGGCGCCCTGGTACCAGGCCTTGACCGGGGCCCAGGGGGAGGAACGACTCTACAGAATCACCGCCGATTGCGAGGTGGCGACGACGGGCCTCTTCCCCACGGGTGCCTGGACGGAGCTGCCGCTGGTGGATGACAGCATCGTGGTATCGCACGATGTCGCCTACGTGCCCGCCGGGCCGCTGTGGGAGGTCGACGTCGAGGGGCCGGCGCTCCCGCGGTTCGAGATGGTGTACAACGGGTCCGGCGATGGGCGGGCCGTTGCAGTGTCCGGTCAGCAGGCGTACGTGGCCGACGGCGGCCGCGGCCTCTCCGTGGTGGACCTGAGCGATCCCTCGGCGGCGGCGGCGCGGATGGATACGGCTGGCACGGCCAAGGACGTCACCCTGCACGGGAGCCATGCCTACCTGGCCGATGGCTCCGGAGGGCTGCGGGTGGCCGATGTGAGCGACCCGGGGAATCCGAACGAGGTGGGGCACTACGGCGCTCCGGGAGACGCGGTGGCCCTGGCGGTCTCGGCGCTGCCCCCGGGCGTGAGGCTGAGCGCTCTGCGCACACTATCGCTTGCCTCGACTGAAGTGCTGGATCCGGGCCCAGGAGACTCCACGGACGAGCTTGGAGGACCGGGGAATCCGCCGGCTGCAAACGAGGAAGAGAAGGCGCCGAGGACTGGTGGATCGGGAGCCGACTCCTCTCGTCTCCTGAGGATGGCCGACGCGGCAGCCTCTCTCGAGTCCGCCCCGGTTGGCGGGCCCGGCGATCGACCGGGAGCGCCCACCGGCTGGTCACCCGTGGATGATCCGCTGGTCGCCGCGCAGCCCCTCACAGCAGCGCAGGACGGGCTGCCCGATGGCCTGACTGCTGCGGATCGGTCCGCCCTCGAGGAGCAGATCCGCGGGACAGCCTATCACGTCGATTGGCGGGAGTCCACCGCGAGCTACGTCGGCTCCAACCCCACTCATGGCTGGCACCTCAGCTTCAAGGATGCCGGCTTGCGAGTCGCCAACCCGGCATCAGACTGGACCTGGCAGGTAACCTTGACGGGCGTCGGCTACCCGGGCGCCGTCCAACCGGTGGAGAAGCTGCCTTCGAGCCGGGGCCTCGAGGCCGAGGAGAACCTGGTGGCCTACGCCCACCAGGCGGCGTCGGCCGCCGCCGATGGAACCCTCCGCGGAACAGACCCGACGGTCGTCGAATGGTACGTCAATGACGAGCGCGGACTCGAGCAGGGCTTCACCATCAACCAACCGCCCGCGCAGGCCCCGGGGAGTGGGGCGCCGGGTGGAGATGCGCACGTCCAGATCGAGATGGCGCTGGAGACCTCCCTCTTGCCGGAGATGTCAAGCGACGGCGAGGCGATTCTGTTCCGCAGCCGGTTAGAGGATGCGGAAGGCCCGGTGGCGGTTCGCTACGGTCAGCTGCACGTGATGGACGCGTCCGGCATGCCCCTGTTTGCCCACCTGGAGCTCGATAGCGTTGGCGGGGGACATGCTGGGGCCTACGTGCTGCGCATCGCCTTCGACGACCAGGACGCCACCTACCCGGTCACGGTGGATCCGCTGCTGACGAGCCAGCTCAAGAAACGGACAGTGACAAGCAGTCGCGGCTTCGGCTTCTCGGTGGCCGTCGACGGAGACACGGCCGTCGTGGGAGCACGTAATACGGTGGTCGGTGGCAGGACCGCCCAGGGCAGGGCCTATGTCTACACGCGCAACCAGGGTGGTGCAGACAACTGGGGTCTGGTCAAGACACTGACCGCCCCGGACGGGGCCGCTTTCGACTACTTCGGGTGGTCGGCAGCCATCAGCGGCGACACGGTCGTCGTGGGGGCACCGTACCACGACGCCAGCGCCGCGGACAACCAAGGAGCGATCTACGTCTTCCGACGCAACCAGGGCGGCGCGGACAACTGGGGCTTCGTGAAGAAGCTGACGGCGTCCGACGGCGCGGGCGACGACCATTTCCATTTCGGCATGAGCGTAGCGGCGAGTGGCTACCTGGTCGTCGCTGGGGCTTCGGGGGCGGACGTTGGAGGCAATGAAAGTCAGGGAGCGGCCTACGTCTTCGCACGACACCAGGGCGGCGTGGACAACTGGGGGCAGCAGAAGAAGCTCGTGGCAAGCGATGGCGCTGCTGATGACCTTTTCGGAAGCTCGGTATCGGTCAGCGAAGACACCGCCGTCGTCGGCGCCTGGAAGGCTGACGTGAGCGGCAGGACGGACCAGGGCGCGGCCTACGTCTACCGGCAGAACGCCGGCGGCGCTAACAACTGGGGCCAGGTGAGGAAAGTCGTTGCGTCGAACGGCACGTGGAACGATCATTTCGGCCGGTCCGTGTCCGTCGATGGAGAGACGCTCGTCGTGGGAGCCGCCGATCGGAACGTCGGTACCAGTGGCGATCAGGGTATGGCCTACGTCTTCTCGCGCAACAAGAACGGGGCGAACCAGTGGGGCGAGATGGCCATCCTGGTCGCCTCCGACGGCGAGAGGTGGGACAGCTTCGGCGAGTCTGTGTGGGTCGGCGGTGAGACGGTCGTCGTCGGCGCGCCGGATGCTGACGACAGCCGGGGCACGGCCTACGTATTCTCGCGCAACCAGGGGGGGGGCGATGCCTGGGGCGAAGCCAGGAGACTGGTCGCCTCCGACCGGGCGTCCGAGGATAGATTCGGAGACGCGGTGGCAGTGGACGGTCGCACCATCTTCGTCGGGGCGTGGTGGGATGATGTTGGCAGCACGACTGATCAGGGCTCGGTCTACATCTTCACGCGTCAAGGAAACGTTTGGGGCCGGGAGAAGCTTATCCCGGCACCCAACGAAGCGCAGGATGAGGAGTTCGGGGGGTCCCTCGCCTTGAGCGGCGACACCCTGGTCGTCGCCGACGAGCGATCAGACGTCTGGAGTACGAATCGCGGCGCCGTATACGTACTAGCTCGCAATAAGGATGGGGAGGACCAGTGGGGCGTGGTCCGGACCCTCGCGAACTCGGGCGGCGGCTACGGAGATCTCTTCGGGTCCTCGGTGGCCATCGATGGGGATCTGCTGGTCGCCGGCGCGTGGTTCGCGGACAGTGGAGGGACCGTAACGACCAACGAAGGCGCGGTCTACGTCTTTGCGCGGAACAGCGGCGGCGCCGACCAGTGGGGGCACGTCAAGAAGCTTGTCGCCGGCGATGATACGGCGGGGGACCATTTCGGCCACGCTGTCGCGATCAGCGGCGACACGGTGGTGGTCGGAGCTCCGGATGACGACGTCGTCAGCACCGACGCCGGAGCAGCGTACGTGTTCAGCCGGAATCAGGGGGGCAACAACAACTGGGGCCAGGTCAAGAAACTGACGGGCTCCGACATCGCTTGGGAGGACAACTTTGGCACCGCGGTGGCGATACACGGCGACCTGATCTTTGTCGGGTCCCCCAGGGTCAGCCACGGTGGCATCCAGACCATCGGGGCTGTCTATGTCTTCGGCCGCAACCAGGGAGGTGCGAACAACTGGGGACAGCTCAAGAAGCTCACACCCGATCCCATCGATCAGTCGAGTCACTTCGGCGCCAGCTTGGCGGTGAACGGCGACATCCTGGTTGTAGGGGCCAGGTACTACTACTCGACCGGCGCGGCATTCGTCTTTGGGCGGAACCAGGGCGGGCCCGATGCCTGGGGCCAGGTGAAGAGGCTGATGGCGGCCGACGCTGCAGGCTCGGACAATTTCGGCGCCTCGGTAGCCACGGACGGCGACCTCATCGTGGTCGGCAGCCTGGGAGATAACGTGGGGACACACATCGACCAGGGATCAGCGCACGTCTTCGCCCGCAACAAGGGCGGGCCGGACAACTGGGGCCTGGACACGGTGCTGACCGCTGAAGACGGGCTGTCGTACGACTATTTCGGCCGTTCTGTGGCCGTCAGCGACGGCTTGGCAGTCGTCGGAGCGGACGGTGCCGGTCCCGCGGGCCGCGCCTACGTCTACCGCTGGACACACCTCACGGCTGCGGGCGAGAGCTACGTTGCGCAGGAGGACACGCTGTTGACCATTCCCGCGCCGGGGGTGCTGGACAACGACCTTGGCGGGGATGGAGCAGCGCTGACCGCGGTGTTGGCCGGCGGACCCGAGCACGGTGACCTGGATCTGGGACAGAACGGCTCCTTCACCTACAACCCTGCGCCAAACTACTACGGCGGCGACAGCTTCTCCTACCGCGCCAGCGATGGACTGGCGCTTTCCGGCGTCGCCACGGCGACCATCACCGTCAACTCGGTCAATGACCCACCGGTCACGAATCTAGACAGCTACACCACCGCGGAGGAGGTGACGCTCAACGTGAGCGCGCCCGGCGTGCTGGGCAACGACGGCGACCCGGACGACACCACCATCACAGCCCACGTGGACGATGATCCCAACCACGGCACGCTCACCCTGAACACCGATGGCTCGTTCTCGTACGAGCCCGAGGTCGACTTCTACGGGACCGATGGATTCATCTACTACGCTAGCGACGGGACAGACCAGTCGGACAGTACCGACGTCCGCATCACCGTGACCAACGTCGAAGACGCCCCGGTCGCGGTTGACGACGCCTTTGAGATACCCGAGGACCAGGACGCGCAGGTGAGCGTCGAGAGTGTGCTCGATAACGACGCGGACGCCGATGACGACCCCCTGACAGCCGTCCTGGACAGCCCCCCTTACACCGGTACCCTGACGCTGCGGCCGGATGGACGGTTCACATACATCCCTCCGCCGGACTACAACGGCATCGTCGCCTTCACGTACTACGCCCAGGACGACACGGGGCTGGACTCGAACGTGGCCACGGCGAGGATCACCGTCACCCCGGTGAATGATCCACCGGAGGCCGTCGATGATACGTACTTCGTCAACCAGGACACGGTGCTCGCAGCGTCGGAATGGTCTGGAGTGCTGCGGAACGACGTGGACATCGACGGCGACACCCTGACGGCCGCCAAGGAGACGGACCCGGCCCACGGTGCCCTGACGATGGCGTCGGACGGCTCCTTTGTCTACACGCCCACGACGGGCTACTACGGGTACGACACCTTCACCTACCGCGCCGACGACGGGATTGCTCACGCCACCGCAACCGTGTCCATCACGGTCAACGGTGCGCCGACGGCCGAGGATATCTCTGTCGCCACCCTCGAGGACACATCCATCACCATCAACGTCGTACCGCAGCACGTCAGCGACCCAGACCCAGATGGGGGCATCATGGGCCTCCTTTGGGTGGACGAGCCGTCCCACGGCACCGCAAGCATCACCGCGGACTGGTACGGCGTTATCTACACGCCCACCCTGGACTTCGAGGGCGTCGACGGCTTCTCCTACAGCGTGTGCGACATCTACGAGTTGTGCACGACCGCCTGGATCACCGTCACTGTGGGGGGAGTTAACGATCCGCCGGAAGCGTGGGACGATGTAGACGTGACCGATGAGGATGTGGCGCGGACCATCGACGTCCTGGCGAATGACAGCGACCCCGACGGTCAAATCCCGTCCATCATGGCCGTGGGCGCGCCGGCCCGGGGCACTGCCACGATTGTGGGCGGAGCCATTCTCTACGAGCCCTACCCGGATCTCTACGGCGTCGACACGTTCACCTACACCATCACCGACGGCATCCTCACGGACACGGCCGTGGTCACCATCACGGTGCGCTCCGTGGAGGATGCTCCAACGCTCGGTCCTATCCGCGACCTGGCGCTGGAGCCGGGGTCCGGCCCGCAGATGATCGACCTCACCGGCATCAGCAGCGGGGCCGCGAACGAAATC
The DNA here is from genome assembly GCA_964542755.1 of uncultured Anaerolineales bacterium. Lineage (GTDB taxonomy): Bacteria > Chloroflexota > Anaerolineae > B4-G1 > B4-G1 > SKLM01. The sequence continues at coordinate 147,389 of CAZIWL010000001.1, forward strand.
CAGACCCTGACGGTGACTGCCAGCTCCTCCAATGAGGCCGTCATCGCGCCGCCGACGGTGAACTACGCGAGTCCGGCGCCCACGGGCACGTTGACCCTCACCCCCGTTCCGGGGGAGGTCGGCGCTGCCACGATCTCGGTGACCGTGACTGACGGCGTCTCGTCCACTATGCGGACGTTCGACGTGACGGTGTGGGAGACGGACGGGCCCATCGGGGCCCTCGCCTCTGGTGCAGCAGGCCTCTTCGTGATGGACCTGACGCGCTCGGACAATCCGCGGCCCGTCGGCTGGCTGGACACGCCGGGCGACGCCCGCGATGTGGCGTTCCCCCACAGCGCAGGGGAGCTGGCAGGGGCGCCGCTGCTGCTCTTCGTGGCCGACGGCCCGGCCGGGCTGCTGATCGCGGATCTCTCGGCCCCGGAGAGCCCCGTCGTCGTCGGTGCAGCGGAGACACCCGGCTTCGCCAACGGGGTGGTGGTCTCGGGCAGCGTGGCCTTCGTGGCCGACGGCTACGCCGGCGTGACGATGATCGATGTCTCTGATCCGACGGCGCCGGAGGTCGTGAGCACCTCGGACACCCCAGGCTACGCTAGCAAGGTGGAAGCAGCCGGCCGGTACGTCTACGTGGCGGACGCCGACGGCGGCCTGCGCATCTTCGACACCCAGGCACCTCTGGGACAGGCCACGGCCTGCGACCGGGCCGGCAACTGCACCACCAAACCGGCGACCGTCGTGGACACCGTGCGAGCCGCGGCTGCGGCCCAACCGCCGACCAGCACCGTGGCTATCCTCAGCGTGCCGCCCGTCTTGGCCAGTACCGATCCCCTCACCATCACCGGCAAGGCCCAAAGCGCCGTCTCCACCCTGGAGACGCTGACCGTGACCGTCGACGGCGTGCCCATCCACATCCAGCCGTGGGCCCCGGGCACGGTCACCTCGACGCTGTGGACCGCTCCCTGGTCGCCCCTGGGCTTGAGCGACGGAAAGCACACGCTGCGGGCGGAGCTCGTCACCGCGGACGGGGCGCGCGCAGACCACGCCCTGAGCGTCGTTCTCGATACCGAGGTCCCGACGCTGACCATTGTCTCACGAACCTTGACCCGCACCCATTACCACCCACCCGGGACTATGGATGTGTCCGGCACGATGGACGACGCCGGTGGCGTGAAGAACGTACAGCTCGATATTGAAGGGAGCACCTCCAACGCCGCGCTGGATACGGACACCTGGCTGGCCCAGTGGGTTCTGGGCGGCGGCCTGCTGCCTGATGGGGAGACGGTCACGGCGACCGCCCAGGCGATGGACGTCGCCGGACGGACGACCACGGTGACCGAGACACTGTTCGTGGACGTCGCACCCCCCACGCCGGTGGAGCTCTCCATGACCAGCGGCGCGACCCCCGTCCTTCCGGGCGCCACCCTGCGCACCATCTCGCCGATGCTTACCCTGACGTGGACCGCCAGCAGCGACGGCAGCGGCCTGAGTGACTACGACGTCATCTGGCGGTTGGACGACGGGCTCAGCGCCGCCCAGCATACCGCATCGGTGGCGCCGAGCGGCGTTCGCGCCAGCCAGCGCGCGGTCGGCGAGGCGCGGAAGGTGGGGGCCCAGGTCGCGGCGCACGACGTCCATGGACACGAGACCGTTGAGCGGTTCGCTCCCCTCTACGTTGACGGACCGCGCACGCCGGATTACGTGGTGCTGCGCGACCCCGACGGCGTCTACCGCGGCTGGATGGACAGCGGCTGCTCGATGGTGGGGACCGATCGCCGCGTGGACCGGACGGCCATGGAGCAGACGGCCTTGAGCACCGAGCAGAGGTTCTACGTGACGTGGAACGGGTCGCAGGGGGCCACCGGCGACGGCGCACTGCGCCTGGCCTGGACCGGCGCCAACTGGGCGACCGACGGCGACCTCTTCGTCTACCTCGACACCGAGCCGGGAGGGGCCACCGAGGCCTTCGACCCGTCTCCTCCCGCAGCGACCGAGACGCCCGTCGCCCTGCCCGACGGCATGGGGGCCGACTGGCTCGTCTGGGTGCGGGACGAGGCGACGGCGATCCTCATGGCGTGGGAAGACGCGGTGGCAGAGTGGCGCTTCGTCGAGCCCCTCGGCCCCGCGTCGTACCAGTTCAACGGAGACCTCAACGGAGGCCAGACCGATCTCTACCTGCCGTTCGCCGTCCTGGGCATCGTCGATCCAGCGGCGACGTCCCTCGACCTGGTGGCCCTGGCCGCCGAGGACGTGAGCCTGGAGGAATCAGGGTCGGCCCTCTCCATCTGGGCGGTGATGCCGAACGTCAATCCCCTCAGCAGCGGCCGGGTGATCCAGACGAAGACGTTCGCCGGCTCGGGCCAGGAGCTCACCCTCGCCCACCGCTACCACTGGGACGCCCTCGATGACGGCGTCTGCCCCAACGGCAGCGACGCTCCAGGCACCGTCCGCGCTTTCCTCGACGCCGAGCTGGAGGTCGAGCTGACCACCGACCCGCCAGGCGCGGCATTCAGCCTGCTCGGGGACGATCTATTCTGGCTGCGGGATCTGCTCATGAACGCGCCGGCCGACGTGACCAGCCATCTCGACTTCAGGTCCACCTCATTCCCGCCGCTGGGCGACGGGGACACGCTATCCTATACCCTGTCCTTCCGGAATCGGGGCACAGACCCGGCGTACGGCGTGTCGGCCGAGCTGACGAGCCTCTACGCCCTCAACCTGGGGTCCGTCACTGAAATCTATGTTGGCGAGATAGGGCCCGGGGAGAGGGTGACGCGCACCTTCTCCGGCAGCGTCGACACCGGCTCATCGCCCGAACCCTGGGCAGCCGTGCAGGTGGAGGCCTTTGACGCAGGCCACCCGGCGGCGGGCGAACCGCTGGAATGGCTCTGGGCTCACCACCGCGTGGACAGCAGCCCGCCGGTCTTCTACGGGATCGAGTGGCCCAGGTACGTCATCGCGGCAGGGCAGAAACAGGTGTCCGGCTACGCCTACGACACGAGCGGCGTGTCGGCGGTGGAGGGACGAATCGAGGGCGGCACATCCCTCTTCCAGTGCAACGGGTCCCAGGTCCAGGCGGGACGATGGTCGTGCGCCTGGCAGACGAGCGGGGCATCGCACGGACAGTCCTACGCAGTACAGCTGCGGGCCACCGACGCCTTCGGTCAGGCGAGCGCCTGGAGCGGGTCCCGGG
>CAZIWL010000002.1:0-14184 GCA_964542755.1 uncultured Anaerolineales bacterium
GTCACGAATCATCTCTAGCCAATCCGCGGTCGGTCCGCGACAACTCGTTAGTGCATCCGGCGCACAGCGGAGCGTTGACGCTGGGCACCAAGTGTGCTATACTCTTCGTTGGTGCAGACCTGAGTGTTTGAGCAATCCACGTCCGCGCGCTACACGTCTGGATGCCGTATGTCGAGACGCTTCACGTCCAGGCGCCATCGATACCACATCCACCACGGACTCGGCGGGACGCGGAATCTAGCAGCTTGAAGGAGGTGCGCGTTCGGGACCAAGGTGAAGCTGGGCGAACCCGTTCTCGTGCTCAACGGGAACTACGAACCACTGAACGTCTGTAACACAAGGCGGGCCATGGGATTGGTCCTAGCCGGCAAGGCGACCGTCCTTGAGAACGGCCGGGGGGTGATCCGCACAGTATCCCGCACCTACGAGCGCCCCTCCGTCATTCGTCTATCCTACATGGTCCGTCGCCCCCGCCCGCGCGTGCGCCTCTGCAAGCGCGAGATTCTCCGCCGCGACGACTACCGTTGTCAGTATTGCGGACGAAAGGTGAGGCGCCTGACCATCGACCACGTTGTGCCCCGCCACCGAGGCGGTGGATATGACTGGGAGAACCTGGTGGCCGCTTGCCCGGAGTGCAACCGGCGCAAGGGCGGTCGCGCCCCCGCCGAGACGAGCCTTGCGCTGCGCCGCCAACCGTTCGAGCCGCGTCCGACGGCGGAGTACGTCTTCGGCCGCTACACCGACGACATCGACGAATGGACGGACTATCTCAAGGGCTGGTAGGCTGATCTCGACGGGACAACTGAGCCTATGTGCGGAGGCCGGGTCCAAGGACCCGGCTTTCTTGGTGCATGGGCCCCGCGTTCCCATGAGCCAGAACCCGCAAGGAATCGCTGACTGCACACCTCCAATCCTGATGCTCTCATTGGATCGCTCACAGTCGCTCCTGTCGGATCCCTAGCTCTTGTGACCGAAAGACCTCCTCCGTCAGCCGCCGAAGGCTAGACCAGCGCCTCTACCCCATACGCAAGAACAGGTCCGCGCGGTGAACCCGCGCCCTTTCGCCGCCTGTGCTCGGCCCACCTGGATCGACCACGGGCGGAGGCAGCCTCGACGCGTGCCACTCAGAGCTTGAGCGCGCGGGTCGCGATGAATGGGGGCATGAAGTCGTTCAGCAGATCACCCTCCTCGGCACCGTCGGTATCCTCGTACAGGCCCACCAACACGAAGCCCGCGTCCAGCTGCCCGCCGATCTGATCCTCCAGCGTATGGCTGAACTCAAGGGGCGCACCCGTCTCCACGTACCGGCGAGTCTCCTCAGCGCTGGGACTGGTCAGATCAGAATAGGGGAGCGCGTACTTCACCTGAAGGATGCCTTCCCGGTCGGCCAGATCGTAGTCAAAGAGATAGACGACCGGGTTGTTGAAGCCTGCAAGTAGCGAACCTCCTGGGCGTAGAACGCGGAAGGCCTCGGCCCACACGGGTCGGACATCGGGGACGAAGCAGTTCGACACCGGATGGACGATCTGGTCGAAGGACCCATCGGGGAACATCGAGAGGTCAGCCATGTCACCCTCGACCGCGCTGAGATCGACCCCATGTTCCCTGGCCACGCGCAGATCCTGGTCGAGCTGCCGGGGCGAGTTGTCGAGCACGATCACCGTTGCGCCTGCTGCAGCAAGCACAGGCCCTTGCTGTCCGCCACCGGAGGCCAAGCAGAGGACGTCGGTACCCTCAAGATTAGGGAACCACGCTCTGGGGACCGGCTTTGACGGCGTCAGAACAATCTCCCAATGGCCCTGTCTGGCAGCGGCGATTGTGTCTGCGTCGACAGGGATCGTCCAGCGGTTCTCGAGCTCCACCTCCCGGTCCCACGCGACGCGATTGTGCTGTACCACGGCCGTACGCCGCATCTCGGTCAATGCCTACCCCCTGGGATACCCCACACTTCATGATCTCTGTCGACCCGACGCAACATGCCTCTCGGCTCGGCCTGATGCCCATCACCCGTTCGCTTGAGAGCGCCCTTCATGAGCCCCCGACGGAACTATGCGTTGCGCCCCAGAGCATGACCAGGCCCAGTACACCAAAAACAACAGCCCGGACGAGGTGCCCGGTCGACGGCCCCTCCACAGACATGATACCCAGATAGGTGCCGCAGGCGAGCAGCGCCCCGACAGCAATGACGGCGAACAACCACCACGGAACTCGACGCTTCATAGTAGGGTACCTCCTTCACTCCTTGCCCACTGCGGAATCACCAGCCGGCTCGATCATCTCGGCCAGCGCCTCCTGGGCGTACCAGCGACCGGCAGCCATGACGCCGAGGGGCGCCGTGACCGTCGTCACGTCCTCAAGCGGGTTACCCTCCACCAGGATCAAGTCGGCCCGCTTCCCTTCCTCGATAGTGCCGAAATCACCCTCCCCCGTCATCCTCTCCACGACGCTGGCGGCGTTAACCGTCCCCGTGGCGATGGCCTCATAGGGTGTGAAGCCGTTCTCCACCAGAATGCGCAGCTCATCGTGAAGAGAGTACCCTGGAACGATCCCCATACCGCCCGTGCCAGCATCTGTGCCCAACAGTAGCCGGACCCCGCCACGTCTCAGACCATCCAGGATCCAGAGGTCGATATCGTGCTTGAAGGCTGCCAGATCCTCAATGCCGCGAAACTGCACCTGATGCTTCTCTTCTCCCCGCTTGAGGCTCTCCTCGTACTGGGACGGGAGGTAGCGGTTCTCCGGTCTGCCCGCGAACTCCGCCAAGTGGAATAGCTTCCGCTGGATAACGTCGTCGATGACCATCGTGGTGCAGACCGGGACGTCCGCCGATCGGAGCTGATCGACGATCCAAATCAAGGTCTCCGACTCCTCCGCCTGCACATCGCCCAGGAGACTGGGAGAGGGGAGATTCCACTGAGCCAGGGCACTTGCAGCGACGTGGGATAGCCACGCCTCCGGACTCAGATTCTGATCCCGTGCGATATCGATGAACTCGAACAGCAGCTCCTCCACGTGCGCCACCTCATCCATCCCCTCGTGGAGCGTGCCCTCCAGGCCGACCGCGTAGGGGATGTGCCCGCTAGAGTACATCCCTAGCTCCGCCGCAGCCGCCATGGCCTCGTGGTAGTCCTCGGGCGACAAGTAGGAATAGAGCTTCACGAAATCGAAGCCCAGGTCATGGTTCCGGCGTACAATGCCCGCTGGATCGTCCAGGGGACTTGCGTAGAGCAATCTGCCGGAGGCGAGGATAGCCGGCCCGTCGCGAGTCCCAGCGCGGATTTCGTCGCGCCATTCGAGCACATAGATGAGCGGCGATCCCTGGGGGGCGAAGTCCCTGATGGTGGTCACACCATTGGCGAGATACAGGACCAGGGGGTGCACCGGCCAGACGTCCTGATCATCCCAATCTTGCCGCGTATGCATATGCATGTCGGCCAAGCCTGGCATCAGGTAGGCGCCGCTCCCATCAATCACCGTCGCGCCCTTGGGAATGCGCAGCGCATCAGACCCATCAACAGCCACGATTCTCGCCCCTTCGACGAGGACAGTCTGGTTCTCAATGATCGTCTCACAGGTCATGGGAACCAGATTGACGTGGGTGAAGGCTGTGAACCGCTCTACCTGCTTGCCGCAGCCCATCAAGGGGAGAGCAAGCAGAATCACTGCGGCTACAACCAACCATATCTTCTTCATGGCAACACCTCTGTGCTCGCTGATCGGGCTGCCGCCCGCCGGACTGCCGCAACCGCCCTCAATCCTCAACGCCGTTCTCTATGATGGTTAACACTTGTGCATCACAGTCGATCTCGGCTTGTACGCCATAGGGCAGGACGAACATCGGGTCAGTATGTCCAAAGTCCATCCGTGTGATCACGGGCAAGTCTCGTAATCCCTCTTCCTCGTCAATGACCTGGCCTATGGCCCGATCGTATGCATCGAATCGCTCTGGCGGGACCGGGCCCCCTGGCCGGCCGAATAGAATCCCCGCAAGTTCCCTGAGAATCCCCATCGCGGCGTAGACACGCAGTTCCCGGACAACTGCAGTTGGCGGAGGTGCTTCCTCGGATGTCTCTAGAAAGAGGATTGCGCCCCGCCATAGCTCGGGGCGGGGCCAGACGTTTGTGCCTCGCAGCCAGCCAAGCACCTCAAGGCAGCCGCCAATCAAGGGCCCGCGACGGACGCCTTCCCCTTGGAGAAACCTCCACCCTGCCGATGGAGCGAGCTCTCGTTTGCACGTCTGGAGCTCAGGCTCGGCCCAGTCGAGGAACTCGGCCGTCCAGCCTGCGGCGTTGGGCTCAATGCGCCCGACTGGCGCCGACGAAAACAAGGTCCTTTGCACCGAATCGACCATGTAGGGGAACAAGCCGCCGTTTTCGGCGAATCCCGCCATGATGGACGGCCCGTAGAAGCAGACCATGCCTGCCTTGAGGCACGCCAGGTGAATGACGGTTGTGTCAGAATACCCAAGAAAGACCTTGGGGTTTGAGCGTATGACATCCAGATCTATGAACGGTAGTATGCGTATCGAGTCGTCGCCGCCGATGCTAGACACGATGCCCCTGACCGAGGAGTCGGCGAAAGCGCGCATAAGGTCATCAGCTCGCGCCTCAGGGTGCTGGTGGAGCCAAGTCGCGTCGCGCAAAGTATGGGGCATCTCGACGGCGGTCAGTCCAAACACATCCTGTAGCTGGCGCTTGCCCGTTTCGTAACGCTGTGGAAACGTCGCAGGACCGCCCCAGGACAAGGAGACTACAGCCACCTTATCCCCGGGCCGCAATTTGCTTGGCTGCATTCTGGTCTCGTCCATAGTCTAGTACCTCAGGGCCCCTGTGTGCATGGTCATCTTCCACTCGCTGCCCGTCAGAGCGTACACTTTGCACACTCGGCCCAGCCAGTGCTTCAAGACGTGCCTGGTATCTACCCACAGCGTGTCGATGTCCACAACGGCAAGAGCGCCGTCCCCGTCGTCAGATACCTCGATTCTGATCGTCCTCCTCTCGTTGTGAACGAGGTGGTGCTCCCGGAAAAACTGCTCGTAGAATCGTGTCCAGCGCTGCTGGTCAAACTTGCCCAGTACCATCACCCAATCGATCGGATCATGATCATCACTGGTCGGTGGCCATGGCCAGACCATGTGCGGATGGAACACGGACAGCAACAATGTGATGTCCTGTGTGTCCCAGGCCTCCGTTTCTCGATCAACCATCTCTTGGATCTCTGCTCGTTCTCTTTCCACCGATCAAGCCTCCGGCGAGCGCGCGTGCGCTTCGATGCTGGCCACTTCGGGGATGAACCGCATCGTGGTGACCATGATCGTGATGCCAATGCCAGCGCCCAACATCCACGACTGCGCCCCAAATCGATCCGCGAAGGGGCCAGCCACCGCTAGTCCCAAGGGTGTCATCAACGTACGAAGCGCGGCAAGCGTCGCGAACACCCGCCCCTGCATATCGGGAGCAATCAACATCTGGAGCAGAGCCTGCCCTCCCCCATTGCCCACGGAGAGGCCAATGCCGGCCAGGAACATGGCCCCAATCGCCACGAGGATGCCGTTCGCTGGCACGGCCCCGACGAGCACCATCATCAAGCCCAGGAGTCCCGTCCCAGCGATGACAGTGTCTATCCGACGCTTCAGACCCCCCCCCACGCCGAGGATCGCGCCGCCGGTCAGAATACCAATGCCAAACGCGCCCTCCATCCATCCCAGTTGTCGTGCGCCGCCCCCGAACCGTTCCAGGACGACGAGCGAAAGAAGCGAGAAGGCCGGCACGAGCAGGAAGTTCACGGTCGTCGAGATGCCGGTGACGATCGCGAGTCCGCGCCATGCCCACACGTAATCGAGACTCCCCTTGACGTCTTGCCAGAGCGACGCCGGCTCGCCCGTGGTGCCCTGGGCCGGCTGGGGGACGTCAACGAAGAACAAGGGGATCGCTGCGACCAGTGCTGTCGCCACGTCAATGATCAGAATGGTCTGGATGGGCAGTAACTCAATCAACAACGCCCCGGCCGGGGGGGCCAGGATTCTGGTTATCCCCTCCAGTACCTGGTTCAGCCCCCCGACGCGCGTCAGTCGATCTGTGCGGACCATCAACGTGGTGGACGCGGTGAACGCGCAGGTGTGCATCGTCTGCCCTAGAGCGGCAGCGAATAGTAGCACGTAGATGTGCCAGATCTGTGCCAGGCCCAGGTAGAACAAGATGGCCAGCGCCATCGTAACCGACGCCGTCAACGCATCGGCGATCTGCATCGCATAGCGGCGGTTCCAGCGATCGATCCACGCACCTATGAACGGGCCCAGCACCGTTCGCGGCAACATCTGGGTCAGTGTCGCCAGGGTCAGCACGATGGCGGACCGACTTTGGACCGTCAGGTGCCAGATCACTGCAAACTGTACGAGCTCACTGCCAAACACTGATACGGCCTGACCGGTCCAGATCGCGAGGAACCCTCGCATAGACTCGGTTTCTTCTGCCTGCGCGCTCTGCGTGAGAGCAGCTGTCTCGGCCTTATTCATCTAGAGCACCAGCTTATGACCAATGCAACCCTTCGACTGCGTTTGAACCCACGGCCCCCAGGACGATCCCGGTCACCAGGGCCACGAAGCTGAGTACAACCCAGAAAGACAGGCTGCGCCAAGGTGGGGAGGAGACCGTAGTCGCGCCAGCCGCCCCACTGGTGTCCAGAAGGAGCGTCGACCATGCGGCGAAGCCCTGGCGGACAGCCCAGGTGTGGTAGCCGTAGAGCGGCAGTCCACCCGCCGCTGCCCCTAGGACATAGATGGCCCACCACATCAGGGCGGTCCGAGTGCTGAAGCCGCAGGTGTTAAGATAGGCTTTCACCAGCGGTGCACCGACAGCCAGGAGTCCCGCCAGAGCCAGGTTGGTCGACACGAGCACAGTGGGCAGGCGCTCCCAAAGCATACGCATGTACCCCCGTTCTGTGGCCAGGGCCAGGACGGGTCCTTGGTACAGGATCAGCCCAACGAACAGCGGAAGGCCGAAAAACGTGAGGAGTTGGAGCGAAGATGTCTGGCCGATTGCCGGCACACGCACAGCCGCCAGCAGCGCCGCCACCATCCCGACGACGTAGGGCACCAGGTCACCCGCGACCTCTACGAAGGCACTGGCCCGGCGCTCGCCTGCTGCGAACAGCCAAAACAAGAGGCCAACCGGGCCCAGCACGGCTACCACAAGGGCCCAGAGGCCAGGAGCCTGGCCTCTTGATCTCGCCAGAAGGAGGAGGGCGACTAGGGACACGGCGACCAGTCCAAGCCACACCGTGCCAAGCCTGTTGCAGCGCACCGACCGCGCCATGAGCCGCTCATAGGCCCGGTCCACGCGGCTGACCGTCGCCGGTGGAAAGAGGTCGCGCAGAGGTCCGGGATCCGGGGCCCGGGCGATCTCGTCGGCGACGTTGAGGACGATGGGCACGTCGAACTGATGGAAGAGGTAGACGTAGACCAAGCCCTGCGGCAGGTCCCCGACCAGCGATAGGATTGTGAAGCTGCTCGGCGACGCGACGTGCACAGCATCGAGCACTGAGGCCGCTCGCTCGGCCGTGAGTTCATCCTTGATCTCCATCTCTCTGAGGAGGGCTTCCGCCCGGTCGTAGCGCCAGCAGGGGTAGGACCCATTCAGCGGGTTGGCCAGGTTGAAGTTCGTCGAGACGAGAAAGCCGTCACCCTCCGGTTTCCGGGTGAACGCCAGTTGTCCGTCCGGCCCGGCGCTAATCACCACGGCGTCGCCGGTGGCGTCAGCGAAGTGCATTTGGTAGTGCATTGACTGGTGCCACCGATGCTCCCGCACCCAGGCGACGACCTCCTCCACCGTAGCACATTCCCGCAGGATCTGGATGAAAGAGCTGGAGTGGCCCCGATAGATCGGCTTGCGACCGGGGTGAGTGTGCACCGGCACCCGGGGCAGCCCGTTGGCGTCATAGGCCAGCCCCTTCTCATTGAAGCCCTGCTGTACGTTGTCTGGAACCCCGAAGTAGATGGCACCGTAGCGTCTGTCACTGCCTGGATCGACCCAGTAGTAGTTGCTTTCGAAGTTGATCCAGTCGCCGTTGCCGCCAAAGAAGACCCGATCGCCCTGCGAGACAGTGAAGATGGTGCAGCCCTGGAAAGGCGAATCGCAGCAAGCGCCGGGTGCAACTGTCCTCCGCGCCCCCTGTGCCTGCGCGGGCATGCAGCCAGACAGGGTCGCGGCGGCCACCATTAGACACGCCGCCATTGCGACCCCACTGCCTCGGCGGCGTCTGGCAACCGCCACGATGAGGATGACGGCGGCAAGGATACCCGAGCCAACCAGCACCGCGACGCCAGCCGTCGCTGTGACGATGGTCTTGGCCGCGATGTCGAAGAACTCCCACACGAAGTTGGGCCCGACGGCTACCACGACGTCCGGTTCCGACCCGCCGTGCGCGTACTGGCAGGAGAAAATGTACGCGCCCGGCCGGTCCATAGTGATGCTCCCGATCAACGCCCCGACGCGCTCCCGATCGTTCACTGAGTAGCAGTTGGTCGGGACATAGTCGGGGGCGACTTGGATGTCGTCACCGGTGTCCCTCGACGTCAGCCTGCAGGCCAGGGCCGGCGGCGTCTTGCTGGCGGCATAGACGACACCATTGACGACACTGCGGTATTCGTAGTAGACGCCGTACGCCCCAGCCTCGGTAAAGGTGATCTCCTGCGAGCCGGGAACCACGACCTGGGTCAGGTTGTCCGGGTCCGTCTCGAACCCGAGGGTTCCCGGCAAGCCGGGGAACCAGCGATGCACCATGACCATAGCCGTGAGGCAACCGAGTATCGGGATCAAGACAGCGACGACCTGAATCCAGCCAGGGGGTCGTCTCTCCCGACGATTCATCTCTGCCACCTCCTTCTTGGACTTGGGTCGCTGGTCGGCGACGGCCCTCCATGCTCCAGTCTCTTGACCGACAAAAGGGGCAGGCCCAGATCGCGTATCCTGTCCAGCAGGCCGTGCAGAGCGGCCTGGTCCGCTGCCGGCCCCGTCAGTAGGGTGGCACCGTCCGCTTGCGGCGTAACGGCAAATCCGTCAAACCAGTCCGACCAGCTCTGGTCGATGATCCCTTTCACCGTGATCTGGTAGATTGCTCGCTCGTCAAATGCTCGCCCGTCGGTCATCACGCGCACCTCCTCTGGCCGAATCGTGACAGCATGCTACCAGCCCACGGACGTGGCGTCTTGCCCCGAAAGGGGTATTCGCAGGGGGTATTGGCGAGAGAGACAGAACCGGGAGGAGAAGAAGGTTTGGTTGAGCAGCCTCGATCTCGCTCATCCCAGGTCAGTTGACCTGATAGGGAAACCGGGCAAGGACGAGCACTCTGTGGTCCGTGCGCGTGATGTTGGATCGATCGAGATGGCTCTACAAGAGGTCCAGGTCCCTGGCGCGGTGGGCGGCTTCAGTGCGACTGTGGACCTGGAGTTTGCCGTAGATGCTCTTGAGGTGTTGCTTGACCGTACCGACGGCGATGAAGAGCGTCTCCGCGATCTCGTTGTTGGAAAGGCCGGTGGCGAGAACTCGCAGCACCTCCAGCTCGCGCGGACTCAGCGGTTCGACCAGCGTCAGCTCAGGGCCTCTTCGATTGGTATCGCTGCCTAGTGCCGCTAGAAGCGCACTCACGTACCTCAACCTGACGCCCCGAGCCGCCGCCCGCCGCAGTAGTTGGCCCATGGGCGCGCCCTCGTCTATGAACGTGCGCACGTAACCTTCCGACTCGGCGAGGCAGAGGGCGTGGTCCAACGCAGCCAACGCCTCGTCTCCCCGGCCCTGCTTCTGGAGAGCCATTGCCTGAGCAACAAGGATCTCAATCCCATAACCGGTCGCGCCTGCGGCTTCTGCCGCCGCCAACAGGGATGCCAACACATCCAGAGCTTCGTCAAGCCTGGTCTGAGCAATGCGGATCCGGGCCAATGTAAGGTGCACGAACTCATACTCGAAACCAGGCCTGCTCCTCGTGGGCGCTGTGCTTGCCTGCGACGCCCAACGATACGCTACCTCGGTGTCTCCGTGCGCCAACTGCAGCTGCGCTTCCAGTGCCGCCGTATGCGCTTCGAACCAACTCGAAACGCCGCGCGCTACTCGCCCGGCCTCTTGAGCGGCGTCGAGTGCACCATCCATATCCCCGATCGCGCTGAGCGCCCTCGCCAGACTGATGTAGCCGCCCACCAAGGCTTCTGTCCATCCCCATCGCTCAGACAGCACGATGCCTTCTCTTGCATGACGCAACGCGCCCGGGAGGTCGTTCCACTCCCGCAGCACGGCACTCAAGCGGGTGTGGGCGTACCCCGCGACGGGTAAGGGCCGCCCCCGCAGCGAAGCACAATCCTCGGCAAGGGACAGCGCATCCCGACAGGTCGCCGCCGCCTTGTGGAGCTGCCCTCGCATAACTCGTAGCCCGGCCCAATCACAGAGAACATCGACGGTCACGTGACGATCGCCGGCCGCTGCAGTGAAGGCTCTCGCCTTGGAGAAGGCCCGATCCGCCGCCGCTAGATCGCCGCTCCATCGGAGTGCGTTACCCATCAGCGACGCCGTCCAGCCGCGCGCTGTTCCATCCTGCGCGGGTAGCTGGGCCAGGGCACGGCGAGCGAGGGCCGCTCCCCGCTCCATATCGCCTCTGAGAACCAGCAAGTAGGCGCGAATTGCACTGATGTGCCCCGCGGCACGCTGGTCGATGCCGGACAGACCGGTCGAAGTCTCCAGCAGAGTCTCTTCAGCTTGGAGGAGAAGTGGATCGAGAGCATCCACCCTCCCACTGTAGATAAGGGCCCAAGCATAGGCAACACAAAGCCACGGCTGGGACCGAATCATCTCTTCCGGCAGCGCATCAAACCACGCTAGCAACGTCGTCAACTCGCCGGTTTCCATCATGGCAAAGGCATTGCCTTCGACCAGACTTGCTACGCGTGCTGCATCCCCAGCTGCGAATCTGTGGCTCACAGCCTCTGCGATCAGCCCGTTCTTCTCGTACCATTCGCCGGCGCGCCTGTGTAGGATCCGCACTTGGTCGGGCTGCGTCTGCCCCAGACGCCTACGAAGTAGATCGGCGAAGAGATGGTGATAGCGATACCATCTCCGCTCGTCGTCCAAGGGAACCAAGAACAGATTGGCTCGGTCCAGTTGCACGAGAGTCATCCTGCCGGTGCTTCGGTCCGTGACCGCATCGCACAGGGGGCCGGTCATCCTCTCAAGGATGGATGTGCTGAGCAGAAACTCCTGCACAGATGGGGACTGCTGGTCCAGCACCTCCTCCACCAGATAGTCGAGGACAAAACGGTGGCTGCCGCTGAAGGCTTTGATGAACGTGCTTGCATCCTGGCGCCCTCGCATCGAGAGCGCGGCCATCTGAAGTCCTGCAATCCAGCCCTCTGTGCGCGCATCTAGAGCTGCTATACCCTCTTCTGACAGCCCCAGCCCCATTACGTCGTTCAAGAATGTAGCGGCTTCGTCGGGGGCAAAGCGGAGATCGGCGGCACGCAGCTCGGTCAATTGTCCCCGCGCCCGCAGGCGAGCCAGGGGGAGGGGCGGGTCGGCCCGACCGGCGATGGCTACGTGCATCTGCGGCGGCAGATGGTCAAGCAAGAAAGTAAGGGCCTCGTGGACGGGTCGGGCCGTGATGCGGTGATAGTCGTCGACGACGAGAATACATGGGCGTTCCTGTCGGTCGCCAGAGGTGACGCTGACGATATCGTTGATCAGCGTCGATAGGATGGCCTCAGCAGCCGGCGGTTGCGGTGACCGAAGTAGGTGCCGGGCTGCAACACCTACGTCGGCTTGCACTGTCCGCAGAGCAGCGATCACGTACGTCAGGAAGCGCGTCGGGTCATTGTCACCCTCATCAAGCGAAAGCCAAGCGATGGCGACGGGACAACGAGCGTCATTCAGAGCTTGAGCCCATTCACTCAAGAGCGTCGTCTTGCCGAAACCCGCCGGGGCAGAGACGACCGTGAGCTTCCGAAAGAAAAGCCCTCCTGCTACAGACGCGCCTCGCATCAGCAGACCCGCGTTCAAGCGCTCGATCAAGCGCGGACGTAGGACCGCCTGCGGCCTGAGAGGTGGGGTATAGAGTTTCGTTTGGAGCAGAGGAGTAGTCATCTGGGCCCCCTGGCGCCCCTCCGGGCGCAATGCCGCCCCCCGAGCCGGGCGTCCTGGATCAGCCAATACTATCATAGGACGTCTAGCCCGGCAACGCCCCGCCGTCAGTCCTCGTTTCCCGTGGGATGATCGCGTCGAGGACCAGAAGCCCCTCGTCCCGTGTCCTTCAAGCACCTGGAAGCAGCAACATGCTTCATGCCCTTCGTGGTTCCTCACAGCTCTCGATTGACAGGCCTAGCCGCCCAATGTAGAATCGCTTCTATGAACAACAAGACCTCAACAGAAAGAGCTTTCAACTACGGGGGTCAGGCCGTCATTGAGGGCGTCATGATGCGCGGCTCGCAGACCATGGCCGTGGCGTTGCGCCGCCCCGAGGGCGACATTGTCGTCCAGACCGAGCCCCTCAACGAGATGCTTTACCGCGGTCCCATCAGCCGCATCCCTTTCCTGCGCGGGCTCGTCATGCTGTGGGACGCCCTGGGTTTGGGCATGAGGGCCCTTATGACCTCAGCAGACGTGGCCGTCGGCGAGGAGGCCTCCCTCTCGGGCCCGGCGAGCTGGGGCACAGCCCTCCTGGGCATAGGCCTGGGCGTGGGTCTCTTCATGCTCCTACCGTCCTTCGTCGCCGGGCTGCTGGCGCCCTTCCTCCCCTCGGAATGGCTGACCAGCCTGGTGGAGGGTGTCTTCAGGTTGATACTCGTCGTGGGCTACATCTGGGCCATCGGACACATGCCCGACATTGCGCGGGTCTTCGCCTATCACGGGGCGGAGCACAAGACCATCAACGCCTACGAGGCAGGCACGGACCTGACCGTTGACGTCGTGCGGGGCTTTCCCAAGGCGCACACGCGCTGTGGGACGTCCTTTCTACTGACGCTGGTCTTCCTATCCGTGCTCCTGTTTGCGCCGCTGGATCCACCGACTCTGCTCTGGCGACTCGTCAGCCGGCTCGCCCTCCTTCCCGTCCTGACGGGCATCTCCTATGAAATCCTCCGCCTCACGTCCCGCTTCGCCGACCGGGCCTGGATGCAGTGGCTCGTTCGCCCGAACCTGGCGCTCCAGCGACTGACCACGCGGGAGCCCGACGACGGTATGATTGAGGTTGCCATCTCAGCCCTCGAGGCGGTTCTGGCCGACGAGGAGCAGCCTGCGCAAGTGCCGGCATAACAGGGCAGCCATGGATATGCTCTCTGCCATCCACCAACGGTTCAGCGTCCGCAGCTACCGGGACGAACCCGTCGAGCCGGCGCTCAGAAGCCGGCTGCTCGATGCAGCCTCCCGCGCGCCCACCCTCACAGACGTCTCTCCGCGGATCGAGCTGATCAGCGGCGGCGAGAGCATCAAGCAAGTGCTGACCTTCATGATCGGCTCTTACGGCCTCGTCCAGAACGCCCCACACCTATTGGCGGGCATCCTGCCTGAAGAAAGCGAACGCGCTCAGATCGATCTAGGATACGTGCTGGAGCATGTGGTCCTCGAAGCCACACGCCTCGGATTGGGGACCTGCTGGATTACGGGGACCTTCGACGCGGAGCGCGCCGGGGACGTGCTGGACCTGGCTCCTGGCGAGACGGCGGGGGCTGTCTGCGCCCTCGGCTATCCTACGGAAGAGGGTTTCGGACGGCTCCATACGAAGCTAATCCGACGCCTGGCGGGCGGCCACCAGCGGAAGCCGCTCACCGAACTCGTCCACGCCCACCGTTGGGGCGAGCCCTGGACTGCCGAAAACACGGATCCAGCGCTGGTGACCGTCCTCAAACACGCCCGGCTCGCCCCCTCCGCCCACAACGGCCAGCCGTGGCGCTTCATTGTCCGATCGGATGGGATCCTCCTCGCCATCGTCAGACCCCGGTTCATCGACAGCGGCATCGTCATGTCACACATCTCCATCGCTGCAGCCGCCGCGGACTACGCCGGAACGTGGTCCCTCTCCCTCCGAGACCCCCGCCTAGCGCGGAAGACCAATCTACCAGACAAAGCCATCCCCATCGGCATCTTCCACACCGACTGAACCCACCCGCTGGACCACCAACCGTCCTCTCTCGCCACGAAATCGTCAGGCTTG
>CAZIWL010000002.1:14284-17784 GCA_964542755.1 uncultured Anaerolineales bacterium
GGGGGGAGAGGGTTAGGGTGAGGGGAGCCCGCTACACCACCTCCACCCCCGCCCCCGCCACCACCTCCCCCACCACCCAACAGGGATGTCCCACCTCCTTGAACAGCCTAAGCAACCTATCGACCTTCCGCGGCGGCACGGCAACCAACAACCCCCCCGACGTCTCTGGCGTGTACAGCAGCTGCTGCATCTCCTCCTCGATACCCTCAGCGAAGGTCACGGCGTGCTCGTAGGCCCGCTCGTTGTCGCAGGTCCCGCCGGGGAAGAGCCACATATCGGCGTACTCTCTCGCGCCATCCAGGAAGGGAATCTGATCCAGCTCGAAACGGAGCCTGGCGCCGCTCTTCTCCGCCATCTCGTACCCGTGTCCCAGAAGCGCGAACCCCGTCACGTCGGTGACGGCTCGAACCCCAACTTGTCGGATCAACTGAGCGGCCTCCTGGTTGAGCTTCTTCATGCTCTCCACGGCTCCGGCGATGTGCTCCGGGGCCGCCGCCTCCGCCTTGAGCACCGTCGTGATCAGACCCACCCCCAACGGCTTCGTCAGCACCAGAACGTCACCCGGCTGTGCCGCCCCCTTCGTCCACACCTGGTCGGGGTGGACCAAGCCCATCACGGAGAGGCCGTATTTCGGCTCCTCGTCGTCCACGGTGTGCCCCCCCGCCAGCACCCCGCCCGCTTCTGCCACCTTCTCGGCACCACCGCGGAGGATTTCGGTGATCACCTCCGGGGGGAGATCGGGCGGGAATCCGCAGATGTTGAGCGCCAACACCACCTCCCCCCCCATCGCATAGACGTCACTCATCGCATTCGCGGCGGCAATGGCTCCGTAGTCGTACGGATCGTCCACCACCGGCGTGAAGAAATCCAGCGTCTGGATCACGGCCACCTCATCGCTCAGCTTGTAGACGGCCGCGTCGTCGCTCACGGACAGCCCTACCAGCAGCTCGGGGTACCGCTGGGCAGGGAAGAGGCCTTGCAATGGGCGCAGAACCTGCGCCAGGGTCTCAGGACCCATTTTGGCCGCTCAACCGGCCGCGCTGGTCAACGCTGTCAGGCGAATCTGCTCGCGTGTCATATCCCTCCCTTCTCGCTTCTGTCACCCCGGGCATCGATCCCGAGATGATCGACCAACCACTAGTCTCCCGCCTATGCCCCCGTCGGCCTTCCTAGAGCGCTGTGACCCTGCCGGCGCCGAGCATCGTCTCGGCGATAGTGTACATATTCGAGACCGTGCCCACCGCCACCGCATCCTTGAGGCCATAATAGCCCAGGCACGTGCCGCACGCCAGTATCTCGACCCCCGACGCCGCCAATGTCTCCAGATCCTCGACGACCTCCGAGCCTTCGACCACGAGCTTTACGCCACTGTTTAGGAAGATGATGGTCTCCGGCAGCGGTTCCACCTCGCCGAGGGTGTGAAAGAAGGCCCGCATCAGCACGTGGCCCAGCTCCTCGTGCTCCCCTCGCCCCATCAGCTCGCCGGGCACGATGAGCACCAGAGGTCCATCGCCGGCCCTCTCCTCCACCGGCTTCGTGGCCGGGGCTTCATCCTTAACCGGCGTGGCGATCGCCAAGTAGATGCCGTCCTGGCGCTCCTCGACCTCTACCTTACCCCCGGCCTTCTTTGCCATTCGGCTGACGTTGTGCTGAGCCGTCTCGTTGTCGACGATGGTAATCACCCTGGATCCCTCCGCCATCGCGTTCCGCGTCCTGATGACCGGTTGCGGACACGGAAGACCCCGCGCATCGACCGTGATGACATGGTTTTCCTGTTCAGACATCGTGTACCCCCTCGGTCTCAACCCCAGCCCTCTTGAGGACCTCCACGGCCGCACGCCGCTCCTCGCGGGCCACCCGCACACACACGCCGCAGTCCGAGCTCAGTTCACGGGGCACAGGTATCAGCTTGGACTGAATCCCGGCCTGGTCCAACAGCTTCTCCGCCCGCAGGGCATAGCTCGTGGAGTAGACTAACAAGACCGTGTAGTCGCCTTCCTTCATCGGCTTTCCTCAGCTATCTTGCCCACTGCCGCCAGCGCCGACTCGACCTCATCCATCGTATTGAACGCACTCAGTCCGAAGCGGACGGTCCCATCCGGGAACGTACCGATCGTCTTGTGAGCTGCCGGCGAGCAGTGGAGCCCCACCCGGCACATGATGCCGTGTTCCTCGTCCAGCCGAAGTCCCACCTCAGAGGGCGTCATCCCCACCACGTCGAAAGACACCGTCGCCGTCTGCCGCTCGGCATCCAACCCGCCGTAGACCACGACGCCGTCCATCGCCACGAGACCATCGATGAGCCGCCGCGTCATCGCCACTTCGTGGGCTCTGATCCCTGCGATGCCCTGCTCCAGCACCCAGCGCACTCCAGCGCCGAGCCCGGACAGGCCCACCGCGTTAGCCGTCCCGCTCTCGTACTTGTCGGGCAGGAAGTCCGGCTGCTCCTCAAGCTCCGAGTTGCTCCCCGTCCCGCCCCGCCTCAGCGGCCGCAGTCTATCCAACTCCACTCGTTCGCCCACAATCAGCCCACCAGTGCCCATGGGCCCGTGGAGGCCCTTATGCCCCGTGAAGCCAAGCAGGTCAATTCTATCGCGCTCCACGTCAACAGGGTACGCACCGCCAGTCTGCGCGGCATCGACCAGTAGAAGCAAGTCACGCTCGCGAGCAATGCGTCCCACCTCACTGATGGGGAGGATCGTACCCACCACGTTCGAGGCGTGGTTGAGTACGATCATCACCGTGTTGGTACGAATCGCCGTCTCCACATCCGCCACGTCGAGCGAACCGTCCTGCGCACATCCCACCACGGTCAGCTCCAGCCCCTGATGCTGCAGCTCACGGAGCGGACGCATCACCGAGTTATGCTCCATGCTGGTGGTCACGACGTGGTCCCCGGCGCGCAGGTAGCCGCGCAGGGCCAGATTAAGTCCATCGGTCACGTTGGCGCCAAAGACCACCCGCAGAGGGTCCGGCGCGCCAAAAAGCTCTGCCACCGCTTCACGGGCTTCGTAGACGATGCGCCCGGAGGCCACGGCACGGCAATGTGCAGCGCGCCCCGGGTTAGCCCCGACCTCTTCCAGGAAATGGACCGTGGCGTCGATCACCGCCGCCGGCTTCGGCCACGTCGTCGCGGCGTTGTCAAAGTAGATCACTACAACCTCCCCACATGCGCCGGGCGCCGCCCGCGCGCGGGCGGCGCCCGGCACCTGGCTCACGACTTCGTCAGAATGAGCTTGAACTCGTCACCCAGCTCTTCAATCTCGACGACACACCCCATCTTTTCCGAGGCGCGCCGGACGTTCTCACGGGACGTGACGGTCTCCACCAAGACTTCAATGGGGAACCGCCCCTCCTTGATCGCATTCCTGGCCATAATCACCGGCTGCGGACAGGAGAAACCTCGTGCATCGACCTGATTTGTCATTCGTACAATCTCCTCAGATGCTCACTTCACAGACTTGCCGAAATGGGACGCGTGAGAGGTGGAACGCGGTTGA
>CAZIWL010000002.1:17794-51176 GCA_964542755.1 uncultured Anaerolineales bacterium
CGTCCCAGCACGCGTAACAGGTGTTGCCCGCTCAGTCTCTCATTGAGAACCCGATCACCAAACACACGGCGAGCCCCAGCAGGACTGCCCCCATGCCGAAAGATCCAATGCCCCCAACCAGCCCATCGGCGACGCTGTCCGGCTTGCCCGCCAGCGCGAAGTTGTGGGCCACGCCAGCTCCGGTGATCATGCCCAGGACGAACACGCCCGCATCGCCATCCCCTTCGCCGGAAAGGAAGAGCTGACGGCCCGGACAACCGCCCGCTAGGGCAAAGGCCAAGCCAGACAGCGCCATCCCCAGAAAGTTCCACAGGTGCTGACTGTGTGCCACGGGCTGCCCAAAGAAGCCGAAGCTCACCTGTCCGAGCAGCAAGTTCGTGACAAACGCTGTTACCACCAGCGCGCCGAGCCCGCTGATCAGGTGCGTGTCCCCCATGAGGATAACGTCGCGGATGGAACCCATCGTGCAGAAGCGGGTGCGCTGGGCCAGGACGCCAATAACCAGACCCGCTCCCAGCGCGACGAGCACCGGAGCATACATGGAACCTGGGCCGGACTCGCTGAAGAAGACCGCACCATTATCACTGACCTTGGGGGCGAAGATCCGTAGGAGCAGGAGCCCTATCATCATGGCCGGCAGCATCCAACCGACGACCGCGTGCGTCGCACGGGACCGGCCGAGGTTGTAGCCCGATCTCAGAAACTGGACCCCTACGGCGATGCCGGCGCCCAGCCCGGTCAGCCCCACGATGGCGTTCAGGTCGCCGCCTGTGAGCCGCAGAAGTGCCCGCCACGGGCACCCCAGAAAGGCCAGGGCACCAATCATGGCGAACATGCCCAGCACGAAGCGTACGATGGGTGCCGAACCGGCGCGGGCCCTGAACTCACCGAAGAGATAGGCCGCAGCCAATGCACCCAGCACGAACCCAATGATCTCGGGGCGGATGTACTGGACCACACCGGCACGGTGGAGCCCCAGGGCACCGGCGATGTCCCGCTCAAAGCAGGCCACGCAGATACCCATATTCGGCGGGTTGCCCGCTGCCTGCAGGAGAGGGGCGAGGACGCCGATCACGGCCCCCGCGAGGACGATGCCCCAGCGAGAGGCAAAGAAGCGAGTGAGACGTTCAGACATAGTACGGTTCCTCCTTGAGCTAAAGTATCTTGACGCAACCCGAAGGGTAGCGCTGAGAGCAAAAAACCGCCGCTAGCACGCGCCAGCGACGGTCTTTGCCCCGGAGGGACATACCACGCCTGTTATCAGGACACGGTTACGTCACCGCCTCCTGGCGCGCGAACTTGCCTGTCGACGCCGGACCGGCGTCTCAGGCCCCTGGCTCAGGTGCAATAGTGACGTAACACGTCTTCACTCCTCACTGATCATGCCTTTCAACGATGCCAATATACCACGGAAAGCGGAGGGGGGCAAATGGTCTGACCAGGAGCACTTATTCTGGACGTTACCTTCGCAATGCCTGAGTGCCATGAGGAGTTGTTCACGGCTATCTTGCCAAGCGTCGACGTTGGACAAGACGATCTCCATCATCTCACTGGGGAGCAAGAGAGCGAAATGCGGACCAGCATTGACGGCGAGTTCCCGTTCGGGGATGGGCATCGCGGGTGGCCCCATCTTCAACGTCTCAAGGTCATCGGCATCTTCCGTCTCTTGAAGATAGAAGCCCAGCAGGGTCAAGGCAACCAACGCGAAGTGCACCATAGCCAGCCCCACGCCAAGTCGAGATGGGAGCAGATTATCAAAGGCCCAATGCCGAGTCATCGTCACGTAGACTTCTTCTAGCGTCCATCGCTTCCGATTGTCCTTGAGACTCTCCGTGGCAGGGGCCTCGGGGGCCGTGGTAACCAGCCCCTGGTAGGTTGCCTTGTTGGGATAGATGCCCACCTCTAGTTGTCAGTTGACCAATACGCCAAGGTGTGACAAAAGAAGAAGATCTCAATGGCCCGCCGCGCCCGTCGGTCGGGAAAGGCCGCGAAGCAATCCAGGATCCCAGCACGAAGCAGAAACTCTGCAAAATCATCCAGAGATCCTCGTGCAGCGGGAAGAATGCCGTCACAGTGCCCTTGCGCCAACTGCTCGATCACCACATCTCGATTCTCTTTGAACACTCGCCAGTCTTGTCGGTTGTCTGTCGCGTTCAGGGTATCCTCTCACTCTCACGTGTAGGATACCTCAATCTGCTCAATTCCTAAGACAAATGCTCCTGATGGTCTGATCAGGGCTTCATCACACTATCCGCCGTCAACCGTTCGAACGTTACCTCGGGTGCCACAACGGCACCTAGCACGCACGGAAAATCCGGGGCCATCTTGGGCTCTCATCCAACATTGGCGAGATTCCCAATGAGGACAATCGGCCCGTGTGTCCTTGCGCAGCACCTTGGGCACCGAACCCAGACAAATGGCGACACACGTCACGGCCATTCGGATGTTGGGCACTGGCCCTTTCTGCCATGTGATGGTATCCTCTCAGGCGAATCGGCACCGCCCAGGGACGGAGTCGACGGGGTCCAGAAGCCCGACGCGTGCGGACCTATTGCAGGTGCAAGGCAGATCGACCGGCAGGGGGCTGTAGACCGGAGAAGCTGCTGTCCCGTGCCGCGTGACGTCGAGGCTAGTGGTACCCCTCGCCTCAGCCGCTGGCACCGGGCGGAGCCACATCGGCACAATCGCCGCCACGAGCCCGGCGCGGACGAGGACCGCGCCACCCCGTGGAGCGGCGCTAGAAACCAGGAGAGAGATCAGACTGTGAAGAACACCATCGAGAACGTCAAGGCCTCCGCCCTCCAGACCGTCGAAGCAATCAGACCGACATTGGTCCGGTTGTCGAAGAGGATCCACCAGCACCCCGAGGTCAAGTTTGAGGAGCACAAGGCCTCCCGCTGGCTCTCGGAGACCGCCGCGGAAGCCGGCTTTCGTGTCGAGCAACCTATCGGCGGGCTGGACACCGCCTTCCGCGCCTCCCATGCCGGGAAGAAGGAGGGCCCGACCGTTGCCTATCTTGCCGAGTACGACGCCCTCCCGAAGCTTGGGCACGCCTGCGGGCACAACCTCATCGGGACCGCCAGTCTCGGTGCCGCCCTCGCTCTCCGGTCGGTCGTTGACGATCTCGGTGGGTCGGTACAGCTCATCGGCACGCCCGGCGAGGAGGGCGGCGGCGGCAAGGTGATCCTTGCAGAGGCCGGCGTATTCGACGGTGTCGATGCAGCCTTGATGTTCCACCCCTCCCCTCAGACGATCCTCTGGAAACTCGCGCTGGCCCGGCGGAAGCTCTTCATCGAGTTCTTTGGCAAGGCCGCCCACGCAGCCAGCTGTCCGGAGAAGGGCATCAGCGCCCTCGACGCGGTGATCCAGACCTTTCTGAGCATCAACGCCCTCCGTGAGCATACCGTGGAAACCGCGCGGATCCACGGAATCATCACCGACGGGGGCGACGCACCCAACATCGTCCCGGACTATGCCGCCTGCCTTTTCTACGTGCGGGCGATGGACGACTCGTATTGCGATGCGCTCCTGGAGAAGGTGAAGGACTGCGCCCGTGGCGCGGCGCTGGCCACTGGGGCGCGGGTCGAGATGGAGATGCAGGGAGCCTACCGTTCGCTGCGCACCAACCTGCCCCTCGCCCAGGCCTTCAAGGAGAACCTGGAGGCCTTGGGGTGGACCTTTGCGAACGTGGATCCAGCCAAGGGCATCGGGTCGACAGACATGGGCAACGTCAGCCACGTCACGCCCGCCTTGCACCCCTATCTAAGCATCGGTCCAGAGGATCTTGTCGTCCACTCCCCCGAGTTTGCAGAGGCAGCGACCTCCGAGCAGGCCTTCGAGGCAATGATGGATGCCGCCAAAGCCCTCGCAGCCACAGGGATTGACGTTCTATTGAAACCCGGCCTGAGGGAGGCTATGCAGGAGGACTTCCACTCAAAGTAGTCCTGACCCCCGCGACGGGCACAGTGCTCACCGCATAATGTGTCGCGTGCCCGTCGCAAAGGCCAGACTGACCGTGTTCTCGCAGAGCTGCTTCATCCTTCCCGGGCATCCTAGTCAGACAGGCCAATGGACCATCAACAGGCCTTCACGAGGACACTCCCCTCGCCGTCTGCCGCGGAATCGAACAGGCACCGGGCCTGAGACTCACTTGCCCTCGTACGCCATCAAGACGACGCCCAACTCCTCCTCAGCCGCGCGGAATTTCGCCAGCTGATCGGAAGACAGCTCCTTGAGAGTCACCCTGGGCTCCAACGCCAGGACGTATCCCCCGATATCCTCTTCCAGCACCTGTACCTTACTCAATCCATCGTTGTCCAGCTCGGCAATGCTCATCCCTGGTGCTTCAGCCATCGCACACCTCCCGCTGCTGGAATTCTGGCACCTGTTCGATCCCCTTGCGTCCATCATGGCATCCCTACGCTCTCTGTCAACGTGCTGGCGCGGTCCGAATGCATCGACGAGTTGTCGGACAAGGCAGGCCCCCGCCCGGTGCGTTGCACGTGTCACGTGCGATGCACCTCTGTCGCTCAAGCCACCCCTCAACGCCTCCATCCTTTGCTCTCGGCGAGCGGGGCGGATATCGGGTCTGTATGGGCTGCGAGCTGCGATAGATCGTTCGTGCACCGACGCGGCCCTTGGCCGTCGGAGGCCGTGTACCGAGCGCCAGAGCCGGTGCACCGGCTGGTTGCTGCAGAAGACCACTGCTCGCCCGTTACGCTGCACGCGTGCCGGGCGATGCACGTTCGTCGCTTCAGACCACTCTCAGGGCCTCAGTCCTCTCTCATCCTGTCAGCACGCCGCAGCGACCAGGCCTTCGGGGACCGCGAACTGCGGCAAGACGATAGCGCATCGCGACGCGGCACCGATCTTGACCTCCACCGCCTGGCATGGTGTCGTGTTCGGCACAGTCGAATACGGAGTCAGCAGCGGTGCCCCAAAGCCCGGAAGCGAGGGGCCCGAAGGGGAAAGCCGGTCAGAGTCCGGCACTGTCCCGCAACTGTAGGAACGTAGCTAGCGACGAGCGCCGCGTTCAAGTCAGACTACCCGCCGCTGCTGGTACGATAGGCAACCCTCGCGGAGAGGTGATGGTACCCTAGGACGGATGAGTCCACACGCCTCTTCTTCGCCCCTGTGCGAGGGAGGGTTCTTGTTTCCACAGGCCATTTCCCTCACGCAGGGAGGGGCGTTTTCGTCTCTGGTCGAGGGAGACCAGCTCTGACCCATTGGCGCCGGGGTCCGCGAGACCCATTATCCAAGCGCCTCCCGAATCCCTCCGGGCCCAGTACCGTCTGGAGGGGCAACACGAGCTGACACAAGAGACTGGGGGAAACGGATCGAGGATGAGCGAGAGACAGAGCAAGCCCATCGACCTGGCATATGATATGATCAGACACTGTACCTGGTCATCGGGGGGGAGCGGGACGACACCGGGATGCTGACCGAGCGCGGGAGTTTGCTGGCTTTCGAGTCCCTATGGCACGCGGGGCCCCTGGTCCATGACCTGGAGGCGCTAGGGGTATCAGCCCACACGGTCCTTATGCATCTCGAAGGCCTCCTCTGCCTTGCCGAGGGCATGGACCTCGGTCTTTGGATTCTCCGTCATGATGGCACAATCCTCTCTACAGACGACCTTGTCTTCCCCTGACGCGTGTCCGAGGCTGCCCCGTGCAGACTGAGGTGATCGCGCGTTTTGACTCTTTGCTCAGTCCATGCTATACTTCGCTCACAATCGAATAGTTGCTATGGTCGAGGTGCCCTGACGCTCGGACGCCCAGGGCCCAAGAGGGAAAGCCGGTCAAAGTCCGGCGCTGTCCCGCAACTGTAGTCCCGCCGCCCCTTGAGAGGAAGCGGCGTGGAAAGCCAGAGTACCTGCCAGGACCGGCGCATACATCAACCTTCGCGGAAAGGGGGTGGTGCATCGAGGTGCCCAAGCAAGACCTGCCCTTCTCCACACTGACGTGAGGGAAGGGCTTTTTTGTACCTCGCCATTACCCTTCTCCCGTCACCCGTGATGGGGAAGGGTTTTTGGTTCCAAGGAACAATAGACCGAAATCTACAATGGGAGAAATCATGAATAGTCGCAAACTTGTCTCGAGCATCACGCTGGGCATCGCACTTGCAGTGGCGCTGCTGGTGGGCCTTGACCGCGATAGCAGCAACGCACTGGCGTCTGCGAGATCCTTTTCTGAGGTCCAGTCAATCGGTAGCAAGGAGACGCTCAGCGCCGGAGAACCATTCAGCACCGCCTACGTCGTGGTCCGGTTTTCCGACGCTGAGTCGATCGTCCGGGCGATCACCTTCACGGAGCCTATTACGGCCTATGCGTCGCTTGAGCGAAGCGGACTGGAGCTCGACGTCCTCGATATGGGTTGGGGGCTGATGCTCTGCGGGATCGACGGTGTTGGTCAGAGTCTTCCCGATGAGAGTGGATGTAACAACGGGACGCGCCACTGGGGCACATCCTATTGGGACGGCGAGGCATGGATTGGCCGAATGGCAGGTATTGCCGATGTCTTGATTACGGAGACAGGGCATGTCGAGGGCTTCTCCTTCGGCGATCCCGGCTGGACGGCCGTTGACCCACCGCCCGCGACGCCGCTGACCGCCGCGTCCGATGCCCTTGACTGGCTCCGCGAGCAGCAACAGGCGCGCGGATCCTTCGGCAGCGCGAACGACACCACTGAGGTTCTTCTAAGTGTCGCCAGTAACGCCATGGACGGGGCCGTATGGAAAAACGGCAACTCTCTCCTCGCCAACGTGATGAGCCGCGGACCCGAGTTTGCCGACCTGAATGCAGCCGGCGCGGGCAAGCTAGCCACTGCGTTGAACGCCCAAGACGCGTGCTGGCCTGTGGGGGCGGATAGACCTCTCGATCACTTCAAGCCGGCGAGTGGCACCTTCTCGGTCGACACCCTATACCAAGCCTGGGGCATCCTTGGTACGGCAGCCCTGAGTGACACGGTGCCCGTCTCGGCCGTTGAATCGCTCCGTCAGAATCAGCAGGCCAACGGCGGTTGGGAGTTGTTTGTGGGCTTCGGGTCGGACACCAACACCACCGCCCTGGCCCTGCAAGCGTTGATCGCCACGGGAGAGCCCCTTACCTCGACCAGCGTGGTCAGCGGCCTGACCTATCTGCAGGGAGCTCAAAACGATGACGGTGGTTTCCCGTATAGCCCTGATTCGCCGTATGGCACACAGAGCGATGTCAACTCCACATCATATGTGGTCCAGGCAATCGTGGCCGCGGGCCAGGACCCGGTGACCGGAACCTGGGTCATCAGTGACGCCAATCCGATTGGCTACTTGCTTGATATGCAGCTGCCAAGCGGCAGCTTCGAGTGGCAGACCCCCTATGGACCGAATCAGTCAGCCACGCGGCAGGCCATCCTGGCTCTTCTCTACCGGCCCTTCCCGCTACAGGTGGAGACGGTGGCAGACTGTCACGGTATCTCGGGCAAGGTCACCAGCGGCATCGGAGCCGCCCCGGACAGCGCGCTGCCCGACGTCACGCTTACAGCCACAGGCCATAGTCGAGCATTCTTCGACACGACCGATGCTAGCGGGGCCTACACTGTGTCGGTCTTGAGCGGTGACACCTACGCGTTGACACCGGTACGGACGGGGTTCACTTTCAGCCCCACGATGCAGAACGTCGACGTACCTGCCACCTCGGGCGGTGCATCGCCAGGCATGGACTTCCAGGGAGCGGCGCGGGTGTACCTCCCGCTCGCTCTGCGCGACTAGAAGGGATCGAGCGTCTTCCTGCTCATTGTCCTCAGGCAGCGAAGATCTCCTTTGCGCGGCACCGACGGGATCCATCTGGGTCCCGTCGGAAGCCACGCAGATCGGAAGATAGTCTAGCAGGAGCAGCCGTATTCTGGAGATAACTGGAGCACGAATGACTGAGAGAAGAGCCGCATCGATCGTGAGTCTAGCCCTCGCGCTGATCGCTGTTCTACTGCCTGGACCAAACCCCCTCACCGCCACAGCACAGCAGACGAATAGGGTGGCGCTCATCGTCGACTTCGGCGACCGCCACGTCACGCGATGCATCGAGTTCACCGAGTCGGAGATCACGGGGTACGACGTCTTGAGGCGGTCAGGACTGGATGTTGTCGTCGACCCCTCAAACCCCATGGGTGTGACCGTCTGCGACATCGACGGTGCCAGCGACTGCCCGCCGTCCAACTGCTTCTGCGAGTGCCAGGGTTCCCCGTGCGTCTACTGGTCGTATCACTATATGGAGAATGGTTCCTGGCGCTACGCCCAATTGGGCGCAAGCATTCGTAAGGTCCGGGACGGCGACGTGGACGGTTGGGGCTGGGGAGAGGGGAAGATCAACTCGAGCGGACAAGAGCCTCCGGTGATCCCCTTCGACCAAATCTGCACCCCCCCGGCCACGGACACGCCCGTTCCGACGGCAACGCCCGTTCCCCCCACAAACACCCCGGTCCCCACGGCCACGCCGATCCCGCCGACCGAAACGCCGGGACCCACCGCGGTGCCTGCGCCCGAGGCCTGGTTCCGGCTGGATCAGAACCCAATCTCTGCCGGCTCGTGCACGATCCTGCGCTGGGACGTGTCAAACGCCCGGGAAGCACGATTGGACGGCGACGAGGTGAGTCTCATTGGCAGCCAGCAGGTCTGCCCCGGCGCCCCAACCGAATATGTACTTAGAGTGATGGGCCTGGACGAGGACCAAGAGGAAGTCTTCGGGCTCACCCTTGGCGTCACCGGCTCGGCCGCAGCTGCCAGTCCCACCCCAGAGCCGTCGGATGTCGCGGCCTCGCCCTCTCCCACCGTGGCCATCGATGGAGGGACGGTCTCGTCAACGCCTGCAGAGACAGCCGCTGCGCCCCTCGCCTCGTCTCCCCCACCGGAGCCGACTTCCGGAACCGACTCAGGCCCGACATCTGAGGCCGATGCTTCAAAGTCGCCGACGCCGACTGCTGCCATCATCGCCCAGGCCGACGGATCTCCGACACCGGTGAGCATAGCCGAGGCCGGCGCTTCGGAGGACTCAGCGGGAGAGAGCACTGTCTCCGATGCCGAGGAACGAGATCCCGGGAAGACGGAGAGCCCCTCGATTCTGCTTCCCGTCGGCTACATTGCCTTCAGCCTCATCGTCGGTGGGCTGCTGGGTTGGCTGGTCTACGTTCTGAGATTCCGAGAACCCCATGCGTAAGCTGATTGGCGGGGCCATCTATCTCCTCAGCGGCGCGCTCGGCGTGCTCGCCTTCATCTACCCGTTCTTCACCTCGGCGGGCGCCCTGGTCCAGCGCGGCGCCGCCCACGCGCAGGACGCCCCCTTGCTGACTGCCGGGCTGGTGGGCCTCTCCGTCGTCGCGCTCCTGGTGGAGCTCCAGGGGCGCACCCTCAGCGCCAAGACCGTCGCTATGCTCGGCGTTCTCGTGGCCTTCACCAGTGTGCTCCGCTTCCTTGAGGTCGCCTTCCCCATGCCCGGGGGTTTCTCGCCCATCTTCGGTCCCATCATCATCGCCGGCTACGTCTTCGGGGGGCGCTTCGGCTTCCTCATGCGCACCTTCACGCTCCTCGCCTCTGGGTTGGTGACTGGCGGCATCGGACCCTGGCTGCCCTACCAGATGTTCACCGCTGGCTGGGCCGGGCTGAGCGCGGGGTGGCTGGGTCAGGCAAGCGAGTGGATGAAGGACAAGATGCCCGGGCCAGCCCACGCCAAGGAGGAACAGAGAATGGCGCAGGACGTGTCAGACGCAGACGTCATCGTCCTCTGCGGCTTCGGGTTTGTCTGGGGTCTCCTCTATGGCGCCATCATGAACATTTACTTCTGGCCCTTCGCCGTTGGACCCGCCGCCCAGACCTGGGAGCCGGGCATCGGGTTGGGAAAGACCTTAGCCCGTTACGGGGTCTTCTACATGGTCACGTCTCTGGCCTGGGACCTGGCTCGCGCCGTCGGAAACGTCGTCCTCTTGCTCGCCCTGGCCAAGCCCATGATCAAGGCCCTTAATCGATTCCGCCGGAGATTCCATTTCCAGGTCCGGGGAAGCCACTCAGACTTGACCGGGTTGGAGAACCATGCTTGACGCCCGAGTCTGGTTTGTCTGGGCTCTCACGACCCTCGTGGCTGCATCGGCCACCCGGAGCCCACTCTATATCATCGTCCTGCTGTTGACCACTATGGTGGTGGGAGGAACCTGCGCCGCGGGCGAGGGCCGACGCGCCCCTCTATCCCCCCTCCGTTTCGCCATGGTCGCCGTGCCGCTATCCGCCCTCTTCAATGCCCTGACCATTCACCTCGGGGATACGGTGCTCCTACACCTTCCAAGTTGGATCCCCTTGATGGGCGGCGCGATAACCCTGGAAGCGGTCACCTTCGGCGCGCTGAACGGCCTCACCCTCACGGTCATCTTTGCCGCCTTCTCGGTCTTCAACCAGGTCACGCCAGTGCGTGACCTGATCAAGCTCACGCCTCGGGCCTTCCACGAAGGGGGCGTTGTGCTCTCCATCGCCCTGACCTTCATCCCGCAGACGACGCGCAGCCTCCAGCGAATCCGCGAGGCTCAAGCCGTCCGCGGACACCGCGTCCGTGGCATCCGCGATTGGCTGCCCATCGTCGTGCCGCTCCTCGTCAGCGGCCTTGAGCGGGCTATGGGGTTGGCCGAGGCCATGGTAGCGCGTGGGTACGGGGCCGTCTGCAGCGAGAAGCAGCCATTCAGGACTCAGGCTCTGATCATTGTGGGGCTCATGACACTTCTTGCCGGGTGGCTGGCCTATCTCTTCAACGCGGCGTGGAGCGCGCCCGCCGTCGCGGTCATCGCCATCGGCGCCGTGACCATCGGGGTGGCCATTTGGCTGACGGGGCGTGGCGTCAACCATACGGTCTACCGGGCGCGCAGTTGGACCGCCGGCGATTCCTTCGCTCTCCTCGGCTGCGCCGTCACCCTGGTCGCAGCGTGTAGAGGCCGCGCAGCCCTCTACTACTCCCCCTATCCGGTCCTGACCCTCCCATCCTTCGATCCGCTCATGGGACTGGCCATGCTGGGACTCCTCGTTCCCGCGATTGTTACCGTGGCTCGCGAGGATGCGGAGATGCACCGAGATCCAGATGAAGGCAACGGCTTCAGCAAGCAGCCGCAGACATCGACTGATCATGGATAGCACTATGGAACGATACACAACCGACGGGCAATCGACCGAACGTCGCTCTTCTTCAATCCGCATCGACCGACTTCGATACACATACCCCGGTGCTCAACAACCGGCCTTGTCCGAGGTCTGCCTGGACATTGCTGACGGCGAGTTCGTCCTCGTCGCCGGCCCTTCCGGCGCCGGCAAGTCGACCCTTCTCCGCTGCCTCAACGGCCTTGTGCCCCATTTCACCGGTGGCCGGATCAGTGGCAGACTCTCGGTTGGTGGGCACGATCCCTTGGAGGATGGTCCGCAGGCCCTGAGCCAGGTGGTCGGATTCGTCTTCCAGGACCCCGAGGCTCAGTTCGTCGTCGACCGTGTCGAGGATGAGATTGCCTTCGCCCTGGAGAACGCCGCCGTCCCGCCCGCGGAGATGCGTCTCCGCGTTGAGGAGGTGCTCCACCTGATGGATCTCGCCAACCTGCGGGACCGCAGGGTAGAGACCCTCTCCGGCGGGGAGAAGCAGAAGGTGGCCATCGCCACGGCTCTGGCACTTCGGCCAAGGATCCTTGCCCTCGACGAACCCACGTCCCAGCTCGATCCGCAGTCGGCCGAGGGGGTGCTCCAGGCCCTGGTGCGCCTCAATCAGGACTTGGGACTCACTATTCTGCTGGCAGAACATCGATTGGAGCGGGTCCTGCCGTACGTTGATCGGTTGGTCTATCTCTCTGATGCCAACCATCCACCCTATAGCGGTCCGCCCCGGGACGTCCTCAGCCAGGTCGAACTCAATCCACCGCTGGTCGCGTTGGGCAAGGCATTGGGATGGAATCCTCTGCCGCTCACGATCAAGGAGGGGAGACGGTTCGCTAGCCAGGTTCCGCGTCATAAAGGTACGCCGGCCGAGGCTGACCGCCGAGGGATGGGCGGGCGCGGGCGTCGTCCCAGAAACGGACACGGGAAACTGGGAGATGCCCGTCACGCGAGATTCGCTATCCAGGATCTTCACTACGCTTACAATGGCAAGCCTGTCCTGCAGGGGATCGACCTTGAGATCGAATCAGGGGAGCTCGTCGCTCTGATGGGCCGCAACGGATCGGGCAAGACGACGCTTCTCAAGTGCGTCGTGGGTCTCCTGGAACCTGAGCACGGCGGGATCCGCATGGATGACGAGTCGCTCGTTGGACAGGAGACCGCCGAAATCTCCCGACAGGTCGGGTACCTTCCTCAGGACCCGGGAGACCTGCTCTTCGCAGACACCGTGCGCGAGGAGTTGGCCGTTACGCTCCGCAATCACGACCTGCTGGGTGCCCCGCCGGTTCAACCCGATGACTTGCTCGCGCGCTTGGACCTGGAGATGCTCAAGGCGGCCTACCCGCGCGATCTGAGCGCCGGTCAGCGCCAGCGGGTCGCCTTGGGAGCAATCACGGTCACCAGGCCGCACCTGCTCCTGCTCGATGAACCGACCCGCGGCCTCGACTACGAGGCGAAGCGTGAGCTCGTCCGCCTCCTCCGGGAGTGGCAAGAGGAAGGAACCAGCATTCTTCTCGTGACCCACGACGTTGAGCTGGTAGCTCAGGCAGCCGACCGGGTTGCGTTGCTCAGCCAAGGCGAGATCATAGCCGACGCCGCACCGGAGCTACTGACCACCTCGCCACTATTTGCACCCCAGGTCGCACGGCTCTTTCCGGGCACCGGGTGGCTCACGGTCGACGATGCCCTGGACAGTGTCGGGAAGAACGGAGGGGCCACCGACGCCTAGGATGTCAGCAGGTACGGAAACCGACCCTACACTGTTCGATCGCATGCCTTAGGCTTGGTGCCGCATGAGACGGACCGCGCGTCAGACGGAGCTCTTCGCCGTGAAGGAGGCACAGCTTGAAGACACCAAGACTCTCGCCAGGCCGTGTACAGCTCTACACCGGTGACGGCAAGGGAAAGACCACCGCCGCACTGGGGCTCGCCCTACGGGCGTCGGGCCACGGGTTGCGCACCTACATCGGTCAATTCATGAAAGGTCAGCACTACGGCGAGCTCGATGCCCTGCACGATAACCGATACATCACAGTGGAACAGTACGGCAGCCCGCGCTGCATCCACCGCGAGGAAGTCACCTCTCAACACGTCGCCGAGGCCCGAGAAGGTCTGACGCGGGCTTGTGAGGCGATGCTTTCCGGCGAGTACGACCTCATCGTGTTGGACGAGGTCAACGTCGCCATCTGGTTCGGTGTGTTGACCACCGACGACGTGCTCGCCTTCCTCGATAAGCGACCGGGGGACGTCGAGGTCGTGCTCACCGGTCGGCGGGCACCTCAAGCCCTCATCGACCGGGCCGACCTGGTCACCGAAATGCGCGAGGTGAAACACTACTACCAGCAGGGCATCGGCGCCCGGCTCGGTATCGAGCGCTAGTCTGAATGCCCGACTCCCCTTCCCTGCAATCGCACCGGGCGAGCATGCGCCCACGCACTGGGACCGCATCATACCTACCGACCTGGAGTGAAAGTGTCAGCGGGGTATGACGGATGAGATCCGGCACGCGGCAGCCCGAGGGACGGCGGTGGTCGGCATCTGCGGGGGCCACCAGATCCTCGGCCGCTCGATCCGTGACCCTGAGCAGGTGGAGGCTCGTGTGGACGAGACGACCGGCTTGGCCCTCCTCCCGACGTAGACCAGATTTGGGAGTGAGAAGGAAACCCACCAGGTGACGGCGGGCGTCACCGGAGCCGCCAGCTGGATGTCCAGGCCCTCTGGACGCCAGCCAAAGGGGTACGAAATCCACATGGGGCACACCCAGAGGGTTCACAACTGGCTCGAGATCACCGACTGCGGGAGGACGCGCGCTGCTTTGGCCGATGGAGCTTTGAGCGCCCACGGCCGTATCTGGGGCTGCTACCTCCACGGCCTCTTCGCCAACCGGGGCTTCCACCGTGCATGGCTCGCCTCCCTCGGCTGGACGCCGCAGCCGGCTTCTTTCGTCCCCATCGATGACCCCAGCTCCACTTGGATCCCTTGGCTGATGAGGTTGAACTGGCCCTGG
This sequence comes from uncultured Anaerolineales bacterium, assembly GCA_964542755.1. GTDB lineage: Bacteria > Chloroflexota > Anaerolineae > B4-G1 > B4-G1 > SKLM01. The sequence continues at coordinate 31,944 of CAZIWL010000002.1, forward strand.
AGTTGGACGCTCACGCCCCGTTGACCCCGGAGCAGCTCTGACGCCCGAGAGCACTTCTCCGACAGCAACCGGACTCATTGAAAGGAAGAGGATGCAGCTCGAACACTCACTGATCTCACGGATTGTCCCCCCGCTCGACGAATCAGCTATGGCGGCCGCTCGCGAGCGGCAGACCACATTGACCAAACCGCCGGGGAGCCTCGGCCGCCTGGAGGAACTCTCAATTCAGCTCGCCGGCATCTTCCATAGTCCAGGCCCTACCATCGAGGACAAGGTGATTCTCACCATGGCCGGCGACCACGGCGTCGTGGCGGAGGGCGTGAGCGCCTTCCCTCAGGAGATCACGGCTCAGATGGTGGGGAACATCCTAAACGGCGGCGCGGCCATCAACGTCTTGGCCCGACACGCCGGCGCTCGCGTCGTGGTGGTCGACATGGGCGTGTCCTGCGACTTGGACCCCACCCCGGGCCTCGTGGACAAGAAGATCGGCCACGGCACCCAGAATCTGGCCCACGGGGCGGCGATGACACGCCGTGAGGCTGTCGAGGCGCTGAAGGCTGGTGCCGATGTCGCCGAGGCTGAGCTGGAGAGAGGTCTCGACATATTGGCCGTCGGCGAGATGGGTATCGGCAACACCACACCGTCCACGGCCATCGCCTCGGCCATGATGGGCCGCCCGCCTGAGGAGATCGCCGGTCGGGGGACCGGCCTGGACGACAATGGCCTGGATCGGAAGATCGGCACGATCGAAAAGGGCTTGGCGGTCAACCAGCCCGACCCCACGGATGCCGTCGACGTCCTCGCCAAGGTCGGTGGCTTCGAGATCGGAGGCATGGCGGGAGCGATTCTGGCAGCGGCCATACACGGCCGTCCAGTTATGCTCGACGGCTTCATCGCCACCGCGGCAGCCATGATCAGCATCGGGCTGGCCCCCACAATCCAACCCTACCTCATCGCCGGGCACCTCTCCAACGAGCGCGGCCACCGCATGATGCTGGACTGGTTGGATCTCGATCCGCTCCTCGACCTGGGGATGCGGCTGGGAGAGGGAACGGGCGCAGCGTTGGGCTTCTCGCTCGCCGAGGCGGCCTGCAAGACCCTCAACGAGATGGCTACCTTCGCCGAGGCCGGGCTGTCGGGCGGCGAGTCGACAACAGCATAGGCCACTCCCAGGTATGAGAGACAGAACACTTGAGGCAGCAGGTAGAGCGCTCCTCGATCACATCGTTCTGCCACCCCTGACGGCGCTCCAGTTCCTCACCCTGGTGCCACCGCTGGTCCGGCGTGCCTTCACGCCGCAGGAGCTGGGCCGCGCCGTCGGTTTCTTTCCCTTGGTGGGAACCCTGCTGGGTGCCCTTCTCTTGGGGCTCGATCGGGTCATCTCGCCCTCGCTCCCTGCCCATCTCACCTCCGCTCTGCTGCTTACCACATGGGTCGCGGCGACCGGTGCTCTCCACATTGACGGCTTTCTGGACAGCCTCGATGGCCTCTTCGGAGGCGACACACCCGATAGTCGACTGGAGATCATGCGCGATGAGGCCGTCGGAGCCTTCGGACTCAGCGGCGGCGTGCTGCTGCTCATGCTCAAACTGGCCGCCCTAGACGCCCTTTCCGATCGCACGGCGGCCTTGCTCGTGGCGCCGACGATTGCCCGCTGGGGCATCAGCATGGGTATCTTCCTCTTCCCGTACGCGCGCGCCCAGGGACTGGGAAGGGCGATGAAGGACGAGACACAGTGGCCGCAGGCCCTGCTGGCAACCATCAGCGCCCTCGCCGTGGCCTGGTTGATCTCCGGCCCCATGGGCTGGATGGCCTTTGGGGTGGCCGCATTGCTGGGCTGGGCCACCAGCCGACTCACTCTCTCCCGGATACCTGGACTGACCGGCGATGTCTACGGAGCCGTTGGGGAGCTCCTGGAGCTTTCGATCCTCCTTCTCTACGCATTCCTGAATCGATGAGAGACTTTGATTTCCCCGACATCGATATCGAGCACATCTCCGGAAACCCGGGCGACGCATTGGTTGTACGCAGCCGAAGGACGCTTCACACCCTCTCGTCAGCCACTGTCGGCGGGGGGTTCAGCAGCGCTCGCACCATCATCAATCGCCATGTCCACAAGGACTACGACGTTCTTGACCCTCGCGCCGACATGATCGCCTTCGCCCGCCAGCACGGTATCCAGGAACAGTTCGTCGGCCTCATGACAGCGGTCTTCCTGGACAACGCCCAGGCCTCTACCTGCACGGGTGGCGGCCTCCAGGTCGCCACCGTGGCAACCGTCGGTCTCGGTAACCGGATCGCAGCCGGCCTCACCGGGCCGATCCCGCTTTCCCCTGGAACCATCAACCTCATCGTCCTGGTCGACGCACACCTCACCCCGGCCGCCATGGTCAATGCGGCCGTGACTGTGACCGAGGCCAAGTCTCAGGTGCTTGGCAGCCGCGGCGTCCGGACCCAGGAGGGCTACACCGCCACCGGCACCTCGACTGACGCCCTGGTCGTTGCGTGCACGGGTCGCGGACCTGCCCTGCCCTACGCCGGGCCTGCCACTCAGGTGGGCTGGAGCATCGCCCACTCCGTCCGCGAAGCGATGCTGGCCCGTCTCCGCTCAATGTGAGGGCCTTCCGCGTGAGACCCCTCCTCAGCCGGCTACGGTCCGACCAGGCAAGACTGAGCTTGCGGAGCATTCACCCGCTGTTCACCGCTGCCACTGCGTCAAGTAGCTAACTGAACCAGGTTCATGGATCCGCAAACCTCCTCGCGTCCCTTCGTAGTGATCATTGCGCTGCTCATCGACGTAGCTCTGGGGGACCCGCCCAATCGCCTCCACCCAGTGGCTTGGATGGGCTCCGCCATAGCCGCTGCCCGCCGTCAGGCCACACGTCCCGGAACGGACTGGGACGTGGGCCGGGGGAAGCTGCTGCCTCTGGCCTACGGGGGGCTCATCGGGCTGGGCGGATCACTCGGGGTCTACCGGCTCGGGCTGCTCACCCAGGGTCTGATCGATCGTCTGCCAACTCCCTTCCATTGGCTGACGGAGGCTGCCCTGCTCAAGACAACGTTCTCAGTCCGTGGCCTTGCTCGCGCCGCCGACGAGATCCAGTCCGCGCTCGATCGCGGCGACCTTCCCGAGGCCCGCCGGCTCACTTCTTGGCATCTGGTCAGTCGCGACACGTCGGGTCTGACCCGGTCACAGGTGGCCGCGGCCACCATCCAATCGGTGGCGGAAAGCACATCTGATGGTATCATGGCCCCGATTGTGAGCTACCTTTGCGCTGGCCTGCCCGGGGCACTCGCCTATCGGTTTGCCAATACCGCTGACTCCATGCTCGGCTACCGAGATGCGGCCCGCGAGTGGCTGGGCAAGATCCCAGCGCGTTGGGATGACCTGCTGAATCTACTGCCCTCTCGGCTGACCGCCTTGTTCCTGACAGTCGGCGCGCTCCTGACGGACGGGGATGCCAGCAGAGCGTGGCGCGTGTGGCGTCGTGACAGGCGGAAGACCGCCAGCCCAAATGCTGGACACCCCATGAGTGCGATGGCCGGTGCCTTGGGAGTCGAGCTGGAGAAGATCGACCATTATGCGCTCGGTGGGGGAGGTCAACACCCTGAAGCGGCCGACATCAGCCGCGCGGTGCGCGTGATGACCGCGTCCGTTGCGCTAGGCGCCGCGCTTCTCGTCAGCCTTCACTTTCTGCAGGGCACATCTAGGTGCCCTTCGCCCGATGGGCAAACAAACACGAGTTCCCAATGACAGACGCTGACATCCTAGAGGCCATTTCTCCACGTCCGGAGGTGCTCGAGGCACCCTTGGTCCCCCACGGCGCACCAGACTTCCAGGAGCTGGAGACCCTGGGGTACGCGCCCGACGACGTAATCGATTTCAGTGTCAACGGGAATCCCTACGGCCCGCCCCCGGGAGTCCGACAGTCGTTGCACGACGTCCCCCTTCATCGCTATCCGGATCAGGAGTCCCTGGCCTTCCGACGGGCAGTGTCCGCCCGTCTGAGTGTCCCGCTGGATCGCATTCTTGTCGGCAACGGCACCGCCGAGCTCATCTGGCTCATCGCGCTGACCTTCGTCCGCCCCGGCGACCGCGCCCTGGTCCTGGCCCCCACCTTTGGGGAATATGCCCGCGCGGCGACACTGATGGGCGGGGGCGTGAAGGCATGGCGCGCGCGCCACGAAGACGACTTCGCCATCCCACCCGCCCGGATAGACCAGCTCCTCTGTGAAGTCAGACCTCGTCTCCTCTTTCTCTGTAACCCTAACAATCCAACGGGCACCACCATCCTGGACGATGTCATCGCGGCCTGGGCCGATGCCCATCCGCATACGCTCTTCGTGATAGACGAGGCCTACCACGCCTTCGCGGACCGTGGACACGCAGATCGGGCTCGCGGCCTCCACTCAACGGCTGGCCTCGGCGCCCACAACGTCCTGACGCTTCGCTCAATGACGAAGGACTATGCCCTTGCCGGGCTCAGGCTCGGTTACCTCGTAGCCCGCGAGGAGGTCACTGCTGCCATCGCCAGCGTCCGGCCGCCCTGGAATGTCAACGCCATGGCCCAGGCGGCCGGCATCGCAGCCCTTCAGCAAACTGACTATGTCTCTGAGTGCATCTCCACGCTTCACGAGCACAAGTCAAAGCTGGTCACGGAGATTGCAGCCTTGGGACTAAACCCGGTTCCGTCCAACACCCATTTCTTCCTCGTGAGGGTCGGAGACGCAGCTGCGTACCGTCGCGCCCTGTTGGCCCACAGGATCCAGGTGCGGGACTGTGCCTCCTTTGGGCTTCCGGCGTACATCCGTGTCGCCACCCTCCAGCCCACAGAGAACGCGCAGCTGATTGAGGCCCTCCGGGGGATCGTCGCGTGACCAAGCTTCTCCTCCTCAGGCACGGCAGGACAGAGTGGAACGCCCAGGGCCGATACCAGGGACAGACTGACGTCGCCCTCAACGCAGCCGGACGGAGACAGGCCAGACAACTAGCTGAGCGCCTCTGTCACAAGGAGATCGACGCTGTCTACACTAGCGACCTGCAAAGGGCCCGGGAGACGGCCAGGATCGTCGCCGAGGCCCACGGGCTGCCCGTCAAAGCCGAGGCTCGGATGCGAGAGATCTGCTTCGGGGCGTGGGAGGGGAAGACACACGACGAAATAGAAGCCGGGGAGGCTGCCGTCCTCCACCGCTGGTACGATAACCCGGTGCACACCGCCCCGCCGGGGGGCGAGATGCTGAGCGCTGTCTTGGACAGGGTCCGCGCCGCATACGAGGATATCCTTGAGGATCATCAGGGCGAGACCGTGGCCATCGTTGCCCACGGCGGCACCCTTCGTCTGCTTGTCTGCATTGCCCTTGGGCTCCAGCCCACGGCTTACTGGCAGTTCAACTTCGACGAGGCATCTATGTCGGAGCTCGGCATCTACGAGCAGGGGGCCATCCTCAACGTACTTAACGATACCTCCCACCTCCGCTCAGGGGACGAAGACACATCCTCCTCGCCGGGGCTGATCCTAATCCTTGGCGGAGCGCGGAGCGGCAAGAGCGACTACGCCCAGCAGATGGCGGAGACCATCGGGGGCAGCGCAGTCCTCTTCGTAGCCACCGCGGAAGCAAACGATCCGGAGATGGAACGCCGTATAGCCGACCATCAGCTGGCCCGGCCTGCGCACTGGCAAACATTGGAGACACCTCGGGGGGTGGGACAGGCAATCCTCGATGTCGTCCAGAAGCAAGAAGGGATCGACACCGTCCTCATCGACTGCATCACGGTCCTGGCGTCCAATCTACTGATGGACGCCGACGACCTCTTCACCGACGCGATCGAGCAGTCCGTGATGGAGGAGGTCCAGGACATCATCGCGTGTGCAGAGCAGTTGTCCGTGCCCGTCATCATCGTCTCCAATGAGGTCGGCTGGGGGTTAGTGCCGCCCTACCCCTTGGGCCGCGCGTACCGGGATCTGCTGGGTCGTGCCAACCAGACCCTGGCTCGCGCCGCCGATCGGGTCGTCCTCCTCGTCGCAGGTATCCCCCAGACACTCAAGGGGGTTTAGGTGCGACCTCGCATTTGGCACGCCCCCCGGCGGGCCCACGGTCGACGCAGCCCGCTGCCATGCCCGTTGAGGGCCCAGTTACGCCGTGTCCGTCGCCCATCCAGAGCACGATGAGGGCGCGGTGACGGCACCACACCCCGTCCGCCGTTCTCGCAGCGAAGCATAGGGTCCAAACGTCGGAGTTCGAGATTGACCATGGTTCTAGTTACAGGGGCAACCAACTTCGTTGGCCGCGCGGTCGTTCGAGGACTGACTCGCCGGGGATACCAGGTCTGCTGCCTCGTAGAACCATCACGGTTCGAACAAGACCTGCCTACCGACGTGACCTTCTCCGTGCTCTCGGCGAGCCTGGACGATCTAGCCGCCCTGCGGAAAGCCGTGAAAAGCGTCAAGGTCGTGATCCACCTGACCCGTGAGGAGGAACGACTGCGGGAGAGGACTCTCAACGATCACGCTGAAGGAACCCGAAACCTCGTACGCGCAGCCTCGGAGCAGGGCGTCTCCCGCTTCATCTATCTGAGCCGACTCGGCGCTACCCCCGCCTCAGCCTATCCCCTTTTTCGGATCAAGGGTGAAGCCGAGACCACCGTCGCCGAGAGCGGCCTTGCGCACACAAATCTTCGCTCCGCCGTCGTCTACGGGCAGGAGGACCTCTTCACCACGCGCCTCGTGATGCTGGCGAAGATGATTCCTTTGATCCTTCCCATCCCGGACGCCGGTATGGTACGTTTTCAGCCCGTTTGGGTGGAGGACCTGGCGAGGTGTGTCGTCGATAGCGTCGAGCGCAAAGACCTCATTGGTCGGATGATCCAGCTCGGGGGTCCCGAGCACTTCACCCTGGAGCAGATGATCCGGCGCATTCTCGAGGCGGCCGGCACGCGCAGGAGCCTTTTCCATGTCAGTATGCCGATTATGCAATCTGGCGTGGACGGACTGGAGACCATTACGGGGGGAGCTGCGACACCTGCGTGGTGGCTAGAATTGGCCGCCGTTGGAAGCGCTACCGACCTGGGCACCATTCCGAAGCATTTCAACTTCGAACCCTGCCGCTTCTCTCAGTGCCTCACGTACCTACGCCGTGACAGGCCGTGGCGGCGGGCTTTCATCCAACATCTTCTCAGCCGCTGACTGATCCTTCGTCTTCGCGCCGAAGCCTATACCTCAGCAGGGTCAGAACTGCCTTCAACCCATCCCTCCAGCCAATCTTCTTCCCCTCATCGAGGCCACGGGGCCGATAAGTGATGGGCACTTCATAGATCTCGATACCGCGCCGAAGCAGCTTGCCCGTCACCTCCGGACAGAACTCGAAACCCTCAGACTCCAGATCCAGTCCACGCATCAATTCCGTACGTAGGAGCTTGTAGCCCGTTGCCTCATCCGTCAAGTCAGAGCCGTAGAACAAATTGGCTACCCAGCTGACCATTCGCCCACCCCAGTAGAAGGTCCAGGAGGACCGAGGATTCTTTCTCAGGTTCCGCGAGCCGTAGACCACCTGGACCTGAGGGTTGTCAAAAAGTGCCAGAAGGCGAGGGTAATCCTGCGGGTCGTATTCGAGATCGGCATCTTGGGTGATCACCACGTCCCCAGACGCATGCTCCAGTCCAGTCCGTACAGCAGCGCCCTTACCTCGGTTCTTCTCGTGGTGATAGACGCGAACCACATCGGGGTGCTCGCGGTCGATGCGGCTCAGCACCTCTCCCGTCTCATCGGTTGACCCATCGTTAACCACGATGATCTCCCGTTCGATCCCATCAAGCTCCACGGTAAGCACCCGATCGATCAACTCCGCAACCGTATCGACCTCGTTGAAAACCGGCACGATGATCGACAATTTCGTCGGCCGTCCGACGGGTTCCTCCTCCTGGTTCCGCGGTTCAAGTTTCAGTTTGGAAGTCCTCCAACAACATCCCCTTCAAGCGTGCAGCCACCATCTCGATGGCCACCTCATTGAACCCCCCCTCAGGGATGATCACATCAGCGTACCGCTTGCTCGGCTCGACGAACTCCAGGTGCATCGGCCGAACGGTCGAAAGGTACTGCTCACAGACTGACTCCACGCTGCGCCCACGCTCCTCGATGTCGCGGCGAAGACGCCGGATGAAACGCACGTCGGCGTCTGTATCGATGTAGATCTTCACGTCAAACAGATTCCGCAACTCGAGTTCGACGAAGACCAGAATGCCTTCCACGATCACCACCGGGGCCACGTCCACGCGCTCTGTCCGTTCCGTGCGCGTGTGTGAGGTAAAATCGTAGATGGGCATCTCGACGGGATGCCCTCGCCGAAGCTCCTGCAGATGCTCGACCAGCAGCGCTGTCTCCAGGGCATCCGGGTGGTCAAAGTTGACCTGGGTTCGGAGCCGTTCAGGAAGATGCCCAAGATCCCGATAATACGCATCGTGAGCGATGTACGTGACGTGTTCAGCTCCCACGCGCTCCAGAATGCGGCTCGCCACCGTGGTCTTGCCCGATCCCGTTCCGCCAGCCACACCGATGATGATCGGCTCCATAGCTTCCTTGTCCCTCAGACCGGCTTCACGGCAGCCAACACCAGAAGCAAGGCAGCTACCAGCGTCATAGCAGCCCCCAGCCTGGCATAGCGCCGAGGCATCAGCCAGTCAGCCGTCCAGGCCAGCCACGCCCCCGACATTCCACCCCGCAGCACAGGATCCGAAGCCACCCACAGGCCGCCCCTCTGCCAGAGGTTCACCAACCCCGCCGTACCGCAGATGAAGGTTAGCAGACCATACGCCATGGTGCCCGGCCAGGTAAGGGCCGCTCGGCGCGACAGAGCCGCCTGCAAGGCTTGCCCCAGGGCCCGTCCCCCGATGCCACCACACACTGCCAGCGAAAAGCGCACAGGCGTCACCCAATCACTACTCGTCGGCGCCCTTCCCGGAGTCACCATCAGGACAAGGGACGTTGAAGCCAGCATCCAGCCGGGCACATAAAGCAGCGATGAACTCCAGCCTGCACGCGCTGAGTCTTCCACCCGCAGCGGAACAGCGAGCGCAGCCATGAGCAGCAGGGAGAGCACTGGCCCTTCTAGGGCCTCCTGACCCACCGCACCGGATACCGTCTCCAGGGCCGGAAGCCCGCTGCCCCAACCGAGGAGGGCACCGATCACCAGAACACCAGCCGCACCCCGTGCGACCGCGTGGGCGCCATCGACAACAGCATGCGCTTCCAGGACTGCGCCCAATAGCCCAAGGGTCACTGCTGCCAGCAGGATACCGCAACCCAAACCCACTAGGAGAGCTATCAGACCCACCCTAGACCTCCTCCTTTTCCGGGCACAACCATGCCGGCAACGGCCCTACACCTTCGACCTTCTCGCCGCTCTCGCGCACCCAGAAGCGTTGTTCCGTCCAAACAAGGCTGCCCACGACCCCCAAGACCAAGACGGCAACCCCTACTGCGGCAGGAAGCCGCCCCGGGTTGTGGATGGCGGTCGCCCGAACGTAGGGCGCCGTAGTGAATGCCAGTGTCACCTGAGCCCCGTCGGAGACGGCGGACACGTCGAACGCGGCGTGTCCCCCCTTGTCCGTCACCATCTCCGCAATGATCTCTCCCGTCGGGCTACCGTAGATCTGGACGTCCGCGCGGGCGTAAGGTTCGTCCGATCGCGGCGTGAGCCGGACCACCAGCTCTGCGGATGGAATCGCGAAGTAGGCATCCCCGGTGAGTGCGACACGCAGGGTACCACTCGGTTCGGCGTCCGGTTTCAATACAAGCCCTAGAGGCTCGCCTTCAGCGTCAACCGCCTCCGCCACGACGCCCGGTCCCGTCTCTCCCAGGAATGCTACGATGCTCGGATCGTGCCGAAGCTCCCCATCTTCCCCAAGAGCCATCCAACCAGCACCCTCCTGCAGCGAAACGCGTTCCCTCTCTTGGAGGATGACGTCCGTGGCTCGCCATCCGAACACCTGGAACAGAAGCAGCCCTAGCAAGAGCAGAAGAGCTCCCACATGCGCTGCCAAGGGCAAGACCAGGGACCACGGCCACCGATCGACCTGCGCCTCCGATGAAGCTCTCTGTACCCGATAGTGACGTCCGCGAAGGGCCTCCAACAAACTGGCGAAATCCCAGTCGTCCACCTCTTCCCAGTCTCCCTCCACCTTCGCGCTGTCCCGGCCCCTCCCCAGCCGATCCATGCCCTCAGCCACCCGGAGAAGGAGTATCCCCGCGAGAACCGCCAGCAGTCCCCGGAACGTCAACGATGACGTGATTCTGAAGAGGCCAAGGGTCTGGAGCAGAGGGGTCGCATCACCAAAGCGTGCCTGCATCTGGGAGAGCCAGCGAGCGTAGTCTACGTCGGAGGACGGTTGCTGCGGAATCCACGCCGTGAGCGTCAAACCCAGTGCGATACCTACCAAGAGAACGACCAGCATACGATCGCTGATCGCAAATCGCCACACCACACGCCAGGGATCGGGAGATTGCTCAGCCATAGAGCCTCTGATGAGAGCGAGGTGCACCATAACAAGAAGGCCCCGAAATGGGGCCCAGTCGGAGAGCCACCCTTGGGAATCGAACCCAAAACCTACCACTTACGAAGCGGTTGCTCTACCGATTGAGCTAGGGTGGCTCGCAGCTGAGTATTATACCAACAAACGCGCCCTTGGCAAATGTGACCCTCTGACCCGTAGGACGTCTCCTGTACTCGCGAGGCCTCGATGGAACACCGATGACGGAGGCGGGATAGGGAGGAACCTTCCCATAAGACCGGAATCTTGCCACCCCATGGCGCCGTGTTATGATTATCGGGATGCGAACCGAAGACACCACATCACCCCCCTGGAAAAAGAACCTCCGCGCCATCTGGTTCGCCGAGTTGGTCGCCATCGTCGGCTTCACTGTGGTCATCCCCATCCTCCCCCTCTACGTTCGAGAGCTAGGCGTCACGGGAGAGAGCGAAATCCGGCTTTGGTCAGGCGTGATCTTCTCGGCCCAGGCCGTCACCATGGCCATTTTTGGGCCAATCTGGGGTGCCCTCAGTGACCGCTATGGGCGCAAGGTCATGGTTGAGCGCGCAATGCTCACGGGTGCGTTCATCATAACACTGATGGGACTCGTCCAAACACCCGAGCAGCTCGTGCTCCTCCGTGCTCTTCAGGGCGCGCTCACTGGAACGGTGACCGCCGCCACGGCCCTCGTCGCCACCTCAGCACCGGAAGACAAGACCGGTTACGCCCTTGGCACACTACAGATGGCCGTCTACGTGGGGGCGTCAGCCGGCCCCCTGCTTGGGGGTCTGGTTGCCGACACCCTCGGCTACCGCTCGGCGTTTTTCATCACAGGCGCCCTCTTGCTCATAGCAACCATCTTCGTGCTCGTGCTCGTTGAGGAACCGAGGCGCGGCGACCGGCAAACTCGGGACTGTGGCCTCGATCCCGCAGCAGGCCTTCGTCAGCGTCTGGCGCGCCAGGTGGCTCCCATCCTGTCGTCGCCCCCTCTCTTGGCGATCCTGACCATGCACGTGATCCTGCGACTGGCTGCACGCCTATCCCAACCCACCCTGCCCCTTTTTGTCGAGTCCCTTGCCCCAACGGAGGCACGCATAGCCACCCTCACGGGGCTTATCAGTGGCGCCAACGCACTGGGGGGCGCTCTAGGTGGCCGCCAGCTCGGGGCCCTTGGCGACCGTTTGGGATATCGCACCATCATGGTAACCTGCGCCCTGGGCTCCGTGCTCTGCTACGTGCCCCAGTCCCTGGTGGCCCGATCCTGGTGGCTCATCCCCCTGCAAGCCGTGGCGGGGCTGGCCATGGGTGGCATCCTGGCCGCCGTCAGTGCCTCCCTGGCCGCGCTGGCTCCCCGCGGGAAGGAGGGCATCGTCTACGGCATCGACGCGAGCGTTGTCTCCGTAGCGAACGTCATCGGCCCGATGACGGGCAGCTCCTTGGCAGCTTGGCTTGGTCTTCGGGCCCCTTTCCTTGCAGCTGCTGTGGTCTTTGGAGTCGGCGCCGCAGCTGGCAGGCGCCTCCTTCCCAAGCCCGCCCATGAAATCCTTGACCAGGCGAAGACGGAGGGTATAATCAGTCCGTAGCCTGCATCTCGCTGCACATCTACTGCCAGCCTCATCAATGAAGACATTCAGCGGTTTCCCCTCAGGCAAAGTCGCCATGGTGGGTATTCCCCGTCTGGCCTTCACGGAGCTTCTGCCGCTCATCGACGACCTGGCAGAGTTGAAGCTCACCTTCCACGTTCTCTGGCGGCTCAGCGAGCAGCGTGGTAAGGCGCGCTACCTCAGTCTCGACGATCTGGCCTCCGACCATAGGCTGCTCGCCAGTCTCAATGAGACGCTGAGTGACCGATCAGCGGTGACAGCACTTCACAACGCCCTGGACCGTGCCGTCGAGCGAGGCACGCTCTTGCAGGTCAAGTCCTCGGGGAGCGCTGGAGGTGAGACCCTCTATTTCGCCAACACGGCCAAGGGCCGTACCGCTGCCGAGGCCGTGGCACGAGGCGACCTGCCCGATAGGATCGAGCCCGATGAACGTCCCAACATCTTCACTCTCTACGAGCAGAATATTGGTATCCTTACTCCTCTCATCGTAGAGGAGTTGCGCGAGGCTGAACAGTCCTACCCTGCAACTTGGATCGACGATGCCTTCCGCGAGGCCGTGGACCTCAACAAACGCAGCTGGCGGTATATCCGTGCTATCCTGGAGCGCTGGGAGAGCGACGGTAGAGGTGACAGACCCGACCCGGAAAAGAGACGACGCGACATCGACGGGAAATACGGTGAATACATCAAGCACTGACCAAGGTTCAGCGCCACCAGGGCCGACGACAGAGGGCAACCAGTCACAAGACGACCAGATCTGCCCCGCCTGCAAGGGCTTAGGATACGTTCGAGCGGATGTGCCTGTCAATCATCCCGACTTTGGCAGACTCGTCCCTTGCGCTTGCCGGCAGAAGGAGATCACCGAGCAGCGGATCACCGCGCTCCGGACCCTCAGTGAGCTCTCAGTACTGGGACGTATGACCTTCGAAGCCTTTGAGCCCGAGGGCCACGGGCTGCCGCCCGACAAGGCCCGGAACCTCCGCTGGGCATTCGATACGGCCCACGCATTCGCCGAAGATCCAGACGGGTGGCTTGTTCTGCGTGGCGGGTACGGGTGCGGAAAGACGCACCTGGCCGCGGCCATCGCCAATGCCTGCGTAGAACGAGGACGCCCAGTCCTTTTCCTCACGGTGCCTGACTTGCTGGACCATCTCCGTGCCACCTTCGCTCCGTCGGAACCCGAGAACCACGTCACTCCGTACCAAACGAGATTCCACGAGATTCGGACAGTCCCCGTCCTCATTCTTGATGATCTCGGCACCGAGTCGGCCACGATGTGGGCTCGTGAGAAACTCTACCAGATCTTCAACCACAGATACAACGCCAGGCTCCCCACGGTGGTGACCACTAACCACGAGCTCGAGGAGATTCCGCTCCGCCTCCGCTCCCGACTGGTCGATCCGGATCTGAGCCAGATCGTGTCCATCCAAGCCCCGGATTACCGCGGAACGGGCGACACAATGCAGAAGCCCCGCGAGTTGAGCACCCTCCATCTCCACGCGAAGCAAACCTTTGAGACCTTCGATCTTCGCAAGCACGAGCTGCCCAGACCCCAGGCTGAGAACCTCGAACGGGCCTTCAATATGGCGCGAGACTTCGCGGTGAACCGCCCCGATGAGTGGTTGCTCCTCACTGGAACCTACGGTTGCGGCAAGACTCACTTGGCCGCGGCGATCGCCAACTTCCGTGCCGGGCAAGCCGAGCAGCCGCTCTTCATCGTAGTGCCCGATCTTCTAGATCATCTCCGTGCTACCTTTGATCCTCAGAGCCCCGTGCCTTTCGACAGACGTTTTGAGGACATGCGTTTGGCCTCCTTCCTAATCCTGGACGACCTGGGCACGGAGTCGGCCACCCCCTGGTCCAGGGAGAAACTCTACCAGCTCTTCGACTATCGCTACAATGCTCGTTTGCCGACCGTCATCACCACGACCGTGAACGTCGACAAGTGGGACCCACGCCTCCGAAGCAGGGCTCTGGACGCGAGCCTGTGCACGGTCTTTGAGATCCTGGCGCCGCCCTATCGGCGGTGACTGAGAGCGTGCAACTCAGGCCACACACGACACCATGGCCGGGCGTATAGACGCGGAGCACAAGTCTGGATGAGCACCCCACGTGTGGTGACGTTGGGAGCGCTCGTGCACGCGTATCCGGCAGTGCCCGGAAGAGACCGTGCATTGGCATGATCTGAGAAGGACCTTCAAGGACACCTTATGGCTTTTCAACTCATAACAACCAGCAACCGGGCTCGCGCTGGCCTGTTGAGTACCCCGCACGGTGACGTTCCCACACCCGTCTTCTGTCCCGTGGGGACTCACGCTACCGTTAAAGCCGTCGCCCCTCGCGACCTGCACGACCTTGGGACCACGCAGATCCTCGCCAACGCCTATCACCTCCATCTCCGACCTGGGGACGAGCTGATCGCTGAGATGGGAGGGCTGCACAAGTTCATGGCCTGGGACGGCCCTATCCTCACAGATTCGGGGGGCTATCAGATCTTCAGTCTGGCCGAGCGCCGCAAGGTCGACGCGGACGGGGTGACCTTTCGCTCCCATATCGACGGCTCCGAGCAGCGCTTTACGCCCGAATCCGTCATCCGCATCCAGGAGAACCTCGGTGCAGATTTCATCACTTGCCTGGATGAATGCGCCGAGCCCTTCGAGCGGGACTACAATTTGGAGGCCATGGAGAGGACCCACGCGTGGGCCGAGCGCTGCAAGGCCGCCAAGAGCCGTCCCGATCAGGAGTTGTTTGGCATCGTCCAGGGAGGCATCTTCCCCGATCTGCGCGAGCGCTCTGCCCGGTATCTCACTGGCCTTGACTTCGATCAATACGCCATTGGGGGGCTAAGCGTGGGTGAGACAAAGGTCCAGATGCACCGCATTCTGGACGTATTGGATGCCATCCTGCCCCATGATCGCGTCCGCTACCTAATGGGTGTCGGGACGCCCCAGGACTTGGTCGAGTGCACCGCCCGCGGCGTAGACATGTTTGATTGCGTATTGCCCACCCGGATGGCGCGAAACGGCGGTGTGCTGACCCGTCTCGGACGGCTCAACATCAGCAACGCCCAATTCACCGATGATCCGCGCCCTCTGGAGCCCGGGTGCACCTGCTACGCATGCACTCACTTCAGTCGAGCCTATCTTCGGCATCTCAACTGGGCCAACGAGATCCTGGGGCATCAGCTGATCACGATTCATAACCTACACGTGATGCTGTCCATCGCCCGGGAGATTCGCGAGGCCGTCCTCCAGAACAGATTCCAGGCCTACCGCGAGGCCTTCTGGGAGGCCAGACGAGCGGAGGAATAGGCCTAGGCCTCAGCGGGTCGGCACTTTTCCAGGCGGATGACCGGCGAGAGGGAGTCTCTCGATGGGCCGCTAAGTGGGTGCTTCACCGGCTTTGTCGCCAAGCCGCCCGACGGGACGAAGAAGTACCGCCCCCGACCTAACTAAGTCAGGAACGAAACGACCTCGCTCACCGATTGAGACCAGTGACCGAGGTCGTTCCGTATCACAGTGACGTCGCGGGGCTTCTAGACGAGAAGGAACGGCAGTGTGTTGAGCACCCCCGTCAAGATGAGAATCATCTCCGCGGCGTGCTTGAGCGAGAAGCTCCCCTCGAAGCTCCGCTTCAAAGTCGTGGAGGCCATCGTAGCCTCGGGCCCGAGCTGAATCAGCAGACGCGAGTCCTCATAGGTCATCCCGCCCCCCGCACCCTCCAGCGTCAACCTCGACGGGTCTCCACCTTCTCGCCGGTGTATCGTCCACGCGTCCTCATCCCGCTCGATGAAGAACGCATTATCCTCAGCGACCTCGAAATCCTCTAGCGTCAGGAAGAGCCGGGGCTTATCCACGTAGGGTTGGCCCTCGTGCACGCAGAACGTCGTGCAGTTTCCACAGTCGTTGCAGAAATCCTCGACGTGCAGAATCTGGCGGGTCTGAGCCACGGAGAATGGCTCATCGCCAACCACTCGGAGGCCGTCATCTTCACAGACCAACCGCGGTACTCGCATATCCACCGGAGATATCTGGTACGTGTAGTTGGCGCGATTCGGGCACACCTCCACGCACTTGTCGCAGAACTGCGAGCACTGTACGCACCGTCCCGCTTCCGCCAGGGCAGCGTCCTCGGAGTACGTCTGCTTCACGAGATCGAACCCGTCCCGAGCGGCCGTCGGGAGCATCGGTGGGTCTTGCCGGGGCCGCCTCTCTGCTCGCACCCGCTTGACCTCTACGATCTCCTCCTCCGATAACGTCGGTATTTCCACCGCCGGACGCCGGAACGGAACACCCAGTTGCTCGCAGATCGCCTTGGCAGCGCGCCTGCCGTCGCTGCAGGCCTTGATGATTGTGGCGGGGCCGCGCACCACGTCACCGCCGGCATAGATGGGTCCGTCGCCGACCCTGCCCGTCCCCGGATCGACGTCGATCGTCCCTCTGTCCTGCAGCGAAACGTCACTCCCTTCCAGGAAGGCAACGTCCGGCCGCTGCCCGATCGCCACGACCACACTGTCCATTTCCATCTGAAACTCAGATCCGTCAACCGGCATCGGGCGTCGCCGCCCGTCCGGGCCTGGCTCGCCGAGCTCGTTGCGCACGCAGGCGAGGGCCTTGACCCTGCCATCCTCCAGGACGATCGCCTCTGGGGACACCAACTCCTCCAACACAATGCCTTCGCCAAAGATCGCCTCAACCTCCTCGCGATCGGCCGGCATCTCCTGCTCGGTTCGTCGATAGACCACGGTTACCAAGCCACCGGTCAGGCGCTTCACCGTGCGAGCCGCGTCCATGGCTGTGTTGCCGCCCCCAATGACCAGGACACGTTCACCCATCGACAGCTCTTCTCCCTGATCGATCCGCGCGAGAAGCTCAAGGGCGTGGTACACCCCCTCACCTTCCTCGCCTTCGATGCCTAGACGGGCATCCTCCTGGTGACCACACCCCAGATACACTGCATCATACCCTTGGTTCAGAAGTGCTTCAGGCGCGTCGGTGACGGGTGACGAGAGGTTCATCTCTGCACCCAGGGCCTCGATGAGATCAATGTCCTCTTGCACGACCGCATCCGGAAGCCTGAAGTCCGGTGCAATCGCCGGCATCCCCCCCGCCTTCTCGCGGGCTTCGTAGACCACCGGCTTCACACCGCTCATAGCCAGGAAGTAAGCCGCCGCGAGCCCGGCCGGCCCACCCCCAACGATGGCCACCTTGTACCCCGACGCCTCCGCTGGCTGCAGCGCCGCTCGCCCTTTCTCGGCCGCAAAGCGCTTCAGCGCCCGGATGGCGATGGGATCGTCGTAGTTGCTGCGCGTACATCGCGTCTGGCACGGATGATCGCACACGTACCCGGTGACGTTGGGCAACGGATTCCGGGAGAGAATCACCTCCAGGGCGCGATCGTACGCACCGTGGCTGATCAACCATGCGTACTCAGGGACATCCTGCAGCACCGCACACTGTTGGCGGCACGGAGCATCGACGCAGTCGAATAGGTCCAGACCAGACTCGACTTTCGGCAACTCGTACGGGTGGTAGCTCTTCCAATACCGCTTACTCTCCAGAGCCTCTACAACCTGGCGGTCGAGGTTCGCCACCCGGTGCCGGGCCAAGTCCTCCAGGCTCTCCGCCCCCACGCCGGCCATGTGTTCTTCAAGCCGGTCGAGATACTGGACAAACCGCGAGTAACCCCCTGGCTTGAGCAAGTCAGAGACCGCCGTGACTGGCAAGGCGCCGCACGATAGGATGGAAGCCACGTTAAGTGCGTCCGCCCCACCCGAGTAGGACACATTGAGATCGCCATCGAAAGCCCTGGTAAGCTCTTGGAACAAGCTCATCGTGATCGGGTACAGTGCCCTCCCCGACATGTACATCTCATCCCCAGACAGCACGTCGCGGTGGTTGCTCATCGCCAGGGTGTTGCTAAGCTTGACACCGAATGAGAGCCCCTGTTCTTCAGCCACGTCCTTCAGGCCCGTGATTAACTCGATCCCTCGATCGTACTGTAAGTCATGCTCGAAGACCTCGTCAGGGATCTCCATCTCCGTGAAACCCAGCCGGTCGTGGAGGATCCTCATCACGCGATCCTTGCCCAGCAGCGTCGGGTTCAGCTTCACATACGTGTGAAGGCGCCGCTCCTCCAAGAGATAGCGGCCAATCTCTTCGATCTCGTTCGGGGGACAGCCGTGCATGGTGGAAAGCGTCACGCTGTTGACGATCTCTGCAGGAATGTCGAGCCCTGAGAACTGGGGATAGCCCTCTTCCAGAACGTCTTGCAGTTGAGCAATCCTCTCCGAAGCATTCTCCATCGACGCCATGAAGCGCTGCATAGGCGCGCTCTGGATGCCCTCCAGATCGTACCCCACGCTCATGTTGAAGACCGTCCCGAACGGAGCCTGCTCCTCGAACCCAAGCAGTCGCCGCAGCACGTGGATCATCACCCATGCCTTCACGTACTCGTCGACGGACTGCTCCAGCTTCAACTCCTGGGACCACTCCACGTTGTAGCCCTCGTCGCCCATGTCGATGCAGGGCCGCGGGATCTCCAGCTCATCCATGATCTGCACGGTCTTCAGCTCGATGAACCGTCCCCCGGACAGCCAGCTGCATAGGATATTTTGAGTCAACTGCGTGTGCGGACCAGCTCCCGGCCCTATCGGTGTTGCGAGATGGTGGCCGAATAGCTCCGCATCGTAGAGCGCGTTCGGCCTGGGCGTGTAGAACAGAGAGCGGTGGATGCCAAACAGGGACGCACTCCCATCCAACTCCGCTAGCATGCGATCAAGCATACTGGAGAACGATCGAGGTCTCATCAGGTCAGACACTGGACCCTCCTAGTCGCACTATGTCAGTCCTCAGGCGCAGGCCGTCAAGCGTCGGACGCGGTATACGGGATGTGCTGGACGAAGCGTGACCCGTTGGCCCCGGAGCCTATTCGGGATGGCGCCCTACGCAACGCATGAGATGCGATGCGTGAGACGCGATGCGTGAGACGCGATGCGTGAGACGTAATCCGTGAGACGTAATCCGTGAGACGTAATCCGTGAGACGTAATCGACAACCCGCGAGCCAGAACGCATAGGCCGTATTCCGTGGAAGGCAACCAACCACC
>CAZIWL010000002.1:51276-103591 GCA_964542755.1 uncultured Anaerolineales bacterium
ACAACCCGCGAGCCAGAACGCATAGGCCGTATTCCGTGGAAGGCAACCAACCACCGACAATCAGAAAAGGCTGATCGAGACCCCACCGGCACGCAGTCCGTGCTACGCGTTACGCATTACGGATTACGACTTACGCATCACGCATCACCCGTTGCAGACGCCACACCATGGCCCCCCCCTGCACCGCCTCTGCTGATCCGCCCTTACCCCTTCTCCTCCCGAGCGTACGGTACCCCCAATGCCGCCGGCGCGCCAATTCGCTTCTGAAGCGTCTCCCACCAGGTGATGATCACCAATACGACAATCGTCGCAAGGTAGGGCAGCATATTCAGCAGCGCCGCGGGAATGGTGGTGCCCGCCGCCTGCATACGGAACTGTACCGCGTTGATGCCGCCGAAAAGAGCCGCGCCGATGACGGCGCGCAATGGATCCCACATGGCGAAGATGACCAGCGCCACGGCAATCCAGCCGCGCCCCCCGGTGATGTTCTCCGTCCATCCCTTCGTATACGCCAGCGACAGATGCGCCCCCCCTAGACCGGCCAGAGCTCCGCCTAGGATGGTGTAGACGTAGCGATTCGCCCCCACCCGGATGCCCATGGCGTCCGCCGTCTGGGGATTCTCTCCCACTGCCCGCATGTAGAGACCCGGCCGACTCTTGTAGAGGAACCACGACGCGGCTGGCACCAGCAGGTAGAGCCCATACGTCAACAAGTCCTGGTAGAACAGCGATGGCCCAAGCAACGGCAGATCCGACAACAGAGGAATCCGAACGCGTTCGAGACTCGGCCCGACCAACCCAACCAAACGCGCTCCCCCGGGGCCGAGACGCTGTCCCAGGAAACTGGCCAGACCCGTTCCGAACAACGTGAGCGTCAAACCGCTGACCACCTGATTCGCGCGGAGCGAGACGGAGAGAAAGGCATGAAGAGATGCCAACAAGGAACCAGCCAAGAGAGCTGTCAAGATCGCCAGGACCAGACTACCGGTGTGGTAGGCGACTGCGAAGGCCGACACGGCCCCCACCATCATCATCCCTTCGACACCGAGGTTGAGGATGCCTGATCGCTCCGTATAGATCTCCCCGATTGTAGCATAGAGGAGGGACGTGCCCGCACGCAGGGTAATCGCGAGTATGGAGGTAAACAGGGACAGATTCACGACTCAGACTCCTTCGCAAGAGACTCCTCCGGGAAGACGGCTTGCTGACGCCCCGGCCGTACGACACGCAGTTTGTACTCCGCAAACAGAGATCCTCCCAGCATGGGGAATAGCAGCGCCCCCTGAAGGACCAGCCCCATAGCTGCTGGAAGGCCCATCGCCATCTGTATCTGGTCGCCTCCGACCAGGAGCCCCGCCAGCAAGAAAGCGATGATCAAGACTCCCCAGGGATTGAGCTGGCTCATCCACGCCACGATAATCGCCGTGTAGCCGTATCCCACCGTGAGCCCTTGTTGAAGCCGCCGCATCACACCCGCAACCTCACAAACGCCAGCAAGACCGCACAGCCCTCCTGATACCATCATGGCGACCACGATCAGCTTGGGAATATCGATTCCAATGTACCGCGCTGCCTTCGGATTCTCCCCCGTAATACGCAATTCAAAACCCCACTTCGTCCGCTGGAGCACGAACCAAAGAATTGCTGCCGCGATGATGGCAAAGAAGACCCCTGCGTGGGCCCGACCGTAGATCCTGGGCAGCCACGCCACCTCCGGGAATCTCGCGGTGCCAGGAAAACCATACCCATCCGGATCACGCCAGGGCCCATGATAGACGTGGGAGACCAGTAGGATGGCCACGTAGTTCATCATCAGCGTGGTGATCGTCTCGTTCACCTGCAAGTAGGCCCTGAGTAGCGCAGGAATCGCAGCCCACAGCGCCCCGGCGAGCATGCCAAGCAGCACCGCCGCCGGCAGGATCGACCAGCCGGGGAGATAGTCCGTTGCATAGAGCGCAACACCTGTCGCCGCTAGTCCTCCCATCGCCAACTGACCTTCGGCCCCGATATTCCAGAATAGCATGCGGAACGCGATCGATACACCGAGACCCGTCAGCATAAGGGGTATCGCCTTGACCAGGGTCTCAGCCAGAGACTGGGGATCCCCAAAGGCTCCCTCCGCCATTGCAGCGTAGGCCGTCCCAGGATTCACGCCCGACATAAGGAGCAGTATCGCACCGAATACCAGAGCAAACAGGAGCGAGAAAACAGGGACAAGCACACGAATGGTCCTCGATACCTCCTGACGCTTTTCAAATACAATCTTCACCTTCAGGCTCCCTCCTCTTGGACGTGCTCACCCGCCATCATCAGCCCGATGGTGTCGATCTCCGCCTCTTCGGCCAGGACGATGCCAACAATCTCTCCTTCGAACATCACCGCGATCCGATCGGAGACCTCGAGTAACTCGTCCAGATCCTCGGAGATTAGCAGAATTGCCGTGCCTTGCTCGCGCTGACCGAGCAGAAGATCTCTCACCGACTCAGTGGCCCCCACGTCCAGCCCCCGCGTTGGATGCACGGCCACCAACAGACCCTGGCAAGCCGTAAGCTCCCTTGCCAGGATCGCCTTCTGTAAATTACCGCCAGAGAGGAATTTGACACGCGTCTCGGGCCCCGGCGTCGCAATATCAAATCCTGCGATCAGGCCCTCGGCGAAGCGCCGTACTCTATCAGGCATTAACACTGGCCCTCGAGAGAGCTCATTCGTGCGATACGCCTTGAGCGCCAGGTTCTCGGCCACGGACATGTCGCCCACCAATCCCATCTCGACGCGGTCCTCAGGAACGTGGCTCACCCCCGCGCGGATGGCGCGCAGGGGCGAGGCATTCGTGAGACAAGTCTCATTGACGTACACCTCACCGTGAACAGCGCTGCGCAGGCCCGTGATCACCTCGGCCAGCTCTTTCTGTCCGTTCCCTGCGACGCCGGCGACACCGAGGATCTCTCCGGAGCGCACGACCATGGAGACGCCCTTCAACGCCGGGAGCCCCTTGTCGTTGAGGGCTCTCAAGTCGTCAATCTTGAGCACGGGCTCACCCTGTTCACACGCAGTCCGCTCCAGCTGGAAGAGCACCTCCCGGCCCACCATAAGTCGCGCCAGCTCCTGAGGCGACGTCTCAGCGGTGGAGCGCGTCGCTACGTTCTGCCCACCCCGCAGCACCGTCACGCGATCGGAGAACATCATCACCTCGCGAAGCTTATGGGTGATGAAGATTGCCGCCTTCCCTTCATCCACGACCCGCCGGAGAACTTCGACCAGGTCGTCCACCTCTTGAGGTGTCAAAACTGCCGTCGGCTCATCCAGGATCAGGACATCCACATCGCGATAGAGCAGCTTCAGAATCTCCACTCGTTGCTGCTCCCCAACCGATAGCTGCCAGATGTAGGCATCGGGGTCCACCTTCAAGCCGTACCGCTCGCCCAATGTGACCAGGCGTCCCCTCACGTCTCGAAGATCCGGTTGAAACGCAAGCCCCTGAAGCCCCAGGACCACGTTCTCCGCGACCGTCATCGTCTCCACCAGCATGAAGTTCTGGTGCACCATGCCAATTCCTAGATCGTAGGCGTCCCGGGGGGACTGAATACCGGCAGGGCGCCCACTGACAAAGACGGTTCCTTCATCCTGACGGTAGAGCCCATTGAGGACATTCATCAACGTTGACTTTCCTGCCCCGTTTTCGCCTAGCAGGGCTAGCACCTCTCCTTGCCAGAGGTCGAGATCGACACAGTCATTGGCCAGGACGCCGGGGAACCGCTTGGTGATGCCCACCATCCGCAGGATCGGGTCTTCTGATCTCTTATGAGTCATGGCTTGATTCTACGCTCCTTCTGCGGGGACGTACAAGGAAAGGGGCAGAACGTCAGGGCCATGCGCCAGCCCTTTTCGCTCTGCCCACCCTCCTGGATGCAGCGTTCGCTATTCGGATAGCTCTCCGACGACGCCTTCGACGAACCAGTCCATGTTCAGCATATCCTCATCGGACATGCATTCGCCGTCCGCCACCGCCTCGTTACCGTCCTGGTCGTTGATGGGGCCACAGAAGACGTCCCAGTCGGTGTCCGTGATCCGGTCCCTCTCCGAGGTCACCTGCTCCACCACGTCCTCGGGTACCAGCGGGCTCATCTCAGCCAGCTTCACGATGCCGGTCTCCAGGCCTCCCCAGAACTGGTGCGTCTCCCACGTTCCATCAATGATATCCTGGACCGTGTCAACGTAGTACGTGCCCCAGTCCCACTGCGGGCTCGTCAATACCGTGTCACCGACAAAATCAGCCATGTCGGAGTCGTATCCGATGCTCAGGGCATCCCTCTCCGCGGCGGCCTTCTGCGGCTCTGTCGTGTCCTGGTGCTGCGCGATGATGTCCGCGCCCTCGTCCAGGAGCGCCTCCGCAGCCTCACGCTCCACCACCGGATCGTACCACGTGTTCGTCCATACCACCCGGACCTCAGCATCCGGGTTAACCGACCGAACCCCAAGCGCGAAGGCATTGATGCCTCGAATGACCTCGGGGATCGGGAACGCCGCGGCGTAGCCGATGATATTGCTCTCCGTCATCTCTCCAGCCACGATGCCCGACAGATAGCGGGGCTGATACATGCGGCCGAAGTACGTCGCCATGTTCTCCCGCGTCATAAACCCTGAGCAGTGCTCAAAGATCACATCCGGGAATTCTTCGGCCACCTCGTGCGTCGGCTCCATATAACCAAAGGATGTCGTGAAAATAACGTCCCATCCTTCTTGAGCATACTGACGGACGACACGCGTGGCATCCGGGCCCTCAGGAACGTCCTCAATGTAGGTCGTCTCGACGGCTTCGCCGAGCTCGTCCTCCAGAATGAGGCGGCCACGATCGTGCTCATAGGTCCAGCCCAGATCGCCTGGGGGGCCAATGTAGACGAAGGCTGCCTTGACGGGCAATCCTTCTTCTGCCGCCGGTTCTTCGGTGGGTTCTTCTGCCGGCTCCTCAGTGGGGGCCTCGGTGGGTTCTGGTGTAGCGGGCTGACCACAGGCGACCAAAACTGTGGCCGCAACGACCAGAATACCCAAGATGTGCCATAGGCGCTTACGCATTCTTCACCTCCTGTTAAATGATTGAGCGGAAAAGCTACGACGTCTGGATTGAATCACTAGGGGAAATGTCGGTTCGCACCACCTCCTTGGCTGAATCGTGGAAGCCGCTCAATGATAGCATGAGAGAATAGCTTTAGCAATTCCCTACATCCCTGTGGGGATATCGAGGAAGATAGTCTCGAGATCAAACGCCTCTTCGATATGACGTGCCAGCGCCCGAAGGCCCAGGGTCTCCGTCGCATAGTGACCCGCGAAGAGGACGTTCAGCTCCCTCTCTACCACATAGTGGAAGGACGTGTGGCTCGTCTCACCCGTGATATACGCATCCAAACACGCATCAGCCGCTTGATCTACCAACGACGCAGCCCCGCCGGAGACACAGCCAACTCGCTCGATCTCTCTGGGACCGTAGTCGAGCACCCGGATCGGCGGCCTACCGAACGCGTCAACCATTCGTCCAATAAGCCCGGGTACGTCGAGGGGCTCATCCAGTCGTCCGGAAAAACCGATCTCGATGCCGTGATAGTTGCCAAAGGGCTCTCTGCCCTCCAAGCCCAATAGTCTAACCATCTCGGCGTTGTGGCCAACCTCCGGGTGCATGTCTAGCGGGAGATGCACGGCGTAGAGCCCACACTCTCCCTCAATCAGCTTTCTCACGCGCTGGAAATGGGGTCCGACGAGAAGAGGAGAATCCTCCCAGAAGAGCCCGTGATGGACAATGAGCAGCTGCACGCCCTCCTCGACAGCCCGTTCAAAGGCAGCCTGGCATCCATCGACGGCTAAAGCGACCTTCGCCACCTCGCCAGGCCCCTCCACCTGCAGCCCGTTCTGAGACTTGTCCTCGATCTCTTCAACCCGTAGGTATTCGTCAAGATAGTCAGTCAGCGCCTTCCGCTCCATACACATGCCTCCGTCCTTCGCGTGTGTTGCTTGCTTTGTCGATGCCGAACCAAGGAGAACCCGAGGGGTCCGGCCGCGGTCACGTCGAGAGAGGATGGGAAACCCTAGTCCACCCAGCGTTCCACCACGGTCAGCAGCCCCCACAGGAGAGCTAGGGTCCCTGCTCCGGCCAACAGACACGTGACACCTAGGACCATCGCCCGTCTGCCGTATGCCAGCACAATGGCTGCTCCGCCGACGAGGACGATGAAGCCCGCGACGGCCCACAAGAGCCGACGCCGCTCGCGCCGGCGCCTTTCACGGGGATTCGCGGGCTTATGCTCTTCGTCCATGGACATCTTTCGGCGCCAACGGCGCCTTGCTTCAGCAGTCTCAGGTGGGTGTCGGCGCCGGACCCGAGTCTGAGTCCCCACCGCCGCCCCGGAAGACAACGTGGATTGGCAGCTCCAGTTTCACGGTACCTCCCGGGCCGATGAGACGCACCACACCTTCCGTACCCGACTCAGTCCACCATGCCTCTCCATTGGGCAGAGTGCCGAAGCTTCCGGAGGCCTGCCATTGGTACCCCTCCGGAAGGGGGCTGGCATCAATGCCGTCGTCCGGCTGCCGCTCTGGCCCGTACCAGGTTCCGTCTAGTTGAACAAGAAGGTCGAGCCAGGGCATGGCCCCAGCCTCATAGATGCCAACGGTACCCTCAGAGAAGCCATTGTGATAGACCACCCGAGCGTCCATCACCACGCCTGGCCCACCGCTCGATGCCGAGTCCCTTGGCTCTTCCGTAGGCGGAACAGGCGTGGGCATCGGCGTCCCGGTGGGTGGCACAGGAGAGGGACTGGGCGTGTCGGGTGCCCGCACCGCGGTGGGGCTCGGTGTTGCCGTCGGGGGAGATGTCGCCGTGGCCGTCTTCGAAAGAGTTGCCTCGCCGCCCGACGCCGGCGAATCCAGCTCTCGCGTACTCTGCCGGGTATCGCTCGGTTGTGGTGAGGATTCTGGATCGGGTGTCGCTGTTGCCCTCGGCACCGCAGAAGGCGAAGCCGTTGCGCCCACTTGAGCCACCAACGCTGCCAGCGTCGCTGCTACCTCTGCGGCGGGTGTAATCGATCCAAGCAACTCTGGTGGCGCGGTGGTATCCATCGCAGGCGCCCGGCAGCCAGCGACGCCTGTGACCACAACCACCAGCCACACACTCAACCACAGGCTGTTACGACCTGTTCTCGCCGTTCCATCGGCATCCCACATCGTTTGGTTAACCCCAATCTCGGTAGGTCGTGCTACGGAAAGAGCGACACGAAGCTAAACGCTTCCACGTCCACCAACCCTTGGTCCGTCAGCTTCAGGGAAGGAATCACCTCAAGGGCCAGGAACCCCAGAGTCATCAGAGGATCGTGCAACCCCGACCCCAGATCCCGGGAGGCCTGGACCAAACCGTCCATCTGCTCTCTGACCGTTTCCAGCGATTGGTCGGACATGAGGCCGGCGATGGGCAGTGGGACCTCAGCCAGGACCTCATCGCCGACGGCGGCAACCAGTCCCCCGCCCATGCGCCCAACAGCTCTCGCAGCCGTCATCATCGAGACATCATCGCACCCCGCCACCGTCAAGTTGTGCGCATCGTGCCCCACACTACCAGCCAGGGCGCCTCGCTTGAGTCCCAGCCCACGCACAAACCCCAGGCCAACGTTGCCGGAAGCACGGTGGCGCTCTATCACCGCCAACTTCAAGATGTCGCGCTCCGCATCAGCCACGGCTTGCCCGTCGCGCACAGGCACGTCTTCTGTCAGGTGCCTTGTCACGATCTGATCGGGCACCAGACCGATCACCCTGACCTCCACCGCGTCCGCCGTTGTATCAGGCGCCCTAATGCCGAAGTCGAGGTCCTCCCAGAGGACGTTCACGCTGCTGCGCACGGCGGAAGCATCCACATCGGGCTCACACCAATCGCCCACTGGCTCGCCATCTCGAGCAGCCAACCGACCGCCGGCGTAGACCAATTCCGCACAGAAATCTTGCAGGTCCGAGAAGACCACCAGGTCCGCCCGCTTCCCCGGAGCGATCGCCCCGCGGTCATAAAGACGGAACCACTCCGCGGCGTTCAGGGTCGCCATCTGGATAGCCGTGACTGGATCGAGCCCCTCGGCAATGGCCAGGCGGAGTATGTGGTCCATATGACCCTCATCGAGGAGATCAGATGGGTGTCGATCATCGGTACAGAGACCGCACCGCCTGCTATTCGCCTCCGTGACGGCGGGCACCAAAGCACGGAGGTTCTTGGCTCCGGTCGCCTCCCGCAGGAAGACGCGCATTCCCAGTCGCAGCTTCTCAACCATCTCCTCGGCCGTGGTGCATTCGTGGTCGGAGCCTGGGCCCGCCCCGACGTATGCCTGGAGCCATTGACCTGTGACCTCAGGAGAGTGCCCATCGATGACCCGGTCCTTGAAAGCCTCAATCTTGTCCATTGCCGCGAGATCCCCTAGAACCAGCCCAGGTACGTTCATGAACTCAGCCAAACCCACCACCCTTGGCAGATCGGCCAGCTCAACCAGGTCATCGGCCGTCAATTCTGCGCCGGCCGTAGCCATGTGGGTCGCCGGAACACTCGATGGAAGGTTCACCAGCACCGTCAACGGCAGGCCTTCGGATACCTCGAGCATATACCGCACGCCGTCGGCACCCGCCACGTTCGCGATCTCGTGGGGATCCGTGACGACCGTCGTCGTGCCTCGCGGCAGTACGCCTCGCGCAAACGCCGGCGGGATAACCATGGAGGACTCAATGTGGACATGAGCATCGATCAGGCCCGGGCAGATGTACCGGTCGCGGACATCCAGCTTCTCTTTGGCTTCGTAGCATGAGCCAATCCCGACGATCGTGTCTCCGGCGATGGCAACGTC
This sequence comes from uncultured Anaerolineales bacterium, assembly GCA_964542755.1. Lineage (GTDB taxonomy): Bacteria > Chloroflexota > Anaerolineae > B4-G1 > B4-G1 > SKLM01. Next base: position 60,141 of record CAZIWL010000002.1, read on the forward strand.
AGTCTCGATAATGTCTCCGGTGAACACGTTGACGACCCGCCCACCGCTCAGCAGAAGATCCGTCGGTTCATCGCCGCGTGCGATCGGTAGAAAGCGCGCTAGTTCCATCGACATCCCTCCTTGCACTTCTCGTTCACCAATCCGCACCCGCACTTTCCCCACCGTCCTTGCGGCCTGCGGGCGCTGGAACTCCCGATCGACTCTAGTCCGCCAGTACCCGGAAGCGGCTACGGCGCCGCTTTGAGAAGCAACGGGATGAAGATCGTATGCGTCTCGGTTGTCACGACGATGGTGTCCGAATCCATGCCCGGCCCACTGCCTCCCCAGTCCGCCACGGTCGCCACATTGGTGATCGTTGTGCCTGGCTCGAGCCCGGCCTCCACCGTCACGGGGAGGGTCACCGTCACTCGTGTCCCCGCATCGACGGTCAGCCCTGTGACAACCGCAGGCAGCGGGCCAAGCGTGCCTGCCGACGGGGGCAACAGGTCCGCCTGCCGGGCGAGAGCGAGACCCGACGGCAATGTGTCGGAAACCGTCGCACCCTCTGCCACACCATCTCCAAGGTTCCTGACGATCAGAGTGTATGTGATCACTTCATTCGCCTTCACCAGCGCGCTTTCGGTACGCTTCTCGATCGACAGATGCGGGCCCGGATATTCAAAGGCCCCAATGTCGCAGCTTACACCCTGGGGCCGGATTCTTCCCCGCTGATCCGCGGGAATCGCGCTGCCGTCCTCGTCCTGGCATGTGCCGGCATCGATGGCTGGGCTCGTCGACAGTAGAGCGTGCGTCGCCGTATCGCCGCCGTTGTCACTAAGAGAACCGATGAGCGGGTCTGTGCCTCCCGGCAGGTGGTTCGCCTGAGGCCCGGTGATCGTCACCCCTCCCAGGGACCTAATGAGATTGTAGTCGGCTGACTGGACTCCACCATAGATGTCGGGCCCATCGGTCTCCTGGGGCCCCTTATTGTTGGCCACGATACTGTTCCCAAGGACCAGGCCACCTTCCACATGAAGCCCACCTCCTTGCGAGCCGGTATCAGCCGTGTTTGACACGATCGTGCAACTTACCAGGGTGAGATTCGCCAAGCCACCATATATGCCGCCACCACGGGCGGTCCCAGGTGTGGCCCCTCATGAGCCGCAGGCATCACCTCGGGATGCCCCGTTCCCACTGACGGTCACGTTCACCAGACGGCCGGTCCCTTCCGTGGCGAACAGACCACCTCCTTCACCGGCACCACCCGTGGCATAGCCCTCGCCACCTTGCACCAGGTTACTGGCGACTGTGCTGTCCACAATCAGCAGGCTCCCGTCGCTGTAGAGGCCCCCGCCGCGAGCATTGCCTCCATAATACCCATACTCGCCCACTGCCTCATTCACCGTGAGCGCGACTCGCCGGAGCGTCAGCGCCCCGTGATTCAGGATCCCGCCGCCGTGAGCCGAGCTCCCGAGAACCCTGCCGTGCCGGACCGTAAGATCGCGAATCGTCACTTCAACGCCATCGGCAATCTCAAACACTCGCGCGCCAGCCTCCCCGGGCAGGCTGTGCGCCTGCACGATCGTATCCGAAGCGCCAAGCCCCGCAATGGTGACGTCCTTGTCGACCACAATGCCGCTTTCCGTGTGCTCCGCGTCCAGGACGTCGATCGTCCCTCCTTCGCCCACACCCGCAACTGCCGCCGCGATCGATTCGAAGTCACACCCACCACCGGCGCAGACCGTCACCGATCCGTTCGCCGCACTGGTCGCAGGTCCCGTACCGAAGATCACCACCACAGTTACGGCGGCAAGAATGCGACTTGGAACGCCTTTGTAAGCAGCACACGACGCCAAGTCCCCCATTGTCCTCCGAGCGGCTTCAACCATCTCGACCATGTCCATCCAGTCAACCTTTCTTCTCCAGAACGCTTGCGCCACGGGCATCGCGGCCCGTCGCACCAGCTCCCCGTCTTCTGCCTTCGACTCTAACACCCAAGCCGAGAGTAAACCTGTTCAGCGGCCCCTTGGATTATGCCGGGTTGACCCCAATCTCACAATAGGAAGGTTGTACCAAGCCCAACTGCCAGCATCATCACGAAACCCGGCAGCAGAGCCTTGCGCAGCGCGGCTGTCCCACTCGCCAGGACGATGCCGCCCTTCGCGGCCGTGTTCGCCATAGCCGCCAGCACGATAGCACGCGAAGCAATCCCGGGGTCAAGTCCGCCAGTCCCGCTGCTCAACTCTGCCATCGACAGCGTGATCGCATCCGCATCGGCCAACCCGCCCACCACGCTTGAGATGTAGATCCCGGGACTCCCCAAATAGAGCTGGGCTGCCCGCGACACCAACAAGATCACCGCATAGAGCAAGCCAAACTTCAGCGCCGGCGCCAACTCGAAGGGATTCGAGAAGGCCACCTCCTCCTTCGTCTCAGTCCGCTGCGAGAAATACAGATACGCAGCGTAGGCGGCGCCGACCAGTGCTGCAGCCACCATCGGCAGCAGCAAGCGCCGCAGCAGGCTGGGGTTGAGAGCCGCCACCTCGACCAACACCCGCGGAAACATCGTCGTCCACGCGATGATGATCGCCAGCCCGAAGGGCCTATCCAGCTCCACATCCGTGTGGCTCCGCTCAGCGAAACTGAGCGTCACCGCCGTGCTAGATGCCAACCCACCCAACAACCCCGTGAGCCCGATACCGCGTCTCGCCCCGACCAGCTTGATCAGCAGGTAGCCCAGGAAACTGATACCCGAGATGAATACCACCATCAACCAGAGACTATACGGTCGGAGTACGTCCAGCGGAGGAGGCCCCAGGCTGCGTCTCGGAAGAAGGGGCAGCACGATGGCGGTGATCACAGCGAACTTCAGCGTGGCTCGGATGTCCTCCCGCGTGATACGGCGGACCAGCCTATCGGTCTCCAGCTTTAACGACAGGAGAACCGTAGTTGCCACGGCGATGGCTACCGCCAACTCCAGATAGTCCCAGTAGCACAGCGCTCCTGCCAGGATGGTCAGGACCGTCGCGACCTCTGTCGTGAGACCCACATCCCCGCGCCACGACGTCACAACATAGGAGGCCGCGATGAGCAACCCCAGCGGTAGGATGATGCCAACGAACGCCCACGGAGAGCCCAACTCGTCGGCCACCAGCGCCGCTCCACAGCCTGCCAGCCCCATCAGCGCTAGCGTGCGCTCCCCCATGGAGATCTCACGCTCAGGGCCCCCGTGGGCGTACTCGCGCTGCAGGCCAATGAGGAAGCCGATGGCCATGGCCACCCCAAATCGGTAGAAGAGATCCGTCATGCCCGCGGCTCGGCCTCCCCTGTCCATCTCCGACGGACAAACTGCCCGCGTCCCCTCTTGCCGGTGAAGCGCCCGTCACGGTAGATGACCTCGCCCCGCGAGACGGTCGCTCTGACGCCCCCCTCCACCGACATGCCCTCGTACGGGCTGTAGCCGGCCCGGTGATGAAGCTCCTCGGCACGGATCTGCCCCCTGGGCTCGGGGTCGTACACGACCAGGTCCGCGTCGGATCCGGGCTGGAGAGCGCCCTTTCGCGGCCACATCCCCCAGAGCCGTGCCGGGTTCGTCGACAGCAGCTCGCTCAGCTGCAACAGCGTCAGGCGTCCCTCTGCCACGCCTCCCGTGAACATCAGGGGCAGCAGCGTCTCCATACCAGGCAGTCCTCCCGGTGTCTCTGTGAAGTCCTTCGAGGCCACCTTCTGGGCCTTGGTGTAGTCACAGTGGTCGGTAGCGATCAGATCAACCAACCCCGCCTCCACCAGCCTCCACAAACGATCTGGCTCCTCGGGATCTCTGAGCGGCGGCTGGAGGATGTACCTCCAAGCCTCTTCCCCTTCATACGCCGAGCGATCCAACAGGAGGTACTGGGGACACGTCTCGCACGTGGCCCTCTGACCATCATCGACTGCATCAGCGACCAGCGCAACCGATCTGGCTGTGGAGCAGTGACAGATATGGACCGCGGAATCGACGGCATCAGCCAGAAAGAGCACCCGCTGGATCGCTTCCTGCTCGGCCAGTGCCGGTCGAGAAGCGCCGTGGCAGCGCCAGTCCGTTTCGCCCGCCGCCACGAGGGCTTCAGTCTGAGCCGTCACCAGGTCGTCGTTCTCGCAGTGGATCAGCGGCAGCACCCCGTGGTCGGCGCACGCCCCCATCAAACGAACCAGCGTTGCATCATCGGCGTAGTAGTTGGGGCGGTAGGTGGTGTAGAGCTTGGCGCTAGGCGTACCCAGGTCCCACAACACCGAGACCTCGCCTTCATGGCCCCGGGGGAGATCCGTGATCATGACGTGAAGACCATAGTCAATAACCGCATCGCGCGCCTCAGCCTGTCGCGTCTCGACAGCCTCTCTCAGGGTCTGCCCTGGGAACTGAGTCGCGAAGTCGACCACGGTTGTGACGCCCCCGCACGCGGCCGCCCGGGTACCGACCAGCCAGTCATCATCGGTCTGATAGACGCCGGTGTCCAATCTGACGTGGGTGTGAGCGTCGATCACGCCGGGGAAAACGTAGCAGCCCTCCGCATCGAGTATCCGCGTATCGTGCGCCGCCGTCAAACCGGTGCCGATCGCCTTGATGCGCTCACCCTGCGCCATCAAGTCCGCCTCCAGTACGCCACCCGGTGTCACCAGCTGCCCACCTCGGACCAGCAATGTTGCCGTGGAAGATTGTCGCACGCTCGGCTCCTTAGCTCTAGAAGCCCTTCTATCTAAGCTGCCGTCATGATACCGAGAAAAGGCCGGTTGGCAATCAGTGGTTTGCGACTGCCCCTTCTTCCCTGTAGAATCGCCAACATTCAGCCTGGTCAGGATACACACTGGAGGTCCGCTGGATGGAGACATCTCGGCCACGGCGCATGGCCATCATAGATCTCGGTTCAAACACCGCCCGTCTGGTGGTGATGCACGCCATCCCGGGCTACTCCTACCGATTGGTGGACCAGGTCCGCGAGGTGGTGCGGCTCAGAAAGGGAATGACGGAGAGGGGGCTGAGTGAGAGTGCCATGGCCCGAGGCTTCTCAACGCTTCGGCTATTCAAGCGCTTCTGCGACAGCACCGGCGTTGATCTCATCCTCCCCATCGCCACCAGCGCCGTGCGTGAGGCCGCGAATGGTCCCCTCTTCGTCGACCTCGTCTCGCGTGAGATCGGCATCTCCCTCCAGGTCCTGAGCGGCGAACGCGAGGCCTACTACGACACCGTGGGGGCCTTGAACGAGATACCCCTCCGGGCCGGAAGCGTAGTCGATATCGGTGGAGGAAGCGTCCAGATCAGCGACGTTCGCGAACGCTCCTTCCAGGCCGGAGCTTCCCTCACCCTCGGTGCTCTTGCCCTTACTGAAGAGTTCGTCGCACATGACCCGGTGAAAGATGACGAAATCGACTGCGTGCAGCGAGAGATCGCCCGCCAGTTGGATACCGTCGCATGGCTTCCAGAGAAGGAAGGTGAACGACTCGTCGGCCTGGGAGGCACCATTCGTAACTTGGCAAGGATCGAGGCTGAACGGATCAACCACCCCCTGAACACTCTCCACGGCTTCGTGCTCGGACGCAGCTCTGTCGAGGAGAGCATCCAGCAGTTTCGGGAGCTCCCGCTCGCGGAGCGGCGCGCCGTGTCAGGACTGAACAGTGACCGCGCCGACATCATCCTCCCGGGTGCCTTGGTGCTCCTGGCGGTCATGGAGAGACTCGAGGTCAACCAGATCGAGGTATCCGAGAATGGGGTTCGCGAGGGAGTCTTCTTCGAGAGGTTCTGGAGCCACTTGGATGAACCTATCATCCCCGACGTCAGGCGCTTCAGCGTGCTCAATCTGGCTCGCAACTATCTGTACGAGGAGCATCACGCCAACCACGTCCGCTTCCTCGCGGGGCGCCTCTTCGAGCAGTTGGCTCCACTTCACGGCTATGGCCTTGACGAGCGTGAGCTACTCGATGCCGCCGCTCTACTCCACGACTTGGGCCGCATCGTGGGATACAGCAGCCACCACAAGCATTCACAGACCTTGATCGAGTATAACGGTCTGCCGGGTTTCTCGCCCCGTGAGAGCGCCATCATCGCCCTCCTCTCGCGCTTCCATCGCAAGGGCGTTCCGGAGGTCTCAGACTACGACGTCCTGCTCGATGCCGCCGACGAGATGCTTCTCGCACGCCTCGCCGCAATTCTCCGGGTAGCGGAATGCCTTGAGCGGGGGAGGAATGCCGACGTCGACGACGTCATTGCCACGTGGGGCGACGATCGACTCCGCCTGACGCTGATCAGCGATGGATATCCTGCGGTTGAGCTCTGGCAAGCCGAGCGAAACGCCCGTGATCTGATGGCGGATGCCTTCGGGCGCGGGGTGAGCTTCGATAGTCTCGCACCTCCAACCGGGTGGGACGCAACGGAGGGGCGATTCTCAGACCAGGCGCCAGCCGATGACTAGCTTGCGGTCCAGTGCACGTTCCAGCAGCCGCCCCTTCACCAGAGCTGCCTCACGCTCAGGCCCCGGGTACATCCGCACGCTACAGGTCACCCGGATCTCCCGGCACGCTACGTCGCACGATACATCCTGTACCACGCGCCGGTGCGTCCGGTCCAGACCGTCAGCCACCCGCAGCAGACCTGCCAGGACAGTCACCCTGTACTGGTCCACGGGCGACAGGGCCGAGAAGTGCTCGTGTCTCTCCTTAGGCAGCGCCCCACGATGATAGCGTGCGATGGATCCAATGATGCTCCGCTCCCGGGCTCCGAGGCCAGAATGGAGGCTTTCGAGAATGAGCCGGAGCGACGTCTTGTGGTGCCCTTTTCGTCCTTCGACCCAGCCGATATCGTGGAGCAGAGCGGCACATCTCAGCCAGAATCTCTCCGCAGCTCCAAACCGATGGAGCAGACTTAGCTCGTCGAAGAGCCGGAGGCAAAGGTTTGTCACGTGATGCGTATGGTCCACCTCATACGCACACCGCTCTGCCAGCGCCAGGACACAGTTCAGACGCCGCTTCCGTTCATCTCGGCCGATAGCATCGACAGCCGAAGCGGGGACGCTCCAGCGGTCCGCCACCTCCAACGCCCCGTCCAGCGCGAGCCCCAGAATCGCCATCTGCGCAAACGCCTCGGGCAGCCCTTGCTTCCGCACGGCCGCAGCGGCGCGCCCCACGTCATAGCTGACCCGGAAGTGACACACCTCGACCTTCCGTGCTGCCGACCGGTCGAAATTGGCAATGGCGTAGCTTGCCCGGGGATCGCCGTCATCGGGTCGCCCGACGCTGCCCGGGTTGATGAACAGCACGTCATCGACCCTACGCTGGAAAGCCTGGTGTGAGTGGCCGCACACTACGATTTCGCACTCGGCCACGGACGCCAGTTCAGATAGGCGGGCGCGCGGGGTCCGTGGGGTCAGGTGTTCCCTGGGCGACGCCGGACTCCCGTGGGTGAGCAGCACGTGCCTACCGAGGAGATCCAGCTCGATCTGATCCGAGAGCGTGCTCAGGTAGCGGAAGTTCCCCTTCGTCAGCGCCTGGTGGCCCCACTGAAAGGCGAGGAATTTCTGCGCCGGTTTCTTCCTCCGCCACGTCTTCTGCCTCTCCGGAAACCGCAGGACCTTCCCATCGTAGTTGCCGAGGATGCTCACCGTCTTCTCATGCCTCAGCCGCTCGATCACCTCGTTTGGGAACGCCCCATAGCCGACGGTATCTCCGGCGTTCCAGACGGCGTCCACGTTACGCTCGCGCCCGTGCCTCAGCACCGCTTCGAGTGCTGGCAGATTGGCGTGGACGTCGCTGAGCAGCGCCACTCTCACGGGCTACTCCTCGCCGTGCCACGCCCCCCGGTTCTCGATCAGCCACACCTGAGAGTCCAGAGGGGGTTCTCCTTCCTCGGGCTGGACCCGTTCGTACGTCCCGTCAGAGAGCATGCGACGGGCCTTCACGCTGTCTTGCAGGTGGACGTCCAGGATCTGATCCTTCAATGCGCGCTTCAGCCCGGGATCCTCCACCGGGAAGAGCGTCTCGACCCGCCGATAGAGATTCCTCGGCATGAGATCGGCGCTTCCCGTCCAGATCTCCTCGTCCCCTCCGTTCCGGAAGTAATAGATGCGCGCGTGCTCCAGGAAACGCCCCACAATGGACGTCACCTGGATGGTTTCGCTCACCCCTGGCACCCCCGGCCGCAGGCAGCAGATACCCCGCGGCTGCAGATCCACCTTGACGCCTGCCTGGGACGCCCTGTAGAGGGCGTGAATGCAGTGCTTGTCGACCAGTGCGTTCATCTTGAACGCGATGTAGCCGTCGCCCGTCTTCTCGTGCTGTTCGATCTCCCTGTCAATCCGTGCTACGATCTCCTCCTGCATCCGACCGGGAGCTACAAGCAACTTCCGGTACTCATCTTTTTGCGAGTAGCCCGTCAGGGCATTGAACAGGTCCGACAAATCCGCTCCCAGATCGGCGTCGCAGGTGAAATATCCCAGATCGGCATAGAGCCTCGCTGTCACATCGTTATAGTTGCCCGTCGCCATATGGACGTATCGGCGTATCCCATCTTGCTCGTGACGTACCACCAGGCATATCTTGGCGTGCGTCTTCAGGCCGACCAGGCCGTAGACCACGTGGACCCCTGCCTCCTCCAATGATCTCGCCCAGACGATGTTATTCTCCTCGTCGAACCTGGCCTTAAGCTCCACGAGTACAGCCACCTGCTTTCCATTCTCGCGAGCGGCCATCAGGGCGGCCACGATGGGCGAGTCTGGGCCGACGCGATAGAGCGTCTGCTTGATCGCCAGGACCTCCGGATCGCGCGCCGCCTCCCGCACGAACCGCACCACCGGGTCAAAGCTGTCGTAGGGATGGTAGACCAGAATGTTGTGCCGTCGGATGACCGAGAAGACGTTCTCCTCTGTCGAGAGGACAGGAGGGACGGAGGGCTGGAAGGGCTTATCCTTCAACTCCGGTCGATTGACCTCCATCAGCTCACTCACGTCGGCCAGGCCGATGGGGCCGTCCGTTATGTACACCTGATAGGGAGCGAGGCCGAGGTTTGAGACCAGGATGTCCCTTACTCGGTCCGGCATCGACCGCTCGATCTCCAGCCGCACCGCGGAGCCGAAATGCCGCTTCCGCACCCCTTCTTCGATGGCTACCAGCAGGTCAGATGCCTCATCCTCCTCAATCTCCGGATCGGCATCTCTCGTGACTCGGAACGGGTAGGAGGCCGCGACCTCCACACCCGGGAAAAGTATATCGAGATTGGCACACACGACCTCGTCGAGCCAAACGAAATTGTTCGAAATCGCTTGTGCAAGACCCAGGCTTTGGTACTCATCCGCCGTCTCTTCGCTGGGGATACGGAGCAGCCGCGGGAACGTATTGGGCACCTTCAGGCGCGCAAACCTTCGCCCGTGCCGTGCGTCGTTGACGACCACCGCGAGATTGATACTCAAGTTCGAGATTAGAGGAAAGGGATGCCCTGGATCGAAGGCTAGTGGCGTCAGCGCCGGAAAAATCTCCTCCCGGAAATACTCGCGCATGAGCTTCCGCTGCTTCCGCTTGAGCTCGTCGTGGCAGAGGACGCGTATGCCCGCCTTTCGCAGCTTCGGAAGCACATCCTCGTGCCAGCAGGCATAGAGAGCCGTCAGCTCCGGGAGCAGGTCGCGCCGGATGGCCGCCAGTTGCTCAGCTGGCGTCATGCCGTCGGGGGGCGCCTTGAGCGCCCCCGCCTGAAGCTGTCTCCGCAGCCCGGAGACGCGGATCATGAAGAACTCATCCAGGTTACTGGCGAAGATGGAGAGGAACTTGACCCGTTCCAGCAGCGGGTGGCTCTGGTCCAGCGCCTCTTCCAGCACCCGGTGATTGAACTGGAGCCAACTCAGCTCACGGTTGACGTAGAGACTAGGATCCTCTAGATTGATACGATCGCTCTTCTTCTTCGGCATGATCCGTCCTTCTTTGCAGATGGCGCAGCCATCGTCCCTCTATGGTAACCGCCGGGCTCTGGCTCTACGACCGACAACGCTCACAACTCCCCGCCGTAGACACACGGAACGAAGTTCTGCGAGCTCATCGGCGGGCGTACGTAGCCCGAATCCTCTTGCTCTCGGGGCGGCAGCTTCTCCTTCTCGGGTGTAAGGTCCTTGTAGGGGACGAGATTCAAGAGGTGGGCCATGCAGTTCAGCTGAGCGTGCTCGTGCGCGTCAGCATTGATCACGTACCATGGCGCCTCATCGATATTCGTGTGCGCCATCATAGCGTCCTTGGCCTTCGAGTACTGCACCCACCGCTTCCTAGCCTCGCGGTCAATGGGCGTAAGCCTCCATCGGGTCCGAGGATCGGACATCCAGCTCTGAAATCGACTCTCTTGTTCCTCGGAACTCACCGAGAGCCAGTACTTGACCAACCGGAAGCCCTCCCGCACCAGCATCCGCTCGAACTCCGGGCACTCGTTCAGGAAATGACGGTAGTCTTCCTCCGTGCAGAAGTCCATGACCCATTCAACCCCTGCGCGGTTGTACCAACTCCGGTTGAAGAAGACCATCTCGCCCTTTGCCGGGAAGTGCTTCACGTAGCGCTGGAAATACCACTGGCGCTTCTCACGGTCGCTGGGTTTGCCCAGAGCGACTGCCCGTGCCATCCTGGGATTGAGACGCTGGGTGATCCGCCCGATCACCTCCGTCTTGCCAGCCGCGTCACGCCCCTCGAAAAGAACGACGAGTCGCAACCCCTGGTCCTTGACCCAATACTGTAACTTGATGAGCTCGGTCTGGAGCCTTCGAAGCTCTTGCTCATAGTACTCCGGAGTGATGAGACCATTCTCGTCGTACATCTCCATGACACTCTCCTTATCCCCGCCTATTCTCCCGCGAGACCCGCCCTAGTTACTCTCGTATCTCGATCCATAGACCAGCGGAACGTAGTTGATTCCGTCAGCGGCAGGGCGCTGGTACCCCGAGTCCGCCCGTGGCGGAAACTCCACTGGGTCGGGGGTCAGATCCTGGTAGGGAACCACTGTCAGAAGATGGGCAATACAGTTGAGGCGCGCGTGCTTCTTGACGTTCGCCTGCACCACATACCAGGGTGCCTCGTCGATATCCGTGTAAGCGAACATGGCGTCCCTCGCCTTCGAGTACTCGTCCCACCGCGCGCGCGACTCCATGTCCATAGGGCTCAGCTTCCAGAGCTTCCGCGGATCCTTGTTTCGACTCAGGAACCGTCGCTCTTGTTCCTCCGCCGTAATCTCGAACCAGTACTTCACAAGGAGAATACCGTCCCGCACCAGCATCCGCTCGAAGACCGGGCACTCGTGCAAGAAGTGTCGATACTGGTCCTGATTGCAGAAGCCCATCACCCACTCCACGCCCGCCCGGTTATACCAGCTCCTGTCGAACAGGACCATCTCCCCCTTGGCCGGCAGATGCTCGATGTAGCGCTGGAAATACCACTGCTTCTGCTCCAGGTCACTCGGCTTTGGCAGCGCCACCAGCCGCACCATACGGGGATTCAGGCGCCGCATCACCCGCCGAATCGTACCTCCTTTGCCTGCCGCGTCACGCCCCTCGAAGATGACAATCACCCGGAGCCCTTGCTCTCTGATCCAGTACTGCAGCTTCACGAGCTCACCCTGGAGCTTGGCAAGCTCTTTCTCATAGTACGTGTTCTTGATCTTACCGCTCTTCTTGTATTTCTTGGCCATCGAGAACCTCCATCGTTCCGCGGCTCAGGACCTTGGGGAAAACCCCTTCGACAGGCCCAATGCTGATACACTCAGAGTCGTAACGATCCCCCTGGGGGTTGCCAATGCGTAAGCCGGGCAAGCCTGGTCCCCTGTCCTGCGGCCCCACCCGTCGGCTCTCCCGGCGCTCACACCGCGCTACAGCGGCGCCACTACCACCGCCACCGTCTGCTTGAACTCCCTGCTGCGGAAGTACGTCCAAACCTCGGGGAAGGTGTTCAGCAGACGTTGCAACTCGGCCTGCTTGTCTGCCATATAGATGGCCACCCCCGGTGCGACGACCGGTTCGGGCGGCATCTTCGATCTCTTTCGGTCTCCGCCGTCGCCCCACGTCCCCCAGGTTAGAAAGTCCCGCAGCAGCTCACTCGCCACGACAGCGTCCTGCAAATCTCCCAGATGATCCTGGAGTCTCTTCACCTGCTTGACCAGATCGCTCGTCTGTGGGGCCAGGACCTCCTCGAAGAACTCCAGCGTGTAGCGCAGCCGCTTTCCGGCGATACGCAGCCGGTGGAGCCCCTTGAGCGAAACCTTGGGCTTGCCAACCCACTCGTCGTAGGCCAGCACCGCCGCTGCACGGCCGTACACGACGCTCGGGACGACGTGCCGGAGAAGCCGCGGAATCGCCTCCCCTTCCTTCGTTAAACCTGGAGTCTCCCAGGGTTCCTTCCTCCTCAGGAGCTCGACCGACGCTTCCTTGAACTGACGATACCGCCCCCCGTCTAGGAAGGCTAGCATCTCCTCCCGGGCCCGTTCACGATCCGCCTCCCAGGTTTCGCGCAGGCCCATCAGGTCAACCCTCCGCTCCGCCGGCAGCCCCCCGAGGTAGGCTTCTGTCTTGCCCCAGAATACATCCAGGTCCCGGACGCTGCCAAGGCTGCTGCAGGTTCGCTGTGCTCCCTTGCGTATCGGCTTCAGCGCCTTCCCATCCACATAGTCGCCGAACACCTGGAAGGCTGCTCTCATCCGCCGTGTGGCAACTCGCATGTCGTGAAGCTCCTCGGGGTCGTCCCCTGCGCGGGTTCCCGGCTCGTGGAACAGCATGTGCTGGAAGTGGTAAGCCATAGTCTTGCGCGCCGCCTCGCCCATGCTGTCGTCCGGGAAAAGGTCCGGATAGTGTGGGAGCTCCTCAGGGACAATCGGGATAACCGCTTCCACCCGAGATTCATCGTCTCCAAAGGGCACCAGCTCATTGCCCACGGGCGCCGGTCTGAACCGAAGCTCCTCATCGAACAGCAGGCCCCAGAGATCGCTCTTTTCCTCAGCACGGGCGGCATCGATGGCGGCGTAGGGTCCCGTGACCTCGAACCCAGTGACGCCCTCCCCCTCGTCCGTCCCCCCCAGCCCGCTGCTCTGCGTCTGAGAATAGTCTAGGCCGTCGGCCATGCGGACCAGCGCGGATAGCGCCAGCGCCTCGTCCCGTGCTCGTTTCGGCAGATCGTGGAAGAGCGTCTTGGAAGCTTTCTTGTCCAGCTTCTTCGACGTCATCTGTCTGGCATGCAGATACGTTGTGAGGGCAACCATTAGCCGCTCCTCCTCGTCCAGCTCCCGCGGAGGGTAGGTCAGGAGAATGTCACGCCCCGCTGTGTGATGCTTATCCCCTCCCGAGGCGCGGCCAAGGTTGTGGACCATGGCTGCGGTCTCCACCAGCGACCGTCGCTCGGGCGGCAAGCTGTGGTGCGACGCCAGGTGGTCGAACAGTGTGACAGCGCGTTCGGCCACGAATCTCGCGTGGTCGCGATCCACCAAGAAGCGTTTGAAGAGGGTCTTCAGCGGCTGGGGCTCAGGGGACGGGAGGGATGCTTCCTCAATCCCCCCATCCTCCGGTTCATCCCCACCGATCTGCGGCAAGATCGCCGCCGGACTGGTTTGAACAGCGCGCAGCACCCGCTCTGGAAAGGCTGCCAACCGCTTGTCATTAAAGGTCTTCAGCCACCGCCTTATCGTCCTGGCCGTCCGGCTGGTCTCCGCCGCCACCTCGTCGGGATTCGTTTCCTCGTCAAGCAATAGCAGACCCCGAGCCCTATACCCATACAGATCCTGTCGCCGCGACACCTGCACGAGGATGGCCCGTTCCTGCGGGGTCAGAACAGCCCCTCCAGGTTCCTTCTCATCGATGAACTCCAGGGCACGCTCGAACTTGGAGCGAGGCTCCGGGACCAGGTCCCACTCGTCCTGTAGGTAGGTCACGATGGCGCCCATGTCGCTCGCCGTCCCCTGTGGGGCTAACTCCACCTCCAGCTCGAAACGGCTCCGCCGCCTATCATCGGCAACAAAGCGCACGTTGTCCAGACTGAACTGGGCCACCAAGAGCTCACCCTGGCTCATCCGGCGGAAGACCCGCGTCTGTCGGAGCTCAAACAGGGGCAGAAGGGCCTTGTCCCCCGTCACGCTCAACACGAGATCTCGCACAGGGCTCTCTGGCCAGTCCTGGGGCGGTTCGTACGCAGGCAAGGAGATTTCCAACTCTCTCCGCCGATGAATCGCGCCCTCCGCCCTCCCCAATCCCTTCAGCGTGATCAGGATCTCGGATTCCGTCTCGCGGCAGCGGCAAGCGTAGCCGCTGACCAGAATCAGACGCTCGTCCGTGTCAAGATATGTGTCCCGTACCTGCTGCACTTGATGGGCCGAGAGGGCGAATCCCGCGACGTGGTCCACAGCCTGAAGGCGCTGGAAAGTTGAGAGGTCCGGCACGGCAAACTTTGCTTCAATCTCCATGGCCCATCTCCAAGTGCTCCATCACACCATTGCATTCAAAACAACCGCGTGCTGCCGATCGGATCTACCCCACCACCATCCTCACATCGCCACGAGCAGCGTCTCTGAGAAGGCCGAAACCACCTCACATGCCCTCCAGAGGCTGTCCCTTTGGACAGTCAAAGCTGACCGTGGTCGGCTCCATCGCATCAATGTCCGACCAGGTCTCGATGTCGTAGCGCAGCTGCAGGACACCCGTGGTAGGGACGTTCTCGAAGTCAGCGCGTCCCAGGTAGTTGGCAAGCGACGTCATGCCCGGATTGTGGCCTACCACCATAAGGCTGTCGATCCATTCGTCTTGCTTTTTGATGACAGCCAGGATCTCCTCGGCATCAGCCTCGTAAAGGTCTTCTTCCGTCACGATCTCATCCCAGGGATAGAGCAGCTCCTCTGCCAAGGCCTCCGCCGTCTGCTGCGCCCTGGTCGCCGGGCTTGAGAGAATCAACTCAACTTCGAAGCCCCTTCTCGCCAGGCGACGCCCCATCATCGGAGCGTCCCGCCTGCCGCGCTTGTTGAGCGGCCGCAGCAGATCGGGCAAGCCGGTGTCCTTCCAGCTCGACTTCGCGTGACGCACCAAGAACAGCGTCTTCAATGAATACGATCTCCCGTCTCTCTCCTCGGGCCGTCTCCGGACGTCCATCCTTGAAGATCCATCCTCAACGATCCGCTCCGTGTCCTTCAAGTCACACACCGCTCCCAATTACTCGGTCGGATCCAGCACCCAGCCCATGAAGAGAAGCAGCCCCGTCTCCCGGTCGCGAATGGCACAGAAGAAAGGTCGGTCTACGACCATTTCGAAGCCCATCGAGGGACTACGGGTCATCACCACCGCCGTGGCGGCTGCGGCCTCCGTCCCTTCCTCGTTGACGTCAACAAGCGTCTTGTGTACGACGTTGCTGATCATCAGCGGACCTACACCCATCCCCGAGAAATCGGTCTCGGTGATCGCGTCCCCTCCGATCCTCTTCAGGTTTGGCACGAGCTCGGCCTCGTACTCAATCCTGAACCTTGGCAGCGCCACGTGCCCGTGTGAAGGACGGAAAGCACCCATCCAAGCCTGCCAATTACCCAACGTAAGCATGCCTCGGCCCTCGGAGAGCGGAATCTGTTCCTTGGGCAGGAGAACGGTCATACAAACACGTCCAGCGCCATAGGGCAGCTCGATCCCCTGAATGCCCTCGGTCTCCAGGTACTCGAACGTTCCCTCTTGGGACATCATGGGGTGTTCCCTGGTTGCCCCCTCCGGCACGGTGAAAGGCACCTTCCGCGTCCGCTCCTCATCGAATGCTGATGACCAGATCCCCTTGAAGGCAACAGCGTTCGTCAGCACCAATATGGCCATCGCGATGAGATCCGGTGTCACCAGCGCCTCGATGCGATCGTGCGTCTCGTCGGCTACCCAGCGGTTGATCACGTCCGCAGTGGCGGGATCGCCGAAGTCCACACTGCTGAACTCCCCCCCGTAGGTCTCCCTGATCGCCTCCACGAAACTTGTCGCCGGTTCGAGGCCTTCACCGACCCATATGGCGTTGGCGAGTTCTATCTCGACGTCTGGCTCTAGACCGTGACTGATCGAACTGAGTGCCTTGCAGCCCGCATTGACGCCATCGAGGCTGAGATCTCTCACCCCTAGGAGTCTGGCCAGGGCGGCCTCCGTCCGTCCTTCGGCACCGTTGTACGCCATCGCCAGCGCCAGAAACACGCTGAAGGAGGACAGGAAGACGTTCCCTCTTGGGTCTTCCTCCGTTCGCAGCGACAGCAGTCGGAAACCCAGCTCATTGCTTCCGCTCACCACCGTGTCCGTCCACATAGGCACTCCCTCGTTCGCGCTCACCTCACTGGTCACTCCCTTGCCTCTCCCAGCGCCGGCCGATCTGAGACCGCCTATCGGCCTGGTCTCGCATGTGAGGGTCCAAACCCTTGCGGCAACAATGGTATCCTCGGTAGTGGGGTGTCAGGATCCGCGCCATCTCCTTCTTGCTCCTCCGATTCCCTGTGGGAGGAGACAAGCCTCCAACAGAATGGGACGATGAAACACCGGACCGGCTCATTCCCGCCTGGACCTGGTACGATGCGAAGAAGCGCTGTCTACGGACTTGGAAACGACGACAAACCTAGGAAAGCGGACCGGCGTTGCTTTCGAGCGGAGCGGTGAGGTCGAATTAGCTAGGTCGTTGCGAAGAGCGTGATCCTCAGAACGTTAGAAGTCCCATTATACTAAGCTCCCCGGCTTGGGCAAATCGCGTTGCGGGTTCCCGCCTGTTGGCGGCCATCCCGTTTGTCACTTGAGTTCGGCATCAAGCGCGGCATAGACCTGGTTCCGGTCGATCGTGTCTGGAAGCGGCCCCACGGTGGTCAGCTTCTGCTCGACGATCTCACGGGCGAAGAGTGCACACCGCCTGAGGGAGTTCCCGTCGAGGAACGCGGTCAGAAAACCGGCCCAGAAGGAATCACCCGCTCCGGTCGCGTCGACCACATCGACGGGCCTGGACGGGATGTGAAACTGGTCCCCTGCCTCGGATACCAGAAAGCCATCCGATCCCATGGTCAAGACGACGATGCGCGGCCCCATATCGTGGAAACGACGAACGTAGGAGGTAGGATCCTCATCCGGCCCGAAGAGCCGTACAGCATCATCCAGGGAGGGCTTTGTGATGGTGGCATAGCTGAGCATTCGCTCCAGCACGTCCCGAGCCTCCCGATAGTTGGGCCAGATCTGCCGGCTATAGTTCGGATCCAGCGAGACGACCTTCCCCTCTTCCTCCGCCAGCCGAAACGCCTTCTCGACCGCCGATCGACACGGCTGCCGGGATAGGGCAAAGGTGGACGCGTGAATCACCTTCGCCCGCGCAACAGCGTCTTCGCCCACCTCGGCTGGCTCTAGCTGGAAGTCTCCAGCTCGGAACGCCTCAAAGTCCGGTGTACCCTCTGTTCGCGAGATGAAGATCACCGTCGTGTGCACCAGATGGTCCATCACCAGGTAGTCGGTCAGAACACCGGCGCGCTGCAGCTCCGCCTTCAGGAACTGACCGAAGCTTCCAATGCCTGTCTTGGAGATGATGGCCGCCTTGCCCCCCAGCTTCGCAACGTTAACGGCGATATTCGCCGGTGAGCCCCCCTGGTACTTCCGGAATACGTGGGCATCGCGCAGCGACTCGACCTCTTCCTCCGAGATCAAGTCCACCAGCGTCTCTCCCACTGCGAGCAGGTCAAGATCACCCTCAGGGATGATCACAGGCCCTCTTCCCTCGTCCATCAGACAAAACTCCCTACCGCCAGGTCTGGAATCCCACGCCCCACCGTGCGCTCCATCTCCATCTCCTCACCTCACTCAGATGGGAGGTACAGCCGGCGGAGCTCCTCCAGACCAACATCGTTCGCCGGCGTCGGATCCCGAAAGTACGGATGGATGGACAGCAGATCCGCCGGTCGGCGGCTCTCGGGATCGGCCACGACCTCCCCTATGACGGTCAAGTACCCCTGCGCCGTCCGACTCCACGTGTACCGATCCAGCACACGCTGACGTCCTCGCCGTGCGAAAGCCTCCCACACCGTCGGATCGTCGAGCAATCGCCGCAAGCCCCGCGCGATAGCCTCGGGGTCGGAAGGATCGACCAGGACGCCGTATGCCCTCTCGGAGTCCTGCAGACTCTCACTGGGGCCTCCATTCTGGGTGACTACGACGGGCAGGCCGGCGGCGGCCGCCTCTAACGGAGCGAGACCAAACGGTTCGTAGTGGGCCGTCAGGGCGAAGACCGACTTCCGCTCTCGGAAGAAACGATACGCCGCCGCTAATGCCGGCTGTCCCTGCAGCCCAAAGGCGCTGATCTTGCCCCACAGATGTGCCCTGTCGACCACCTCCCGGACCTCCTCCAACACCTCACGCTCACCGGGGCCGGCCTCACTGTCGTCGCGCAAGGGATCCTCCAGTCCACCAGTGATGAAGACGAGGTTTGCCGCCTCCTGCAGCTTCACGTCCCCGGCAAACGCCTGCACGAGGCCCAGATGGTTCTTCTTATGATCCAGCCGACTCGACGCCACGATGGCGGGCAGATCACGCCTCCCTGAGTCGATGTCCCTGGTCAGGCTCTCCTTCACGTCTTCTCGCACCTCTGCCTCGTTCATGGCCAGGGCGTCCACCCCGAAGATTGTCAAGTTGACGCCCGGCGGGATGACCTCGAAGCGGCGATCATCCTGAACGTCGACAGCGCCTACGTAGGCGCGATGGCCGTACTGCTCATACCGCTCCTGCTGAGTGCTCGTGATGTTCACCGCCGAGCGGTTCATGCTCAGCCTCTCAGCAATGATCCGGCGCGCGAAATGGAAATGATCGTCCATCTCCTTCAAGTTCTCTCGATCGACGTCCAGCTTATCCATTTTCTGCGCGCCTAGAGAGTGCCCGGTGAAGGCGAAAGGAACGCCCGTCTCGTCCTCAATCAAGGCTCCGCAGAGTCCGCCGTCGCCGTAGTGAGCCGTGAAAGCGTCCGGCAAGCCTGCATCCTCGTCGTCATAATGATCCAGAATCGCGGGTACCCAGTCACGCACCAGATGGGGCCAAAGCAACTCTTTCCGTAGGAACGCATCAGGTCCAGCTAGCAGCCGCACGATGCGCACGTTAGGGCCCCCCCGGTAAGCATCGAAGGGATCTGAGAACTCGGGCCATGCATCATCCACGATCCGACGCGTCAGGATGTCGACCTGGTGGCCGGCCTCCTCGAGGCCGGCCTCTGCCATCGCTAGCGCCACCGACTTTACATACACCAACTGGCCCCCAAAGTCGGGGTGCTCCGTCCAATAACTGTCCCCCGGATCGAAGTTCCCCTGTGGGTTCAGGAATCCGATTCGCATAGGCCTCCCTCCTCAGAGCACGATCTCTCGCAAATGCTCGGCCGCCTTCTCGGGCAATTCCTGACAGACGAAAAGGCCCAGATGCTCTACCCCTCCAATCTCCTGGGTGTAGGGCAGAAAATCGAAATAGAGGCCCGCCCCGGGCCCATTGTTGGTGACGACATTGTAGGCGATCTCGCGTCCAACGTTGGGCATGACCTTCCGAATGGCGCCGATAGCATCGTGCCACCCTTCAGCGACAGCCTCGAACTCCGCCCGTTCCAGCTCGTGTAGATAGGCCTTGCTCACGTCCTTGAGCAGCAGCATCATATCGTACGGACGGCGCATGAAGGGCGGGACCACGAGGAGCGCCGGGCCATAATCCTTGACAATCAGCGCCTCCGAAGTCTCCCGGATCATCATAGCCGAAAAGGTCTCCCCGTGCTCGCGCTCATAGCGGACATTGTCCTCAAAATGCCGCGGCATCACGTTGCTGAAGGCGATCTGCTGGTGACCGTGAATGAGGGACCCGCCGACCAGATGACCGTAGTTCTTGATGATGACGACGTATCTGGTGGCATCGCTCGCTTCGTTCGTACCTTTCGCGGCTGGAAGCTGATCACCACCCACCAGAAGCGTCTCCTCAAGCGCGGCCAAGCGTTCCATCACCACCACCCGGTCCTCCAGAATCATATTGTGCCAGTCCTGCTCATGCTGCGAAGAAGTCCACTGGAGGAAATGGAGCCCTGCAGCAGTCCCAGCTTTCTCGAAGGGATAGAGGATCGGGTACAGGTTCTTGTTGATAAACGTGAAACCTTCACTGAGGTCCGCCACATCGATGATGCCCGTAGTGCGCCCCTCGCAAATCGCGCACGGCCGCTCAGGGATATCGGTATCTCCCTCGGGCGCGTTGTCGTGGGGACGTCGGCCCCGCGAAGAGTGGAACAAGATTCGGTCACCGTTCCGCGGATCCACCTGCCAGATCCCATCCGGCAGGTAGTCGACGATCCCCTCCCGCGTCAAGTCGACCAGCGCCTCGACGGAGAGCGAGGTGACGTCCCTAGCCTCCAGAATAGTCTCTAGCACGCCCCGATTCAGTTCCTGGTGCAGGGCCCCCTCCTCAGCATCCCCCTTGCCCGGCCGACTTCCGAAGCGCTCCGTTCCCCCAGCGTCCCGTGCGGACATCGGCGACCACGGTCTAGCCGTGCTCTCCCCGCACGAGCTCCCGCGAGATCCGGTTGTGACGCTCCACGACAGGACCCAACTCGAGGGTGGCGAGGTGGCCATCCTCCACCACGATCCTGCCGTTGATGATCGAAAGATCAACACCTTGCGGCTGACAGAACACGAGCGGCGCCAAGGGGTCGTGGAGCCCGCCTGCGTAGTCAAGTCGGTTCAGGCTGACCCCAATGACGTCGGCGGCCTTGCCCGGCGACAGCTGCCCGATGTCCTCCCTGCCCAGCACCTCTGCCCCGCCCCGAGTTGCCATCCACAGTACGTCTTCGGCGGAAAGCGCCGTCGGAGCTCCCTGAACCCGCTGGAGGAGTAGTGCCATACGTGCCTCCGCCAGCAAGTGCGATGAATCGTTGCTGGCGGACCCGTCGACGCCCAGCGCCACCTTCGCGCCCGCGTCAAGGAGGGAGCGGATCGGCGCGATGCCAGAACCCAACCGCATATTCGAGCTGGGACAGTGGCAGACCCCTGTGCCCGTCTCGGCGAACAGCTCGATCTCCTCGGGACTGAGATGGACGCAATGGACGTGCCAGACATCCTCCCTCATCCAACCCAGGTCATCCGCATATGCCACCGGCCTCCGTCCGAAACGCTCCAGACAGAACGCCTCCTCATCCTTCGTCTCCGCCAGATGCGTGTGGAGCATCACTCCGTACGAGCGGGCCAGGGCCGCCGACTCACGCATAAGCTCCGGCGTGACGGAGAAGGGCGAACAGGGCGCCACCGCGACACGCATCATCGCACCCGGCTCGGGATCATGGTAGGTCTCGATCGCCCGCCGTGTGTCCTGGAGGATGAAGTCCTCACCCTCCACGACCTCATCCGGCGGCAGTCCCCCCTCGCTCTGCCCCAGGCTCATCGACCCTCGGCAAGGCTGGAAGCGTATTCCGATCTCCTTTGCCGCACGGATCTCATCGTCGATGCGGCAGTTTCCTGGATAGATATACAGGTGATCGGATGCCGTCGTACAGCCTGATAGCATCAGCTCCGCGAGCCCTACCAGCGCACTCGTATAGATCGCCTCAGGCGTCATCCCCGCCCAGATGCCATACAGGATCTTCAGCCACTTGAAGAGCGGGGCATCCTGCACGCCCGGCACAGCTCGTGTGAGAGTCTGATACAAATGGTGATGCGTGTTCACCAAGCCAGGCAGGACGACCATCCCGCTGGCGTCGATGACCTCGTCGGCATGATCGGGAAGCTCCGACGTAGGTCCTACCTGGGCGATCGTGTTGTCGCGCACGTAGAGACCGCCGTCGGGAATCAGGCGATTCGACTCCCCATGCCCCTCCATCGTCACGAGGAGCTCCGCGTCCTTGAGCAATAGGGTGGACAAAATGGTCCTCCTTGGCATTCCCGGTACGGGGCAGAGGAGGTTTAGGCAAACCCGAGAGCGGACGTCGCAGGTGGAGGGTCGCCGCGCCTCTGATGAAGTTGTTGGGGTCCGCCGCGTGTCGAGGCCAGTGTAGCACAGCCCCCGTGATTTGGCAAAGACCGTCCCAACTGCGGGTCTACGGACTCCCTCTGCCCTTTCCACGCCCGATCTTGTTAGGTATAATCGAAGAACCATCTGGCCCCTGAAGCCTCTCGCGAGGCCGCGGATGTCCTGGGCCAGGCGGGTTTGTGCGCCGCTTTGGGCGGCACAACACGTAGTGCGAAAACGCGTGGAGGGATGCTTGGGCGGCAGTCGACTCATCGCCGATTTCGTCACTGAAACGTCCTGGAACCGGATTCCAGCGGACACTCAGCGCATTGCCCGTATGGCACTGCTGGACAGCGTGGGAGCGACGCTCGCCGGGACGCAGACCCCTGTGAGTAGGATCGCTGCCGATGTCGCCGCAACTTGCTGGTCCGGCGACGCGTCGACCATCTTTCTCCACGCACGGCGCTCTTCGGCAGCCGGTGCCGCATTCGCGAATGCGTACGCCGCCAATGCCATCGATATCGACGACTGTGCGCTCTACACCAAGGGCCATCCCGGGGCCCAGATCGTTCCGACAGCCTTGGCACTCTCCGAGGCTCTGACTCTCAGCGGCAGTGACTTGCTGACCGGCATCGTCGTCGGCTACGAGGTGGCCCATCGGGCGGCCCGCATCTGGCACGCGACCCACGATGTCTACCAGGCCTGCGGGTCTTGGGGCTCGATGGCCTGCGCTGCGGTCGCCTCCCATCTGATGGAGCTCAATGCAGAGCAGACTAGACACGCTCTGGGCGTCGCGGAATACCACGCGCCCAACTTACCCATGATGCGGGACATCGACCACCCTGCCATGGTTAAGCACGGTGTCGGGTGGGGTGCCATGAATGGCATCCTCTCCGCCCAGCTCGCCGAGCGGGGATTCACCGGGATTCCCAGCCTCTTCGACTTCCAGTCGCATCAGGACTGGGTGGCGGACATCGGTGACCATTACATAATGACTGACGGCCTGGCGTGGAAGCGGTATGCCTGCTGCGCCTGGGTTCACGCGATCATCATGGCGGCGGATCAGCTGATGACCGCGTACGATTTTACGGCAGGGGAGATAGATCACGTCGTGGTCGAGACCTTCCACGAGGCACTGTGCCTTGGAACGGATCTGCCCACCACGACGGAAGAGGCTCAATTCAATCTCGCATGGCCCGTGGCGGCCTTCATCGTCGACGGTGAGGTCGGACCCGATCAGATACTGACCCCAGTCCTGGCCAGGAAGGAGATCCGTGACTTGGCCCAGAGGATCTCCGTCGTCGAGACTGAAGAGATGACTCGGCTTTACCGCCTGGCGTGCCAGGGCAACCCTGAGGGCAAGTACGTCAGCCGAGTGACTTTCCGACTCCGCGACGGGCGTGCGCTTGAGAGCGACGCTGTCGAGGGCGAGATCAACTACCCACAAAGAACTTGGGACCTCGACAGCCTGGAGGACAAGTTCCGCTGGCTCACCGTCCGAGTCCTTGAGCCGGATCACACGGACCGCGTGCTGGAGACCATTCACGCAGCCGAACACCTTTCGGACGTAAAGGACTTGACCGCGCTGCTCTCGTAGTGCCACAATCCGACCTGATCTCGTCCTCCGAGCACCTTGCGACTGCCAACGTGCGGGCCGAAGGTCCGGCTTCAAGAAGCACAAACGAACGAGACCAACGACAAAGGAGATCGCAAACGATGAAAGCCGTTCAGATCGTCGAAATCGGCGCCCCGCTTCAGGAGCGCGAGGTCATGCTACCCAAGGTAGGAGAGCGGGACGTGCTGGTCCGCGTCAGAGCGGCAGGCATCTGCCATTCAGACGCCCACTACCGGGCTGGAAACTCGCCGGTCGCTCCACTTCCCATTACCCCGGGCCACGAGGTCGCCGGCGTCATCGAGGAGGTCGGGTCGCAGGTCACCAACGTGCAGGTCGGCGACCGCGTATGCCTTCACTACCTCACAACCTGCGGGGATTGTCACTACTGCGCCCTTGGCAGCGAGCAGTTCTGTGTCGAGGCCTCCATGATCGGCAAGTACCGGGACGGAGGCTACGCTGAGGCGATCGTCATCCCCGCCCGCAGCGCCGTCCCCCTTCCGGACGAGATCCCCTTCGTGCAGGGCGCGGTCATGATGTGCTCGTCGGCCACGTCGTTCCACGCCCTCCGCAAGGGTCGTCTTCATCCTGGCGAGACGGTGGCCGTTTTCGGCGTCGGGGGGTTGGGGATGTCGGCCGTTCAGCTCGCCGCGACTATGGGCGCGCTAGATGTCTACGCTGTGGATATCAACGAGGAGCGGTTGGCTATGGCCGAGGGCCTTGGGGCCATCCCCGTCAACGCCTCCCAGAAGGATCCCATCGAGGAGATCCGTCGACTTACCGACGGCAGGGGCACGGACGTCTCTCTCGAGCTCGTGGGCTTGCCATCCACGATGAAGCAGGCCGTGCAGTCCCTGGCTTTCTTCGGCCGCGCCGTGCTGGTCGGCATCGCCTCCGAGCCGCTACAAGTGGATACCTACGCCGATCTCCTGGGTCGCGAGGCTGAGGTCATTGGCTCGGCCGATCACCTTCTCCAGGAGCTGCCTTTGCTCATCGAGTACGCCCGGCGCGGCGTCCTCGATCTTTCCGACGTGGTAACCCGGACCGTGGATCTGAACGCCGACGCCATCAACGAGGTCCTGGACGGACTGGAGACCTTCGGCCGCGGTGTTCGAACCGTGATAACGCCGTGAGGAGGGGCTCGTATGCCCAAGGCATCCCGCCAGCAATCCCGCGGAGGCCCGCTGCCGCAGGACGACGGACGCATTCGTGGGCACGCCGATGGCACCTTCAGCCCAGCGTGTCCCTGGCGAGCTGGCCGGGATCGAAGCACCACCAGGCCGTCGATCGATACCTGTGGTGGACAAGACTACAGCGAGTCCCTGCGGCCATCCGAAGAGCCTGGGAAAGGTCCAGTTTCTCTCTGCGGATCCGTCTCGCGGAGCCCAACGCTCCCTCTAACCGCCCTACTTCAAGGCAGGAGGCCCCATGTCCATCCACGACTATGAGCACCCCGCCCTGACGGCGGACGTCGTCCTCCTCGCCCTGGGAGAGGGTGACCCGCGCGTTCTGCTCGTCCAGCGGGGCAACCCACCGTTTAGGGGGATGTGGGCCTTCCCAGGCGGCTTTGTCGATGTGGGAGAACCACCAAGCGACGCAGCGGCGCGCGAACTCCGGGAGGAGACCGGCATCCAAGACCTTCACCTTGAGCAACTCCGCGCCTTCGGCGCCCCCGGGCGCGATCCCCGGGGCCACGTGGTTACCATCGCCTATCTGTCTGTCATCGCCGGCCACGCCATGCCTTTGTTGAAGCCGGGCAGTGATGCAGCCAAAGCCCGCTGGTGGTCCATCCGTGGATTGCCGGCTTTGGCTTTCGACCATCACGAGATCCTCACCTATGCTCTTGGGCGTGTGCATGCTGGGCTGGGGTGTCTTTCGTTGAGCACCCACACACCCTGCCGCCTGCCCGGAGACCTCCCGCTGAACGATCTGCGGGCGGGGTGCTCGGTCATCGCTGAGGTCTTAAGGGGGAGACAGCTAAGACTGTGAAGGACGCAGCATGCAGGCTGCCCGGTAGACCTGGGAAGCGGTCGGCGCGTAATCGTATCGGACCCACCAAACTCCGGATGGGGGTAGAGCCGCTGGGCCCGTGGACGAGCGTGAGCTCACGTAAGGAGACCGATGGATATTGAGGCTGTACAGAGTGTTACGAGAAGGCTGACCCAGAACGTCGAGCAAGTGATTATCGGAAAGCGAGAGGCTATCGAGCTAGTCATCGTGGGGCTTCTGGCGCGAGGCCATATCCTCATCGAGGACGTACCGGGCGTGGGGAAGACGATGCTCGCCCGCTCCCTGGCCACCTCCCTGGGCTGTACCTTCAGCCGAATTCAGTTCACACCCGATATGCTTCCATCCGACGTCACGGGGGTGTCCATCTTCAACCAGAAGACTCGCGAGTTTGAGTTCCGGTCGGGGCCAATCATGGCCCAGATCGTCCTGACGGACGAAATCAACCGTGCGACCCCTAAGACCCAGGCCGCGCTCCTTGAGGCTATGCAGGAATTGCAGGTAACCGTGGACGGCGTGACGCATCCGCTCCCGGCACCCTTCCTTGTGATGGCCACCCAGAATCCCATCGAGTACGAGGGCACCTTCCCCCTTCCAGAGGCGCAGCTGGACCGCTTCCTCATTCGCATCCGCCTGGGTTACCCAAGGCCGGAGGCCGAGATTGCCATCCTGGAATCCCAGCGCTACGTCCACCCTGTGACCCAGATCGAGCAGGTGCTGCCCGTGGCCGACCTTCTCTCAGCCCAGGAAACGTTGAAGGACGTCTACGTGGACACCCTCGTCAAAGAGTACATTGTCGACTTGATCGAGAGGACCCGCCAGCACTCCGATATCTATCTGGGAGCGAGCCCCCGCGGCTCGCTGGCCCTCTACCGAACGGGGCAGGCTTGGGCCGCCATGCACGGGCGCGAGTACGTGCTCCCTGACGATGTGAAGCAGCTGGCAATCCCGACGCTGTCCCACCGCATCATCATCAGCCCGGCCGCACGCCTGCGCGACGTCACCGGCGAGACCGTGATGCACGAAATCATCGCCTCCGTTCGGGTGCCCGGGGCCGACGTCAGACCTCGCTAGTCTCGCGGCGGAAAGCCTGGCAGGATTGTGGACGGGGAATTGGGGAGGATCACCCATGAGGCAGAGAACCGGACTCTTGCTGCTTGGGTTACTCATCCTCGTCTCAATCCTCGGCTGTGTGTCCTACGAGCTGGCCAAACCGAGGCAGACGCCGTCATCCCCACCGACACTCACATTACGTGCTCCGGCAGAGGCGACGCCGACCACGGCAGGGGAGGGTCCCCAGGAATCAACCACCGCTGAATCGTCCGACGGAGTTGAACCGACCGAGAGTCCGCCCGCCCCGCTTCGCATCACCTTCGAAGCGGGGGAGACCTCAGCCACCCTTACAGGCTGCCTTGACGAGGGCGACATCAGCCGACATAGCTTCATTGCGCAAGAGGCGGGGCCCGTTGTCCTGTCGGTCACCGCTGTGAAGCCCGTGAGCCTGATTTTCATCCAGAAGGATCACCTACGGGTCAGCAAGCCGGCCGCCCACGATAACAGCTGGCGGGGTGAGCTGCCAACTTCTGGAGAAACGCGTGGACATCAGATCCACCGAAGCAACACCGTACACGCTGACCCTTACACTTTCTCCAACCCAGGAGGCCTCCATTGAGCTCGTTGAACCGGACGGTAACGAGTTGTGGCTGGAGGGCACCACCCAGACCATCCGATGGCGCTCATCGGGAGTAGAGGTGGTGGACATCGAGGCAGCATCCGGTGGCAAGGCCTGGCTCGTGGCTGGTCAGGTGGATGCAGTGTCTGGAAGCTACGTGTGGGCACTCCCCGTGGGGCTGGTAAGTGACCTCGGCGTGGCAAGATCCGATGACATGAGGGTCCAGGTCTCCAGCAGTCGCGACCCGTCGCTGTACGACCAGAGCGACCGACCGTTCACAGTCGCCTGCCCCCGCATCGAGTTCGATCGCGGGGCCACGTCCGCAACCGTCACTCGTACGCTAGAAGCCTCAGGCGGTCGATATCGCTATGTGCGCAAAGCTCTCGACGACCAGGCCGTGACGTTGGAGGTTTCGCCCGCGTCCCTTGAGGTGACCGTGTGGGGTGCAGTTGAAGGCTCCACATGGGAGATTCCGCCGGGTTCGCGAAACCTCTCCATCGCCGCGCTGCCCGCAGCCCAGGACTACTTCATCACCCTGACCAATCCTTCTGACGACATAGCGATTGACTACGTCATGCACGCAACCGTCCGCTGACAACGTACTACCGCTCCAACCAATCCGCCGCCACCTTCGGCAGCTGGGTGATGGACCCACGACGAATCGATGGATCGGGCAGAGACTCAAGGAAGAACGGACCGTAGGACTTCGTCAGCAAACGCTTGTCGAAGCAGACGATGATGCCCCGATCATCCCGCGTCCGAATCAGCCGGCCGAACCCCTGCAGGAAGCGCAGAATCGTCTCCGGCACGGTGAAATCCCGGAACGGTTGCTCAAAGGTCTCCGCCCGCGCCGCGTAGACCGGATCGCTTGGCACGCTGAAGGGAAGTTTCGCGATAGCCAGGCAGCTCAACGGGTCCCCGGGCACATCCACCCCTTCCCAGAAACTCCTGGTACCCAGCAGAACCCTCTTGTCCCCACCCCGGAAGTTCTCCAGTAGCTGAGCCCGTGAGATGCCCTGACCCTGGGCTTGGACCATGATCCCGGATTGAGCGAGGGGGGCCTTGATTGTCTTGTATGTGGCGCGTAACTGACGGTATGAAGTGAACAGCGCCAACGCCCGTCCCTTCGTGGCACGGAACAACTCGGCCATGCCTTGTGCGGCGATGTTCTGGTAGCCCCGCTCGCTGGGCTCCGGAATGTCGTCAACGATGTAGAAGAGCGTCGAGCTCTCGTAGTCGAAAGGAGAGCCGACGGCCAACTCGTTGGCATCCCAGGCGTGCAGCCGCTCCCTCAAGAAGTCAAACGTGCCGCTCGTGCGCAGTGTAGCCGAGGTCAGCACCACCGAGTTCTTCTTGTGAAACAGCTCCTCCTGCATCAATGGCCCGACGTGCAGCGGAGCGGCGTGCAGGCTTAGATGATCGCTGTTTGGCTGCATCTCCAGCCAGTAGATGAGAGAATCCGACGGATCCATGACCATGTGGCTGATCTTGGCGCGTACCTCCTCTAGGTGCTGCGCCATGCCCAGCATCTGCACCTGGAGTTCATCGGCGTCCGGTAGATCGTAGCTGGCGACCAACTCATCCAGGCCGCCAGCTAGCTTCTCCAGCTCCCCCACGGCAACGCGGACCGGCCGATCGAGGTCATCACACGCGATCTCGATGGCGTCCCACGCCGGCTGGACTCGAATCCCAGAACCCAGCCGCATACGGAAGGAGTACCGGCTGGGGCGGTCCCCCTTCTGCTCCGCTACGAAGTCCTCTATCCGGTCGTAGAACGTGTCCAGTTGCCGCAGTGCACCCTCAACGGACTGTCCGATCCTTCCGATGGCAAGCTCTACCTCATCCATCACATCCTTCGGCAGCCGCGCTTGCTGACAGCGTCCCAGAACCTGGCTCAACAGGCCAGTCACGCGCCCCCCCTGGGTCACGTGCCCAATCTCGCTCAAGAGACGTCGCACGCTCGTTCGATCCGTCTCAAAGCTCAGCCCCTGAGTGATCGCAGACTCGAGGTGATGCGCCTCATCCACCACCAGATACTTGTACTGCGGCAGAGCCCGATTCTGGACAGCCACATCGGCCAGTAGCAGTGCGTGATTCACGATGATCAGATGGGCCGCCTCCGCCGCCCGCCGAGCGCGGTAGAAGTAGCAGACCCCCCGTTGGAAGAAACGGCAGCGCTCTGGATCGCAGCCCTCGTAGTCCGC
Organism: uncultured Anaerolineales bacterium; assembly: GCA_964542755.1. GTDB lineage: Bacteria > Chloroflexota > Anaerolineae > B4-G1 > B4-G1 > SKLM01. The sequence goes on from CAZIWL010000002.1 coordinate 89,571, forward strand.
CGATAGCCGGTGCCACATGCTCCGTTCCAACCCCGTCGGCAAAAAAAGCTCGTCGCCATCCCCGTCCTTGGTACGTAGGAGCCAGATGAGGACCTTGGCCAGCACGCGCGCCTGTTCCGGGGATCGCGCGCCGCGGTGACGAAGTGCCTGCAAACGAGCCGGACAGAGGTAGTGCGACCGCCCCTTCAGTACCGTGGCCCGGAAATCAGCCGAAAGAATGTGATCCAAGTCTGGCAAGTCTTTGTCGTGCAGCTGCTCCTGCAGGTTAATCGTGTTCGTCGAGATCACCACACGCTCGCCGTTCTGGAGCGCCCAATGCACCGTCGGAATCAAGTAAGCTAGCGACTTACCCACGCCCGTCGGGGCCTCCACCAGCAGGTGACGTCCCTCGTTGAACGCTTCCGCTACAGCCCGCAACATCTCCACCTGCTGTGGGCGGTACTCATAATTTGGGAACCGCTCAGCGAGGGCTCCCCCCTTATCCAGCAGAGACGCCAGAGAGCCAACCTCGAGGGATGTCGGATCGTTCACCGGTTCCAGGCGCTCGACCTTCTCACCAGCCTTGAACAGCGGGCCATCAGGACCTAGACGCTCTGGCGAGTGTCGCTCCGCAGGAGGCCGGTGCGCCATCTCCTCCAACGCCTCGCGGAAAAACGCGCACGGTTGCCAAGAGGCCCTCTCACTGTGACCAATGATCTCCTTCAGCAACCGCGCCGGGAGCGATGCGGCCCGGACCATCAGCGCGCGGAAGACTCGATAGCTCGCCACCGCATCATCCAGTGCTCGATGCGCCTGCTCCAGGGTGACCCCCAGCATCTGGGCCAGGCGGTTGAGGCTGTACCGGTCAGCATCAGGAAGGAGCACACCGGCCAACTCGAACGTGTCCAGGTACTCGTTGTCGAAATCCTGAGAGTGCTGCTGGAGAAACCGCAGGTCGAAGTTCACACTATGTCCAATCACGGGCTCACCTCCGACGAAGCGCACCAAGTCGGGCAGTACGTCGTAGAGATGAGGCGCCCCCCGCACGTCACGATCTGTGATGCCGGTCAGGGTCGTGATCTCGCGGGGGATATGACGCCCGGGGTCGACAAACGTGGAGTAGGTGTCTAGCTGTTCGTCGCGGCGAAACCTCGCCGCTCCAACTTCGATGATCGCATCACGCTGGGCATCGAGACCCGTGGTCTCCAGGTCAAGGGCCACGTAGGTTCGGGGCATGCTTCCTCGTTTCTGGGTTCTGGGAGCTTCGTTGAAGGTCACTGTCCCGTTGCCCACCACTTCCTAGCAGACAGGACTACGCACCGGGGGATCATTATACCGCAGGAGCTAGGTGGGGCAAGAGACAGCCGGCGACAAGGTGCACTAACGGGTTGTCGCCCCTACCGGTGCGATGCACCTCACGAGCGTACGCTTGCCACGTATACCAGTCACAACTAGTCAGTACAGCGGCGCCCGTTTGGCGCCAACGGTGTCCAACCGGTCACCATGTCCGCGACAACTCGTTAGCGCACCCCCGGCGACAAGTCAACAACCCACCAGGGGTCCAGTTGCCGAGCGAAGCTGGTCCGTGTTATACTCCCATCGACGGTACGTGCGCCGAACCCACTGTATCACTGCCGGATACCCTGGATGCGAACCGTGCTCGACAGACGCCGTCACAACAGACAGCACCACCGCCTGGAGGACCATAATGATTGAAGAGACCGCCGCTCAGGTGCGGGAGAACGTCCAGAAGGTCATCGTCGGCAAGTCGGAAGTGATTGAGTTGGGGCTCGTGGCGGTCCTCTGTGAGGGCCACATTCTTGTGGAGGACGTACCCGGGATCGGCAAGACCACTCTCGCCCGAGCGTTGGCTCGCAGCCTCGGATGCGCCTTCCGCCGCATCCAGTTCACGCCCGATCTCCTCCCTTCGGACGTCACCGGCATTAGCTTTTTCAATCAGAAGATCCAGGAGTTCGAGTTCAGGCCAGGGCCTGTGATGTCCCAGGTCGTCCTGGCGGACGAGATCAACCGCGCCACCCCCCGCACCCAGTCCGCCCTCCTGGAGGCCATGCAGGAGCAGCAGATCACCGTCGATGGCGAGACCCATCCCCTGCCCAGGCCCTTTTTGGTGATTGCCACCCAGAACCCCATCGAACTCGAAGGCACCTTCCCCCTTCCCGAGGCCCAGATCGACCGCTTTCTCCTGCGTCTCTCTCTCGGATACCCAACTGAGGACGAGGAACACGCTATGCTGCTGCGATTCGAGAGAGATGATCCTCTGGAGGAACTAGGCCCGGTTACGACGCCCGAAGACCTGCGAGCGCTTCAACAGCGCGTCCGCGACACGCGTGTGGAAGAGTCTGTCCGGGGTTATGTGGTCGACGTCGTCCGCGCCACACGTGAGCACCCCGACGTCGAGCTCGGCGTCAGCCCCCGCGGCACATTGGCCCTCTACCGCTGCGCCCAGGCGCTGGCCGCCATCCGTGGGCGCGACTACGTGCTCCCTGACGACGTCAAGTACCTCGCACCCCACGTGCTTACCCACCGTATCATGATCAGTCCCACGACTCGGCTCAGGGGGCGCGCGCTCACCGAGATTCTGGTCGACGTCATCGAGGGCGTGCCCGTTCCAGTCGAGGAGGCTTAATGCCCTTCCGCCTGTAGCAGTCCGGATCGAACGCCTATGAAGCGAGAGGGAACGAAGACGGCTGAGGCACGGTCCCGGCGCGGGGGCCAGTTTACGCCCGTCTGGTTCGAAATGGCCGCTCTTCTCATCGTGGTTGGGATCATCCTTGATGAGCCGGCCGTCTTCGCCCTGTCCGCCAGCATCCTCACGGTCATCCCCGTAGCCTGGCTGTGGAAGCGTCGCTCCCTCTGCAAGCTGGACTACACGAGGAAGCTCGACCAAGAGCGGGCGTTTCCGGGCGAGTCCGTCGCGATGACGGTGCAGATTACCAATCGGAAGCTCCTCCCAGTGAGTTGGCTTGAGATCAAGGACGAAATTCCCCTCTCCCTTACCCTGGAGGATGGGGCGCTCATGCCCACCCATATCCCGCGAATGGGCTATCTCCAACAGGTACTGGCGCTGCGCTGGTACGAACGTGTGAGCCGGAGCTACCGTCTGGCGTGTACCAAGCGAGGTATCTACGGCCTCGGACGTGTCCACCTCAAATCCGGTGATCTCTTCACCCTCTTCGAAGAGCAGCAGGAACGATGCAGCGATGATCGGTTGGTCGTCTTCCCCAGGGTGTGGCCTCTGTCCGACTTCGGCCTCCCGCCCAAGGACCCTTTCGGGCAGCGCCGCGCCCAGCGCCGAATGATCGAGGACCCTCTGAGCACCATCGGGGTCCGCGACCACCGCCCGGAGGACGGCATGCGCCGTATCCATTGGAAGGCCACCGCGCACAAAGGCGAACTGCAGGTCCGCGTCTACGAACCCACGGCCTCGCTAGAGTCGGTGGTCTTCCTGAACGTCAGCACCTTCGAGCACCACTGGCAGGGAGTCCTCCCCACCCTCTTGGAAAACGCTATCAGCGTCGCCGCCTCCATCGCCGTGTGGGCTGTGGGGCACAGACACAAGGTGGGCATGGTGACCAATGGCTGCCTTGTTCAATCCGATCAGCCGGCCCGCGTGCCCCCGGGCCGGTCTCCGGAGCAACTAGCCGCCATTCTGGAGATGCTAGCCGGCGTTACCAGTTTCGCCACCGGATCCATAGAGAAGGTTCTCCGTCGCGAGAGTCCGCGCCTGCCCTGGGGCGCGACCCTCGTCGTGGTAACGCCCATCGTCACCCATCGCCTCGAGGACATCATCGTCACCCTCCGGGACGCCGGACGACGCCTGGCTCTGGTCTCTCTTGAGGGGAAACCACCACCACCCCTGCGCAGTGTCGTCACTTACCACCTGCCTCCCTCCCTTCCCGTCTTCAACCAGACCAATGGAGCGCTGACATCATCGAGAAAGGCCCTTATGGCGTCGGGACTACTGAACATGGAAGCCTACCGTCATGCGACCCATGCGTAGCGCCTAAGATAAGGGAATTCTTGAGATGCGCATTCCCGCGGAAGAGATGGACGCCACTGGGAAGCCAACTATGGCCCGCCTCACGCCGTACATCCGCCGCGAGTTGGTCTATGTCACGCTAGGCGCCATGGATGTCTGTGTTATTACGCCCCTCTACGTAGCCCTCCTCGCCCCAATAACCGATGTCGGCGTCTGGGCCCTCTTCGGCAGTCTCCTCCTTGCCATCTTGGCCATTCATTACGTGGCGCGCCTCTCTTTCCGTTTCCCGGTCGGCTCCGAAGCGAGATCGGCCCTTATCGTCGCAGGCGTGCTGCTCAGCAGCGCCTTGGCTGTGCAGCGTGTCGTCTATCCTGGCCACGGGTTGTGGAGCCGTTGGATCATCTCCGTGTATCAGCAGCTGCGCCGGAACCTTTTCGGCCCCGAGATGCGTGTCTTACTCCTTACCGCCTTTCTCTGGTGGCGCGGGTTGGTCCTAGCCCAGCGGAGACTGGATAGCTCGAGCGTCGCTTTCCACTTCCGGCTCGGCGTTTTGATTCTTGTGGTCACGACCGCCATCGCTGGATCGATGGTCAGGTGGCCCTATCAGAGAATTGTCTACCTCTTCTTCTTCATCAGCCTGCTTGGCATTGCCATGGCTCGGGCGGACGAGATTGGACAGCAGTACGGAGGCCGGGAGAGCCCCTTCGGTCTCGGGTGGCTGGTCACTACGATGGTCGTCGGCTCCATCGTACTCGCTGCGGCCGCCGGCTTGACCTCCGTCTTGACCGGGCAAGCTCTGGGCGGTGTCCTTCTTCCCGTCCTACGTTTCCTCCAGGTCGTCATCTTTGTCATCCTATATGCCCTCGCCTGGCTGGCGCAGTTCATCCTTCAACCCTTGGTCGTCCTTCTCCAGCGGTACGAGGTAGGCCGTGCGTTGGCCGACCTCTTCGATGACGTTTCTTTTCCGGACTATGCCTCAGAGGCCGGCGAACCGTGGGCCCCTCCCTTCACCACAGACCAGATGGAGATCATCAGACTGGTCGTGGCTGCTGTGGGGACCCTGATCGTGCTCCTCCTGGTTGCGGTCTCGCTCTCGCGGCTCCGGGCGAGGTCGAGAGGGCTCAGCGAGGGAACGCGTGAATCCGTCTGGGATGGCCTCCGTCTCCGGTCGACCCTCGACGGGCTGTTGAGAGGCAGCCGTCGAGGCCTTAAACAGATGGGCGAGGCTCTTGCCGGGTCCCGAGTGTTGGGCCTCTTCGCAGCCCAAACCATCCGACGCACGTACGCTCATTTGGCCGCGCTGGCAGCCCGACGCGGCCGCCCTCGCCGCGTCGATGAGACGCCCTACGACTACTTGGACACACTGAGAACCGCCTTCCCGGAGAACCAAACGGACGCCGCTCTTATCACCGAGTTCTACGTCCTCGTCCACTACGGCGAGCTGCCCGAGCGCCGCGACGACCTCGCCAAAGTCCGCGCTGCCTGGAGCCGGATCCAGCGTCGCTACAGCAGCCAGGTCGAGGATTCCAATTGAACCAGCGAGGATCTTGATCCATGGCCTGGCAGACCGCGGCACCCTTTGGACGTCCCCACCTACGCCCTCGCTGACGGTTGGCCCCTTAGGCGGGTCCGCCCCGACGCCGCTGGCTCGCAAACCGAGCGTGACGCCTGTCCCCCCTCCGCAACGTTTGTTTGACACCCCCCACCAGCTATGCTATAGTTGGCGTGCTTGTCCAGGGGGGTAGTCACCAATTCTCTAAGGCTCGATACGGCGAGGTACGAGTCGAGCACACATCCTGAAGAGACGATGTCGGGCAGCAAACCAAGACGATCGAGATACCCCGTTGGAGGTGGAAGGAGACCGCATGGCAAAGTCAAGGACAGAGCAACTCATAGACCGGCTGCGGGGCCTGCAGATGAGCACGCCCGACGTTGAGGCCTCGGCCCTCGTCAGTGTCGATGGGCTCATTATCGCCTCGGCCCTTCCCCCCGGCGTTGAGGAGGACCGAGTCTCTGCGATGTCAGCCGCCATGCTCTCTCTGGGTGATCGGATCTCCACGGAGCTCGGGCGGGGAAGGCTGAGTCAGGTCTACGTCAAGGGCGATCAGGGTTACGTCATACTGATGTCCGTCGGCGAGGAAGCCGTCCTGACTGTGCTAGCGCATCAAGAGGCCAAGCTCGGGCTCGTATTCTTGGACATGCGCCGCACCGCCGAGGATCTGACCGCTCTGCTTTAGCCGGCGGCATTGGCGGCAGACGCCACAGCTCATCCAAACCAGACGCGAAGTCTGATTGATCTTAGGGAGGGTCGCGCAAGTGACGCTCCCGATTTCTTGTGCCATTCGCCTGTCAGGTAACACGTGACTGCGCCTAGAGTCACAAGCTGGTTGAGAATCTATGGACAAAGGAAGAAGGTACATATTCTGCACCGGAGGCGTACTCAGCGGCGTCGGCAAAGGCGTCACGGCCGGTTCTGTGGGCCGCATCCTCAAAGCCCGCGGGGTGAGTGTGTCGATCCAGAAGCTCGACCCGTACATCAACGTCGACCCGGGGACCATGTCACCGTACCAGCACGGTGAGGTCTTCGTCACCAACGACGGCGCTGAGACTGATCTCGACCTCGGTCACTACGAGCGCTTTATCGACGAGAACCTGACCCAGGCCAGCAACGTCACCACGGGGCAGGTGTACGCCGAGATTATCTCCCGCGAGCGCCGCGGGGACTTCCTGGGCGGAACGATCCAGGTCATCCCTCACATCACCGACGAGATCAAACGGCGAATCGCCTTGGTCGGGGAGCAGACCGGCGCTGAGGTCGTGATTGTCGAGGTTGGGGGTACCGTCGGTGACATCGAGGGCTTGCCCTTCCTTGAGGCCCTCCGCCAGATGCGTCAGGATGTGGGCCGTCACAACACATTCTACATCCATGTGACTTTCCTGCCGCACATTAGTGCCACGGACGAGCTTAAGACCAAACCTACCCAACACAGCGTCCGGGAGCTCCGCTCCCTCGGCATCCAGCCCGACGCCATCATCGCCCGCGCCGACTACGAGGTCGACGAGTCTCTCCGGGACAAGATCTCCCTCTTCTGTGACGTCGACCGACAGGCCGTCATCCCGCTGGTGACGACGCCCGTCCTCTACGAGGTCCCCCTCCTGCTGGAGGACGACGGACTGGGCGACTTCATCGCCGAGCGCCTCCAACTCGACGTCTGCGAGCCCAACCTGGAGGAGTGGGAGGACCTGGTCCATAGGATTCGCGCTCCCAAGCCAACCCTGCCCATCGCCATCGTGGGAAAGTACGTCGAGCTCCACGACGCCTACATGAGCGTCAGCGAGGCGCTCGATCACGCTAGCGTGGCCCACGGATGGGACATCGATCTCCGCTTCGTCAGCTCCGAGGATTTGGAGCGCGGTCGGGGCTGGGATCGCCTCAAAGGCGTGGCGGGCATCGTGGTGCCTGGCGGCTTCGGCGAGCGGGGTATCGAGGGGAAGATTGAGACCGCCCGCTGGGCCCGCAAGAACCGCGTGCCCTACCTCGGGCTCTGCCTGGGCCTCCAGGTAATGATCATCGAGGCTGCGCGACACGCCGTTGGCAGCGAGGAACCGAACAGCACTGAGTTCGACGCCCGCACGAAGTATCCCGTCATCGACCTTATGCCGGAGCAGCGTTCCATCGTCGACAAGGGCGGCACCATGCGGTTGGGACTCTATCCCTGCCAGATGGTTCCGGGGACCAGAGCCGCCGAGGCATACGAGGCTAAGGTCGTAGACGAGCGACACCGCCACCGCTTCGAGGTCAATAACGCCTACCGCGATCTCCTCGAGGACGCTGGCCTCGTCTTTAGCGGCCTCTCGCCGGACGGTCGGCTTGTTGAGATTGTGGAGTTGAGGGACCACCCCTACATGCTGGGCAGCCAGTTTCACCCCGAGTTCAAGTCCCGCCCCACCCGTCCCCACCCCCTCTTCAGCTCCTTCGTGAAAGCGGCGATCGCAGATTATGGATCCGGTCAGTGCGCTTCCACCGGGGCGTCGAGCAACCCGCACTGCCTGGTGGAACCGGACGAGGACTAGTCCACCGGTCGCGGTGATACACCTGCCAAGCTCGGGTCGGACGCACCGGGCGCGGATGGCTGATCCCGCAGCACGTCACCCTGCGCCCCGCGAAGTTGTCAAAAGCCCCCCTTCGTGTTACGATATCGCTCATTGATTATACGAGGTCGCTTTCCGCTCTCGGACGCAGAGCTGAGGGCAGCTACCGTGGAAAGAAGGAGGTTCTCTACGTGCGCAGTTACGAGATGGTGTTCATTGTACGTCCCGACCTGGAGGGCGACGATTTCGAAGAGGTCGTCGCTGAGGTCCAGGATCTAGTCGAGAGAAACGAAGGCGAAATCACCAAGTTGGAGCCCTGGGGATTGCGCAGAATGGCCTATCCTATCCAGGATCACCAAGAGGGGCATTACGTCCTCACCAACTTCGAGTTGAAACCGCAGAAGGTCACCACGCTGGAGCGCGCTCTGAAACTGAAGGAAACCGTCATTCGCCACATGGTGATCCGCCTGGAGGACTAGGGCCGAGAGGCTGGGGCACCATGCACAGAGGCTTGAACCGGGTTATGGTCATCGGAGAAGTCGCACGCCGTCCTGAGATGCGCTATATGCCCAGTGGACGCCCGGTAACGTCCTTCAGCGTCGGCGCGACCCGCTCTTGGGAAAGCGCTGACGGCGAACACCGTGAGGAGACTGAGTGGTTCAACGTCGTCGTGTGGGGCGAACTGGCTGAACGATGCAAAGAAGTCCTCGACGTCGATGACCGTGTCTACGTGGAGGGCCGCCTGCAGACGCGCAGCTGGAAGGGCGAGGACGGCAGCAGCCGTTTTCGCGCCGAGCTGATGGCCAGCGATATGATTCTCTTGAACCATGCGAGAGAGGCTGACGCCGTCCTCGCAGAAGCAGCCGGCAGTCAATAACCGATTCTTGGCGCAGGCTTTGACTGCGCTTGATTCAGAACCAAGTAGGAGGATGTATGAGTCCGTGGTATAGAAACCGACGCCGAACGTGTTACTACTGTGAGCAGAAGATCGACTACGTCGACTACAAAGACGTGAGCACGCTCAGGCAGTTCCTCACGGATCGGGGCAAGATCCGTTCTCGCAGACAGACGTCAACCTGCGCCCAGCATCAGCGGCAGATCGCTCGAGCTGTGAAGCGTGCTCGACATCTTGCGATGCTCCCCTTCGTAGGTTAGCGGCCCAGAACGCTTCAGACGACCTGCAGGAACGCAAGTAGGAAGGCCCTTGACAATCCTGGGCCTTCTTTTATTTTGCATCTTGGTCAGCCGGAGAGGTGAATAAGATGACAAAGAAAGCTAGGCGCACCCCCAAGCAGCAACTGACGCGTAAACAGCGCTCCCGGCTCCACGAAGAGCAGCGTATCCAGAGGATTCTTCTGTGGGGCGTCGCCACCGTGGCAGTGCTTATCGTGGGCATCCTGGGCTACGGCGTCGTCGCGGAGCAGATCATCGAGCCGCGGGAGCCTGTCGCCATCGTGGACGAGACACCCATCACCACGGCCGAGTTCAAATCTCGTGTCAGTTTCCAGAGACTCCAGCTGCAGAACCAGCTCGGTTATCTGTACCAGCAGCAGCAAACCATGGCTCAAGAATCGGCCTCGGGCGGCGAGTCGATGCAGCAGTTTTTCCAGGGACAGATCAGTGACCTCCAGTCTCAGCTCTCGGCGGAGAACGCCGAGTCCCTGGGAGACCAGGTCCTCAACCAGATGATCCAGGAGGAGCTCGTCCGGCAGGAGGCGGAGAGGCGTGGCATCACCGTCTCTGCGGAGGAGGTCCAGGGCGCAGTCCACGAGAACTTCGGCTACAATCCTGACGCCACGCCCGCGCCGACCCCGGCACCTCCGGTCACGTCCACCGAGTCGCTCACGACCGAAGAGTCCGCAGTCGCTCCGACGCCGACGCAGATGACCGAGTCCGACTTCCGCGAGCTCTACAACCGCTATATGCAGGACGGACTCCGCCCTCTCGGCATCTCGGAACAGCAGTATCGCTCGTGGATGAAAGTCTCCCTGCTCAGGGAAGAGCTCCAGGCGGACATGAAGGAGCAGCTGCCGCAGCAGGCTGAGCAGGTCAAGCTCCAGTTCCTCAGCGTCAGCGACGAGGAGCGGGCGCAGCAGCTGGCACAACGGTTGGACAGCGACGAGGATTTCGAGGCCATCGCTGAGGAACTCCAGGCCGACGAGGAGTCCCCTGGCTCCAGCAGCGAGCTCGACTGGCTGCCCCAGGACACCTTGGCTGACCGTCTCAACGAGGGTATCGCCGCCACGATCTTCGAGCTCGATGTGGGCGAGCATACCGAGCCTCTGAAGCTCGGTGAGGAAAGCCAGGCCCTCTACATCTTCCAAGTGGACGGCCGCGAGGAGCGTCAGCTGTCCGAGTCCCTCCTCGATCAGAAGGCCGCGGAGAGGTTCCAGTCCTGGCTCGATGCACAGCAATCGCTGGTGGAGCGCAAGTCGATCGCGGGGAAGGTGCCGACCAAGCCGTAGGCTATGTGTTCGGTCGGCACCGATTAGTCTTCACGTAGAAAGCCCTCGGGAGAGATCAAACCTCCGGGGGCTTCTTGCTGTCTAGCCGATGTGCCGCTTCGCCTCGATCACGTTGGAGAGGCTCTCGATCTTCGTCAGCACCCGGCTGAACTGGGCAATGTCGCTGATCTCCAGCGTGATGTAGAGAATGGCGATGTTCTTCTCCCGACTCACGTTGACCGCCGACATGTTGATCTTCTCGTTGCTGATCACGCCGGCAATCTCGTGGAGCAGCCCCGTCCGGTCGTAGGCCTTGATCTGCGCCGCCACCGAAACCGTCTGCGGCTCCGAGCCCCAGTCAACGTCGATCAACCGGTCCCTGTCGTTCAGGCGGAGCATGTTCAGGCAGTCCCGGCGGTGCACCGTCACCCCTCGGCCGCGCGTGACGTACCCCACAATCTCCTCCCCGGGCAGCGGACTGCAGCACTTGGCCAGCCGGGTCATCAAGCCCCCCGTCCCCTGCACCTGGATGCCCTCCACCGATTGCGGCAGCGATGGGGGCTTGGCCGGCAAGAGCTGTTTCTCCTCCTTCGCACTCAGCTCGGCGATCTTGCTCGCGATCTGCTGTGTGTTGACGTCGCCAAAGCCAACGGCCGCGTAGAAGTCCCTCACGCTCCCGAAGTCGAAGAGCCGTGACACCTTCTCGTGGCTGATCTGTTCCATCCCCAGGTGTTTCAACTCGCGGTCGACGACGTCCCGACCCTCGACGATGTTCTTCTCCCGGTCCTGCTCCCGGAACCAGCGTCGGATCTTCGACCGGGCGCGGGAAGTCTTCACGTACCCCAGTGCCGGGTTCAGCCAGTCCCGGCTCGGCGACGCTTGCTTGTCCGTGATGATCTCTACACGATCCCCGGTCCGCAGCTGATAGTCCAGCCCCACCCACCGGTCATTCACCTTCGCCCCGCGGCAGCGGTGGCCAATTTCTGTGTGTATGTAGTAGGCAAAGTCGATCGCCGTCGAGCCCGCCGGGAGATCAATGATGTCCCCCTGGGGCGTGAATGTGTAGACCCGATCCTGGAAGATATCCGTCTTCATCGCGTCCACGAACTCGCTCGCGTCCGTAAGCTCCCGCTGCCATTCCACCAGCGACCGCATCCACGCGATCTTCGTATCGAAAGAGGGGTCCGGCTTCCCGCTGTTTTTGTACCGCCAGTGCGCCGCCACCCCGTACTCGGCGATCCGGTCCATGTCCGCCGTCCGGATCTGGACCTCCAGCGTCTTCCCATCCTCGGCGATCACGGCCGTATGGAGGCTCCGGTACCCGTTGTCCTTCGGGGTCGCGATGTAATCGTCGAACTCGCCCGGAATCGGCTTCCATAGACCGTGCACCATGCCCAGTATCCTATAGCACTCCGGCTCATTCCGGGCGATCACGCGGAGGCCACGCACGTCGTAGACCTGGTCAAACGGCACGTCTTTCCGCAGCATCTTCCGGTAGATACTGTAGATATGCTTCGGCCGTCCCGCGATCTCCGCCTCAAAGCCCTCACGCTCCATACGGTCTTCCAGAATCTCGATGTAGTGTTCGATGCTCTGCTCCCGGTCCGGTCGCCGCTCGGCGATCAGATCCTTCATCCAACTGTACGTCTCTGGATCCAGGTACCGGAAGCTCAGATCTTCCAGCTCCCACTTCCACTGCCAGACGCCCAGACTGCTCGCCAGTGGGGCGAAGATTTCCTGGGTCTCTCGGGCGAAGGCCTTCCTCCGCTTTTCCGTCAGCGGGTCCAACGTCCGCATGTTGTGCACCCGGTCCGCCAGCTTGATGATCACGACGCGAATGTCCTCCGCCATGGCGATGAACATCTTCCGCAGGCTCTCAGCTTCTTGATCGACACGATCGCCTTCCTCGCCGTCCACAAACCGATCGTCGACCTGCTCCTTCTCCATCTGCTCCAGCTTCGTCACACCGTCGACCAGCGTCGCGATATCCTCATTAAATATCTCGGTCAGAGATTCCAGGGCAATCCCTGTGTCCTCGACGACGTCGTGCAACAGCCCGGCCGCAACCGTGTCCGGCCCCATCCCAATGTCGGCCAGCAGCAACGCCACCGACAAGGGATGCTGGATGTAGGGGTCGCCCGAATCGCGTTGCTGCCCAGCGTGTGCTTCCTCAGCGACAGCATAAGCGCGCTCGATCAGGACTTTCGCACCATTCCCCCGCTGATCGAGCGAGACCCTCTCGAGAATATCGGACAGTCTGACCGTTTTCTTGTTCGTCTCGGTTCGCATACTCCCTATCGTGCCTTCACACCCTCGACGGCCCTTGTCGACCAGCTGAGGAGGAACAACTGGGTCACCGGCCCCTACGTTGAGAGGACAACGGAACGCCAGTGTTCCCCGGCGTCGACCGTTTGGAGCACGGCCGTTCGAGGGAGCTTCTCCCCGGGATCAAAATCTTCCGAACAGCCACTGAACCCCGACGGCTTCTATGGCAGACGACCGCCCCGACCAGGCCGGCCGCCAGCCCAGACATTCAAAGTATAATCCTTACCCCTCGTTTCGTCAACGGAATCGTTCCAGATGAACACGATACGCATCCCTCATCCTTCCATCCTCTGCGAGCGCTCCTTTGGAAGCCCCGCCCGTGCGCAACCTCCACATCGAAGACGTACCTCCACCAGGAGCGAGCCCTACCCCTCGCCAGGCTGGCGGTGCATAACGAGCTGTCGCCCCTAGCGGTGCGATGCACCTTCCAGGTGCGTTGCACCTCAGGACCATATGCTTGCCGCGTATGCCAGTCACAACCGGTCCGGTCACTGGCGCAAAGGGCCCCCAACCATCGACGATCTCCGCGACAAGCCGTTAGCGCACCCCTAGGCTGACGTCAACTTGCGACCCACACGACATGACTGTATAGTCATACCCTCATCAGAGAAAGGAGGACAGCGAACCCATGCGTGTCATCACCGGAAAAGCAAAAGGGCACAGCCTCAAGTCGGTCCCCGGCGATATCACCCGCCCCATCACGGACCGGGCCAAATGCGCTCTCTTCAGTATCATCGGCTACCAGGTCATCGACGCTCGATTCCTGGATCTCTTCGCCGGCACCGGCCAGGTCGGCATCGAAGCTCTCAGCCGCGGCGCGGAACAGGCCGTCTTCGTCGAGCGGGCCCGCCCCGCCCTGCGCACCATCCAGGAGAACCTCAAGCACACCCGTCTTGAGGACGGTGCCCACGTCGTGGGGGCTGACGTCTTCCAGTTCCTCCTCCGCGAGCCCGACCCCTTCGACTTCGTATACGTGGCACCGCCCCAGTACAAAGGCCTCTGGTTGAAGACCCTCCAGACCCTGGACAAGCACCCGGGCTGGCTCAACGACGACGGATGGCTCATCGTCCAGATCGACCCCGTCGAGTACGATGAGCAGTCCCTCCGCCATTTCGCCCTCTTCGACCAGCGCTCCTACGGCGGCGTCATGCTCTGCTTCTACGCCAAGTATCGGGAGTAGC
>CAZIWL010000003.1:0-17693 GCA_964542755.1 uncultured Anaerolineales bacterium
AACCCGGTCTTCAATCGCTTAGCTCTCCCGAAAAAAGGTGCTCACGGTGCCTGGCCCTTGTCGAAGACGCCGTTGAAGTGCCTGGCACCTGGCCTCCGAACGCTTGTTTCAATAGAGCCATCGCTTCTTCAGTGCCGTGGGCCGGCCAAATACATAGGGTGTACGCTGGGTTCATACCGATCCATGCGTTAGGCGCAGGACAAGGCACGCACCTGTACACGAAATGAGTCCAGCCCCCCAGTTGTCAGCCCGGTCGGGTTATCTTGACATCGGGCAGCTCGTCACTCACCTAGTACGCTGTGACGCCGGCGGCGTGCCGGGCCTCGTTCAGCACCGCGCCGATGATGCGCACGTTGACCCGCTCCAGAAGCTCCTTCGCTCGCTCCGCGTGATCGCGGCGTGTACGCCCCGCCGCCACCACCAGCAGGACCCCGTCAACTTTGCTACCCAGGACTGCTGCGTCCGTCACCGCCACAACCGGCGGAGCATCAAAAAGAATCACGTCAGCGCGCTCTCTGAACACATCGATGACTTGCTCCATCTTCCCCGAGCCCAGGACATCCGCAGGGTTCGGGGGGAGCGGCCCACTGGGCACGAGCAGAAGGTTCCTTACACCCACCTCCAGCACGGGTGGATCGTCCAGCGCCTCCTCCTCTAGGATCATCGTGGTCAATCCTCGGTCATTTGGCACTCCGAAAAGCTCGTGGAGCCCGGGTCGACGCAGATCGGCGTCCACCAGAATGGTGCGTCGCTCGCCCTGGGCCATAGTCACTGCCAGGTTGGCCAGCACCTCCGACTTGCCCTCGTTCGGGGCGGCCGACGTGACGATAAGGGACTCCACCGGCCGATCGAGGGCAGCGAAGAACGTCAGGTTCGTTCGCAACGTCCGGTACGCCTCGGCTGCCGGGCTGCGCGGATCCGTCAAAGCGATGAGATCGATGGCCTCATCCATAGTTCGTTCCTTTGGTCTCACACCGTCCGACATCACTTAGAGGGGGGAATGGCCCCCACGACGGTTAGATCGAGCTGACGCTCCAGGTCCTGAGGTGTCCGGATGATGCCCGCCTCAAGCCACTCCAGGAAGAAAATCACCACACCAGCAACCACCAGGCCGAAGATGAGGCCCGCAGCCAGCATGATCTTGGTGCTGGGCGGCCACGACTGCCCGTAGCTAGGCGGGTCGCGGAGAATGGCATCCACCCGGTCCTCCTTGCGCAACTCCGTGTTCTCCTCGTCGCGCCATTGGACCAGCAGGTTCGCCCAGGTCCGGGCGATGTCGTTGGCTTGATCGCCGTCGTAGTCCTCAACCTCAATCTTGATCACCAACCGATCATCCTCGGCGGCAAAGTAAGCGTTGCTGCGCAGCCCTTCCGGGGTCATAGGAAGCTGAAGCTCGTTAATCACATCTTGCGCCCAGGTCTTCGAATTCGCCACTGTCATATACGATCGTAACAAGATCTTAGCTGACTGGGTGAGCCCGAAGTCAGGCCGTGCCGGCGAAATGATGACCTCCGCCGTGGACGTGTACTGGGGGTGCTGAAGCCTGCTGAAGACGACCGCGCTGCCAGCGGTGAGCACAAGGGCCACAACGATGATCCACCAGCGCTTACGCAGTATTCTCACGTAATCGTCAAATGCCATAGGACGTGTCCCTCCTCAGATAACCAGGAGCTATTCTACCATGCCGAGTGCTCTTGTCCATTTCCGTTCACTTCCGCGGAATCCGTGCCAACACCGGGACACCCATCTCCTCCATAGTCTCCACCTCTTGGATCGTCGGATCAAGATAGTGCCACAGAAAAGCCATACCAACGCCCACGAATAGCGCCAGCGCCATACGGATTGCTGGGCCCGTCAGCTGAGCCCTCAGACCCGGCGGCATTGGAACCGGGACCGGTTCGTCCAACAGGCGCACCGCAGGCCGCAGCCCCTCCAATTGAGGATAGTACGCCGCGCTGTTCTCGGTCAGCTCCTCGGTAACCGCATCGGCGAGGGCAACGGCCCCGTCGGGATCGTGCCACGTCAGATAGACCACCAGGATGGACTGGGCATTGTCCGTGACGATGGCTCCCTGAACAGCGCCCGGGCTGACCTCCAGTCCCTCCAAACGGTCGATCACGGCCCGAGCGAACAGGCCGGTCTCCGCAACGTCCGCCAGTCCATTTGCAACGTACTCAGACGTGAGCCAAGGATAATAGCGGTCGTAGTCCACGCTGAGACCCGCGGGCTCCGTGCCCGCGGAGAAGCGCATCACCACCCGGTACGACGTAGGCAGCGGCGCATACGTCACCGCCAGGAAGGTGACCACCAGGATCAGTGGCGTCACGACCAGCCACCAGCGCCGCAGCAGGATCTTTGCGTAGGTTCTCAGCTCCATGCGTGGCTCCCTCCTACTCCTTCAGTCTGCCGTCGATGAAACCCATCAGTTTCTGTCGGAACACGTTAGTGTCGAAGCGATCCGCGTTGGCGGTGCACGCCGCTGGATCCATCGTTCCAGGGTCAAAAGCCTGCACAGCCTCTTCCAGCGCCCTCGCCGACTGCTCACGGAAGAACGTCCCCGTCTCCCCGTCGATGACCGTGTCGAGTGCCCCGCCCGCTCCGTAGGCAATCACCGGGCGTCCCGCCGCCTGCGCCTCCACCGGCGCGATGCAGAAGTCCTCAACACCGGGCAGAATGTATGCCCGGCAGCGCCCGAACAGCCCAGGCAGGTCCTCGTCAGGGACATAGCCCAGGAAGCTCACGTTGGGCCCGGCCACGGCCTCCAACGATTCTCTGTCTCTACCGTCGCCAGCAATCACCAGCGGTCGACCCAGCTCGTTAAAGGCCCGAACTGCCAGATCGATACGCTTGTACGGGATGAGACGGGACACGATCAGGTAGTAATCCTCGACGTCCTGAAGTGGTCGGAATCGCCCAGTCTCCACCGGGGGGTGGATCACCACAGCATCCCGATCGTAGTAGCGGCGGATCCGCCCTCGGATTTCCCGCGATATCGCGACGAAATGGTCCACTCGCTGGGCGGCATCGTAGTCCCACCGACGCAGCAGGGCGATCACCGGACGCAGGGCTGTCTTCACCGCATTGGGCAGCGATTCTCGGGCGGCGTAAGCGTCGAAATCCCACACGTAGCGAGTTGGAGCCAGGCAATAGCAGATGTGCGTAGCGTCCCCGGTCCGCACCCCGTGGCAGAAGCCGGACTTGTTGCTCAAGACCAGGTCATAGTCCGAGAGATCGAGTCCCGAAAACGCCAGGGGGTAGAGCGGTAGGTAAGGCTGGTGATGCCGATAAATGCCCGGCAGCCGATCCATCCATGTCGTCCGCACGTCCCAGGAGCCATACGCCTCTGGCATGCCCCCACGCCAGTACATCGACGTGTAGACAGGTCGGTCCGGGAACATCCCCACCAACGTCTCCAGGACATCCTCGGCCCCGCCCATCTGGTTCAACCAGTCGTGGACCAGGGCCATCCGGTCAACGAGTGGAGAACGAATAGAGGAGTATTCAGTCAATCGGTCGGATCCCATTCACCCATCGAGGTTCTCATCACAGCTGCAACCAACCGGTCAGCGCCACAGATCGATGACTCAACTCGTATTCCGCCCGAGCCGTGCCACATCAACCGACGACTGCCGAGCCCCACGTAGACGCTCGGGCATCAGCCAGCTTCGCATTCGCCTATCGAGGCGTCCAGGGCCTCCCCCTTGGCCACGCGATTCCTGTGATAGCGGCATACCGTTCTCATTCGGTCGCTGTTTCGCTTTTTCGCCTTTTCGCTCTATCGCTTTATCGCTCATTCGCTGGCTAGCCGCATCGGCCGCCAACTGACCCGATGGATTGGCGAGCAGCCCAACCCTTGCAGCGCCTCCCGGTGCTGCCGCGTCCCGTATCCCTTGTGCTGCGCAAGCCCGTATCCCGGATACTCATCATCCAAATCAACCATCAGTGTGTCCCGCTCGACCTTTGCGACAATGCTAGCGGCCGCCACGCTCAAGCAGCGCCCATCCGCCTTGGGAAGCGAGCGTTGTGGTAGCTCCAGGCCGGGCAGCTCCAAGTGATCGATAACCAGGGCGCTCACATAATCCCCCAGGCCCTGCACCGCACGCTCCATCGCGAGGCGCGTGGTCGGTACGATGCCCCAAAGATCGATCTCCCCGGGCTCCCCCCAACCAACACCCACCGCAACCGCCACATCCCGTATGATCGGTAGGAGTTCCTCGCGGCGGGCCGGGGTCAACGTCTTTGAGTCACGAACACCCTCCAGGGAACCCGCAAGACCCTCTTCCTCGAGGGGTAGCACAACCGCTGCAGCACATACGGGACCCGCCCACGCACCTCGCCCGGCCTCGTCCAGCCCGGCCACGTGCACGTGACCGGAGGCGTACAGGGCGAACTCCTGGGAGAGATCAGGGATTAGGAGAGGACCCATACCCAGGCTCAACCCAGATCAAAGCGTAAATGGCGTCGGGCGGCGCATCCTCGAGCCGGACAAGCGCGGCGACAAGGAGCGAAGGTCACCATCTTGAGCGAGTTCATTCCGCCTCCAGGACCCAGCTGAGGATTGGGCCGGGATGACTCTGAATAGACCTCCTGGCGCCGAAGGATACCATGGGAATCGATGAGAGGCAGACATGGAACGCAAAGCTAGACGTCGTCGTAGAGCCCTTTGAGCTCGTTCACCCTGACTCGCAGGACCTCTCGGGTCATCTCAACCGACTCTCGGAGATAACGCGCGAGAGCGCCCGTCTCGTCCTTTGTCACGCTCTGGTCGCGGTTCAGCCAGGCCACCTCCACTTCCTCCAAGCGGTAGCCAGCCTTCACGAACAGATGCAGGAGCTCCACGTCGTACGCGGACACCTTCCAGCCCGTCGGCCTATCCTTCTGCTTGAAGAACTGGAGCTGGGGGAAGACCTGGAGGGCAACCTGCCGCCTGCAGGATTTGAAGCCACACTGCGTGTCGCTGATGTTGCGCAAGAGGAATAGCCGGCGCAAGGTGCGAAACACGGCACTGCCAAACCGCCGGACGAAGGAGAATCCCTCGCGCCCAGTCCCACGCGAACCGATCACGACATCGCACCCTTGGTCGTACCAGGGAAGGAGCTTTTCCACCTCCTCCAGAGGTGTGGATTGATCCATATCCGTGAAGAGCACGATCTCTCCTCGCGCCTGCCGGATACCAGCCCATACCGCTGCGGGCTTACCGCCGTGGCGGATATCAACCAGGGAGAAACAAGGCCTCCCTTCGACATAGCGCTCGATCAGCTGACGACTCCTATCCGTGGACTCATCATTGGCGACAATGACCTCCCACGCGTAGCCCTGGGTCCTCAGGTAGTCGTGAACCTCCTCCAGAACCCCCCTCTCCAGGTTCTTCTCCTCGTTGTAGCAGGGAATGACGATAGAAAGGAAAGGCCCGACATGGCGTGGTTGACTCATGAGCTCCTACCGGTGCGACTGTCGCTGCCGAATGGCGCTGCCCCAGAACCCGGGTCCTGAGGTCACCCAAGGGTGCGTATGATACCCACTCTACTGGCTTTCGTCAACGTCGGTCAGAAGACGCTCCAGGTACGCCCGATCGACAACGCGACTTCGCTGTACTTGCCGGCGCTTGGGAAGCATCCGGGGTATCCCGGTGAGCAATCCCGCGACTTGCCCCCTCAATCGCGCGCGCGCTGCCCTGCCCCGCCAGGACCGGATTGCTTCACCAGCGATCGTCAGCTGCCTGCAGAGCACCTTCCGCCAGTGGCGCTGCCAGAGATCGGCGGGATAATCCTTGATCAAGACGTAGATGGTATTCCGCCCGTCGTAGAAGCTCGCCGTGGGTCCACCACCGGTGGCACTCAACTTGTGGTAGACAACGGCCCTCGGCGCATACATACACCGCCAACCCGCCAACTGCGCACGCCAGGCCAGGTCCACATCCTCGCAGGAGTAGAAGAAGGCCTCATCCAAGAGTCCCACTTCCTCCAGCATGGCCCGCCGATAGGCCGCGCTGCCGCCACAGGCGCCGAAAACGTACAGCTCCGTATCGTACTGCCCTTCGTCTGTTTCCCACACGCCGCGGTTCCCTGGGACACCGTCCAATCGGTAGAAGTCACCCGCCGTATGAAAGACACTCCGCCGGTCGAAGAGCAGCATCTTGGAGGCTACCATCCCGGCCTCGGGAAAGCGGTCAAAGGCTGCCACGACCTCCTCGAGCCAGTCCGCGGCAGCCTCGGTGTCATTGTTGAGCAGCACGACGAAGTCCCCCCGGGCAGCCCTCATCCCTGCATTGCACGCCCCGGCAAACCCTCGGTTCTCGCCGAGAGCCAAGACTTGGGCCTCGGCATACTCTTGCTTGAGCAGCAAGAGTGAACCGTCGGTCGAGCCATTGTCCACCACAATGACCTCAAGACCCGCCAGGGTCTGACGCTTGAGGCTCTCAAGACAGGTCGGCAGATGCTCCGCGCCGTTCCAGTTCGGGATGATGACGGAGACCAAGCGGCGATTATCCATTTCTTATGCAATAGGCCTTGAACTTCACCCAGACAGGGAGTATAATAGCATCCAGCTGGCTCAAGCGCCAGCCAGTGGCCGGGAACCGGGCTACGGCACCCGTCCATTCTGGAAGCGTCGCGCCTGATGCGGCGCACGTAATTGTCTAACGATTTGCGACTCCTGAGGAGGTACCGATGGCAACCATCACGACGTATCACAAGGGCGACATGCTCTTCGAGACCGAACTCGGCAACCACAAGCTCCAGATCGATGTGCCCGCCAGCATGGGCGGCACCGATCGCGGCCCCACACCTCCGGAGGTCTTCGTGGCCTCGCTAGGCTCCTGTGTGGCCGCCCTTGTCGCGAACTACCTTGACAAGGCAAAACTGGACACAGAAGGCCTCTCAGTCGACGTCACGTACGAGAAGGCCGCCGATCCCACGCGGTTGGTGGGACTCAAGATAGACATCGACGTTCCGAACGCAGACATCTCCGGTCGAGAGAAGGCCATCGAGCGCGTGGCCGACCGCTGCCCTGTGCACCAGACGATCTGCAACCTGGAAGGCGTCGACATAGAGATAACCGGGCAGGCTGGCTAGACCGACCGCCAGAGCTATTCTAGGCATCAGAACTCCCTTCCGGGCCCAGGCCGAGAAGGGAGTTCCACATGTCGAAACGAAACGACCTTAGTCTCCGATCGTCTCGAGCAGCGGCTTCCCCTTCGTCTCCCACCTGCGACCCAAGATGGTGAGTTCGCCCACCACAGACGAGACGGCGTAGAACGTCAAGGCGGCTACCATTGAGAAGTTGAGAAGCGCCCCGCCGAGGCTCGGGGCCAGCCCCCGCGGCCCAGAGGTTGTACCCGGAGCCTCAAGTCCACCGCACCGACGTCTACTCTCCAGGATTGGGAACGCACTTGTACAATGCAGGGCCAAAAAATGTCCGAGTAAAAGCCCAGCCTTCGCCTGCGGAGAATATGAACGGACGAGATCCAGGGGACTCCAAAGCGAACTGAAATCGCCGCGCCTTCCAAGCGCAGGCACAGCATGGGGATGTGTGCGCCCCCCCAAGTACACGTAGGCGTAACCCCCTCCCCAGTCAAGGGCTGATGGAGAGTGCCGGCTGAGTAGGAGCGAAGCGACGTATGCTTCGACAAGCTCAGCACGGCGTCGAAGCCAAGCGGCTTGCGGAAATGCTTTTTGGTGCGGACGACGCTTGGTTTCGATACACTTTTCCGCTGGCGCTACAAAGTCACTCACCGGGCGCTCGTTCCGCAACCGGTGGAGGGTTTTCGCCGAAGAGTACTAGCCCTCCGCCTCTGGGGCAGGCGGGATCTCGGTGCGTCACGAAGGGACACCAACATCTCCTGCGGCGAGGAGCTGAGCGAGCCGCTGTTCGTTCGGATGGGGCGGGAGATCAAGAGGGTCTTGAGGCTCTCCGCCGAACTGGCGCAGCACCGGATCAGGGATCGTGCTGCAGCGGCTCCGTCTCGACCACGTCACCGGCTGGCCAGCCCAGAGTCTACGGCGGCGGCACCCGTCACTCACGTCCGCCCGGAGGGCACCCAGGCGAGTCCCAAACGACCACGCGCGGTCGCTCGTACGGATTACCCAGAGCCTGGCGACCAGCCCGAGCCTTACGATCCTCCTTGTCTTTGCTCTCTGGCCCATGCCTTGGCGGCCGCAAACCCGGTCAAAGGCAAGATCAGGAGCAGGACGAACCCCGGCACTTGTCCGTGCCCCAGCTTGGGCCTCGCCACGGAGTAACCGCCCACGGCGACCGTTTCAGAGCCGTCCTCAGTGAACCTAACGGGCTTCTTGTCATACGAGACCCCCGCTACGACCAGCTCCCCCAGGAGGTTTGCGCTCGGCTCAGTGGGGAGCCCCGGCAGCTTCCTGTCGCGGTCCCCATCAGGCACCCCGAATGCCTCGACGCGGAACCGCGTCGTCAGCCTTGCCCCCTGAGCTTCTGCTGGACTGAGCTTCCAGACGAGCGTACCAGGCTGCGTCGTAATGACACCGGAGGCAGCGGCACTGCCCAATAGGGTCAGGTGGTCCGGATCCCACGCCTTCTGCAGCTCCACGGCTGAGTAGCCTGTGACGACGTCCGTAACCTCGACCTCATCGCCGACGCGGGCGGGCAAGGGTTTTCCAAAGCGCCACGGCTGGCCATTGACCCACCTACGCCACTCCGGCGGCGGTATGAAGTAGGTGACGACCGCTTCGTCATAAGGGATGCTGTCGTGACCCACTGTGGTGCTCGTGATGCTCAGTGTTGCGCTCGGCGGCACCTCCTCGGTGATATTGGCCGTCACCCTGATTGAACCGACCTCAGCCATGTCGAGGCCGTCCGTGAACGTCCAGGAGACCGATACCCCTCCAGACGTGCCAACGTTCGGCGCAGGGTCCGCCGACACGAACGATACCCCCTCAGGGAAAACCGTCTCCACCCTGAAGGCGTTCTCGAACCCACCGGCGTTGCTGTAGGTCAGCGTGAATGTGACATCGTCACCGCCAGAGACCACCGCCCCCTCCGTTGAGCCCTCGATGTACAGATCTGGCGCAAGCTTGTTAATCAGCACGGGCTGCAAGGCCGGCAGCGATAGTTCTTCGTCCAGTCCTGCGGTTCCGAATGCCTCGAAGAGGACGGTCCGCGACCACGAACACGTGCCGACTGTGAAAACCTTGGTCAGTGTCACCGTTGTGTTGGCTGTGCCCTCAAGAGTCAGCAAGCCACTGACATAGCTGGTCACTGTCAAGAAACCACTCGACGGCTCAAGATGCCAATCCTTCAGTCTCAGCCGGGTTGGGTCCCACGCCTCGGCAAGTAGGAAGAGGCGGGGAGCCGTAGGGGTAATCACGTCCACCACGGTCAATGTATCGGATGTCTGCACCGTTGCAGAGTAGGTCGGGCTCCACTCAGTCCCATCGATCCACTTCTCCCAACCCTCGATCACGTCCGTGGCGGTCATCGTCGAGGTCGCCGATTTCCGCTTCTCTCCCACGTGGTCGTAGATCCCACTCTCGAACGTCATCGCGCCGGTATCCGTGATGGCGACGAACCCCGAGATGGAGCCGCTCGCACTACTCGACAGCCCGCCAATGTCCCAACGTGTATGGAGCCGGTCACCGCTCACGTGGTCCGCAGCCGGGATGGAGTACAAGAACGGTGCGCTCACCGGGAACGTGGATGTAATCGACACATCGTTCTCGAAACCGCCCGTGTTGCTGTAGGTCAACGTGAACGTCGCCACGCTGCCCGCGACCACTTCATCCTTGCTGGCGCTTGCCACCGTCAAGGTAGGAGCCCGTTTCGTCACCGTAAACGGACGCGGGTCGAACACGGTATTGCTCACGACCAGGGTCTCCGATACCGTGCTCACCGTCCACGTACACGGTCGCGACAGGAAGCTCTTCGTCACCGTCACGGCACTCGGGGTGGCGTCACCGCCCGTCACCGTGAGCACGCCGGTGGAGGACAGAACGTCGGCGACAGGGGGATCGACCGCCCAGTCAAACAGTAGGAGGTGCTCATCATTCCATCGCTCCGTCAGGGTAAACGGGAGCCCGCCCGTGATCACGTCCGAGACCTGGAACGTGTCCGATGTCTCGGTGCTGACGGTGACACCAGGGCTCGCCCAGGCCGTCCCGCTCACCGTCTTCGTCCAGCCCGGATCCAGGACGGGCTCGTCCTCAAGTGCGCACACCGTTGTCTGATCGCTGGAGAAGTCCGTCACCCACACTTTCGGTGGGGACGAGCCCTCGATGTACGTCACTCCGGTGTTGTAGCCGCCCTGCCCCGGGCAGTCAAAGGTGGCTGACACCTCTGTGACCGGCTGCATAGTCAAGTCCGTGATAAGAATCGTCGTGGTGTCCCAGCTGGAGTGGTAGAGCCAGCCGTTCTGCGCATCATAGTCGATGCCCAGGTTGTCCTGGGGGCTAATGAACGTGGCGTCCGTGTACACCTTCACGGTGCGCCAGGAGTTGGGCGTCCAGAAGTTGCCCGTCCTCGTCAACGCAATTTCATAGACGACGTCGTCATCGTAGGCTGCGGTGGCGAAGTAGCGCGTCCGATCACCCGGGACTACGGCGATGTCGATGATACTGTCGATCTCCGAACCATCGGAGCTGTCGTTGCTTCCCACCTCGTCGTCCATCTCCCACGCATTCAGGATCTTCCCGTCAGCGTCGATCTCCACGATGTTGTCGTCAGCATACGAAAGATCGCCGTTGTAGTCAGGAATGAAATACGTCTTCTCCACGAAGTCATATCCGGCCCCAGTTCGGTTGTCCAACTGCCAGGGCCAGCCGGAGTTCTCTGCAGAGAGCGCAAAGCTCAAGACGACCGTGGGCGTCCCCACCACGTCCGTCAGGCGCTCTACATCGTAGACAGTGGGATTGCGGGTGCTCGACTGGCTCTCGTGAGCGTAGCGGACGATCTCTCGATCGAAATCGTAGACCATACCGATGGTACTGTATGACCACGTGTTGGTGAATACGTCGACTTGTGCGGCCTCCGCAGACGCCAGCGTCCCGACCGCCTCCCCGACGTGTGCCCTACCCTGGCGACCGGCAAGACTCGGAGAAACGTCCGCAGGATCCGCCCTCCCTTCCTTCACATCGCGCCCCAGTGCCAGCACGACAGCCTGAACGGCTGCCAGGGCCGCGAACAAGACGAAGACAGCAGCCAACCAGCGATAGGCCCTGTGGCATTCCATTGCAGCCTCCTTCTTGTGCGTCGAGACAACGGCGGTTCAGCTCTTATGGACTTCAGGCCCCGCCAATGACCATGCCGGCATGAATCTGGGGGCGCCCATCCTCCCGAAAGCGGCTTGGTCGGCCGGGCTGGTCGTCGTCGGCGAACCCACTTGGGTGAAGAGACCATCAGTCGGAGAGGGGCGCAGTGGGTGGCGCCGATGAACGGGCCGATGGTAATCCGGAAGTCACCCGGGCACAACTCGGCCGGCGCTCGTCAAGCCCATGGCCTCGCTATAAGTTCGTTACGCCTATGACAGAAAGACCCTCGCGAGGAACCCACACTCCAATCTGGGATGCCAATCAATACCTGATCCAAGGCACCGTCGAGGCTTCCAGCGGTCAGAAGCAGTGTTCTTGGAGGTGGACCCGTCCCGTCGCTAGGATAGCGGCAGGGCCTCCCTGCAGCCTGACTCGTGGGAGCGAAGCTGTCACGTCTTGGAGGAGACCGGACGCTCCTCCGTCGAGCGCTGGCAACAAGTGGGGGTCAGGTGGAGGGCCAAAGACCCCGCCCCGGGCAGGGCAATCTCAGGATCTGCCAAGGTCGTTCGACGATCGTCTCACGCTCGGGTCTGTCTCGGTGCCCCTAGCCAGACTGCACCATCTCCGCTACCTTCCTGTCGGCCACCGACATGGGCAGGGATGACAACGCCTCAGGCATCACCCACCGTACCGCGGCGCAGTCGAGACAACGTGGTTCGCCATGGACCAACCTGCACCAGTAGGCGTGAAGCGTGATCCGGAAGTGGGTGTAGGCATGCTCGACGACAAGCAGTCGCTGCCCCACACCAACGGTCACGCCCAACTCCTCCTCCATCTCCCGTGCCAGGCACTCCTTCAGCGTCTCACCATCCTCGCACTTCCCACCTGGAAACTCCCAGAGCCCGCCCAGCATATCCTCGACGTTCCGCTGTGCCACCAGCACGGCGCCATCATCCCGTCGGGTGACGGCCGCAGCCACGTCGTAATGCGGCGTCTTTCGGCGGGGTCGTCGCACCGGAAGCTCCTCTTGCTCGCCCTGGGCATAGGCCTGGCACTCATCGGCTAGCGGACAGCTCGAGCAGGAGGGGCGGCGGGGTGTGCACACCGTCGCACCCAGTTCGATGACCGCCTCGTTGAACACACCCACATTCTCGCTCGGCAGGAGTTCACGCGCCAGAGCCCTCACCCGACGCTTCGTCGCCGATCGTGTCACATCGTCCCTGATCGCAAAGACCCGGCAGAGGACTCGGCGTGCATTCCCGTCTACGGCGGGCACGCGCTCCCCAAACGCCATCGACGCGATGGCGCCCGCCGTGTAGGCGCCAACACCCGGAAGTTTCTCAAGCTGCTCGGATGACTGGGGCAGCTGACCTCCTGCCGACCTCTCTAGCTCCTGAGCGGTTCTGTGGAGGCGTCGTGCCCGCGCATAGTAGCCCAGCCCCTCCCACACCTTGAGCACGTCCTCCAGGGGGGCAGCAGCTAACGCCTCGATGTCCGGGAAACGCTCCAAGAAGCGCTCGTAATAGGGGATGACCGTGTCCACCCGGGTCTGCTGAAGCATCACTTCAGAGACCCAGACGCGGTACGGGGACCGTTCACGGCGCCATGGCAGTTCGCGAGAGTGCTCCACAAACCATCCCAGCATCCTCTGGGCGATCGTCGGCTCGGAGCTCGAGATGCGGTTCTCTTCCAAAACCATAGCAATCACACGTCCTCAGTTTCCGCCTCGCAACCCCCTAACTATACCTTGCCGCCTACGGTCAGCAAGTTCACGCTGCGGCCACCCGTATACCTGCGACCCGTGCGGGGCTTTGTCTAACCCGGCGATTTCTGCTATGATTGATGCTAAGGCGCTATCTATGAGAATCGGCATCATCTCCGACACCCACGACGATCGTCAAGCCCTCGACCAAGCTCTCGGCATCCTTAAGGCCGAGGGCATTGAGCTCCTGCTCCACTGCGGTGATCTCTGCACGCCGGGCACGATGGACCCACTCGCAGAGTTCGATACCTGGGTCGCGCGGGGGAACATGGACCGCCATCCAGAGCTGGGTGCAACAGCCAGGAGAACGATCGGCAGCGGCCGATTCGCCGATACACATCGACTGACGCTAGAAGGCCTGTCAGCAATTCTGCTGCACGGACATCGCCAGGAGGAGTTGAGATCCATCATCAGCGCCGGAACGTATGTCTATGTCTTCCACGGTCACACCCATCGGCCACGCGACCAGCGCGTGGGGCCGACCCGCATCATCAATCCGGGTGCGCTGGGAGGTACGCGTTGGCAACGGCGCTCCTTTTGCATCTTCGATCCAACGGCTGATGAGGTGGATTTCCGGATGGTCTGAGGGTACCAGAATATCCCCCATCGTGCAGCGGGCTGCCGGTCAGTCAGACCACGCGTGAGAGGTGACCGGTGACGCCTTTCCTGTGCCATTGGGGGCATTGCATCCCGTGAGTCATCCTGCTCCGGCTGCTGCCACAGCTGCCCCAGAGACGTGAGCAGCACATCTGCGAGGTGATGCCGACTATGGACAGAGACGTCTACCGCTTCTCCACGACCATTGAGGTCCGCTGGCGAGACTTGGACGCGATGAACCACGTCAACAACGCCGTCTACTTCAGCTATCTGGAGCAGGGCCGCATCCACTACTTGCGCGAACTCGGCCTGATCTCGGACGTCCCGTCAGACATCAGGTTAATCCTCGCCGAAGCACGCTGCGAGTTCAGATCCCCTCTGAAACTGGGCGAGCGGGTGACTGTCCGAGTCCGGATCAGCGAGCTCGGTCGATCCAGCTTCGTCTTCTGCTATCGCATGGAGGGTAGCGACGGGCGGCTGGCGGCCGAGGCCCGGAGCACCCAGGTCCGATATGACTACGTAAGGGGCCAGTCCGTTTCCCTTTCCGATGAATGGAGGCGCGTGATCACGGCATACGAGCCCGCGCTCTCACCTGAAGGACACTAGAGAATCGTACTAAGGAGATCGATCAATGAGCCTACAACGACTTGACGTGCACCAGCTGCGCCAGGTGTGCGATCCGGCGCAGTTCGAGTTTGAGACCACAGAAGACCTGGAGGATCTCGCGCAGATTATCGGACAGGAAAGGGCGATCGGAGCCATCCAGTTCGGGATCGGCATCCAGCGCGATGGATACAACGTCTACGCCCTCGGACCTAGTGGGACAGGAAAGCGGACGACCGTAAGGCAGTTCTTGGAGAAGAAGGCCGCGGATGAACCGGTCCCCTCCGATTGGTGCTACGTGAACAACTTCGAGGACACGCCCAAGCCTACCACGCTGGAGCTTCCCCCGGGCAAAGGCGTAGAGCTGCGAGACGACATGGAGCAGCTCGTCGAGGAACTTCGTTCGGCTATTCCTGCTGCTTTCGAGAGCGAAGATTACCAGACCCGAAAGCAGGAGCTACAGGAGGAGTACCAGGAAAAGCAGGAGGAAGCCCTCAACACGATCCAGGAGAGGGCCAAGGAAAGAGGAATCGCCCTCATCCGAACACCCGTCGGCCTGGCTTTCGCCCCCGTTGAGGAGGGCGAGGTCGTAAGCCCTGACGCTTTCCAGCAGCTGCCGGACGAGAAGCGCGAGCAGGTCAAAGAGGATATCGCGCAGCTCCAGGAGGAGCTCCAGGAGAGCATGCGCCAAGCCCGGCACTGGGAACGAGAAGCACGGGCCAGAGTCAAGGAACTCAACCGACAGGTGGCGATGCTTGCCGTGGGACACCGCATCGACGACCTCCAGGAGAAGTATTCCAACATCCCGCCCGTCGTCGACTACCTCAATGCGGTGAAGAACGATGTGGTCGAGAATGTGGAGGACTTCCGGAGCACTGGTGATGAGGAGGCCGAGGCCTTCCTCGGGCTGCCAACCCAGCAGATGCATGAGGCCAAGTTCCGCCGCTACCAGGTCAACGTCCTGGTGGACCACAGTGAATCCCAGGGTGCCCCAGTCGTTTACGAGGAGCATCCCACCTACAACAATCTGATTGGACGCATCGAGCACATCGCCCAGATGGGTGCTCTTGTCACTGACTTCAACCTCATCAAGCCCGGCGCGCTCCATCGGGCCAACGGAGGATACCTCCTCGTTGAAGCCCGCGAGCTTCTTACCCAGCCCTATGCGTGGGATGGCTTGAAGCGGGTGCTCCGCTCTCAGCAGGTGCGCATCGAATCCCTCAGCCAGGCCCTGAGCCTCGTCAGCACCGTGTCGCTGGAGCCCGAGCCCATCCCACTGGACGTGAAGGTTGTCCTGATCGGAGAACGGCTGCTCTACTACCTGCTCAACCAGTATGATCCGGATTTCAGCGAGCTCTTCAAGGTGGAGGCCGACTTTGACGATCAGATGCCGAGGACATCTGAGAGCGATGAGCTCTATGCCCGGCTCGTCGCTACCATCGCGCGGCGCGAGGAGCTGCGCCCCTTCGATCGAGCGGCCGTAGCCCGCGTCATTGAGCGCAGCAGCCGCCTCGTGGGCGACACGAAGAAGCTCTCCACGCATCTCTTGAGCGTCGCCGAGCTACTCGAGGAGGCCGATTACTGGGCCGGACACGCCGAGCACGGAGTCGTCGTTGTTGAGGATGTGGAGCGGGCAATCCGAGAACGGATCAGCCGCGCGGATCGCCTCCGCGAGAGGACGCAGGAGCACATCAGACGCGGCATGATCCTCATCGACACAGACGGGGAGAAGAGAGGGCAGGTCAACGGCCTGTCTGTTATCGCCCTGGGCGACTACGCCTTTGGCCGTCCCAGCCGTATTACGGCACGCACCCGGCTGGGCAAGGGCAACGTCATCGACATCGAGCGCGAGGTGGATCTGGGAGGGCCGATCCATTCCAAGGGCGTGCTCATCCTTTCGAGCTACCTGGGCGCCAGATATGCCGCCGAGCATCCCCTCTCGCTGTCGGCCAGCCTGGTCTTCGAGCAATCCTATGCCGGCGTGGAGGGTGACAGCGCCTCTTTGGGAGAGCTCTGTGCCCTCCTCTCGGACCTGGCGGACGCTCCCATCAAACAATCTCTTGCCGTCACCGGCTCGGTGAACCAGCACGGCGAGGTTCAACCCATTGGGGGCGTCAATGAGAAAATCGAGGGCTTCTTCGATGCGTGCCGAGCGAAGGGGCTCACAGGGGATCAAGGCGTCCTGATCCCTGTGGCAAACGTCGAGCATCTGATGCTCCGGCATGACGTTCTTGAGGCAGTCGAGGCGGGAGACTTCCATGTCTATGCCGTGCGGACCGTCGACGAGGCCACCAGCCTGCTGACCGGTGAACCGGCGGGAATACGGAACGAGGAAGGTGAATTCCCGCACGGAAGCGTCAATCAACGCGTCGAGGCACGCCTGATCGAGCTGGCTGAGAAGCAGCGCGATTTCGGCGAGGGCCTCGACGAGGACTCGCCGTCAGAATCCTCCGATCAAGATGCAAGTACGTCGGAAGGAGAGGAGTAGCCACCAGCGATGCCTAACCGGGAGCAAGAGGCGGTACACGAGACTGGAGATGAGCTGGCAATCCGACGCATCGTTATCGGTCTGGACACCTCACGCCACAGCCTGGCTGCGCTCCGGGCCGCGGCCTATCTGGCTCGTTGCCTGGAAGCGGACCTGCACGGTCTCTTCGTCGAGGACGTTACCCTGCTCCGAGTTGCTGAGCTCCCGGTAGCTCGCGAGACCCAGTTCCCGTTCGCCCGTCGGAGCCGTCTCAGCCCCCAGAGGATGAGACGCCAGTTGCGAGCTCAGGCAGAGCAGGCGCGCCGAGCCCTCGCGAGAGAATGCACTGAGAGCGGCATCGAGTGGTCGTTTGAGGTCGTGCGCGGCGACGTATCAGCCCGGGTCCTAGAGGAGGCGGAGGACGCCGACCTCCTCTGCGTGGGGAGAGCCAGTCGCCCATTGACGCGTCGTTCCGGGGTTGGAT
Source organism: uncultured Anaerolineales bacterium (assembly GCA_964542755.1). Classification (GTDB taxonomy): domain Bacteria; phylum Chloroflexota; class Anaerolineae; order B4-G1; family B4-G1; genus SKLM01. The sequence goes on from CAZIWL010000003.1 coordinate 17,124, forward strand.
CAACAGCAATCGCGGCCGCCGGGGCTGTCTCTCGTTCTGTGCTCCTAGTATCCCGGGATACCGAGATCAAATCGCCCGTCGTCGTGCTTTATGATGGGTCGGAGGAGGGCAAAGAGGCGCTGCTGATGGCTTCCCGCGTGGCCGATCACCTGGAGGGCCTACTGTCCGTCGTCGTCCCTGCCTCGGCGGTAAGTTCCTCCGAGAAGATACAGGAGCGGATCACGGGGGAGCTCGACGGCGAGGGGCTGCTTGTGCGCTACCGGGAGTTGGCCGGCTCAGGCCTGAGATCGCTCATCAATGCCGCCCTCACCGAGGGCGCCGGATTGCTGGTACTCGATCGATCCTACCTTCCTGCGGATCGGCTCGCCGATTTCGTAGCCGGGGTGGACTGTCCCGTTCTGCTGGTGAGCAGACACAGCGCGTAGGGAGAACGACGAACCAGAAGACGCACTTGCCAGAACCGAAGGGCTGGGCAAGTTGCCCAGCCCACGCCGATCTGTCCGGTCCAGCGCTCTCCGCACGCTCCGGCGGCGACGTGCCTTAGCGCCCCGGGGGTTCATACCGCAGTCG
>CAZIWL010000003.1:17793-39036 GCA_964542755.1 uncultured Anaerolineales bacterium
ACAGTGTCAGCCCTAGCTGACAGTGTCAGCCCTAGCTGACAGTGTCAGCCCTAGCTGACAGTGTCAGCCCTAGCCGTCTTCTTCCTTCTCCTTCACCTTTGGCTCGACATCGACAATCGTAGCCTTCGCCTCGGGCGCTTTCGACTCCTTGGGGGGCTCGATCATCGGAGGCTCAATGTCGCCTTGCATCGTGGTGTTGCCTCGGAGATAGGCCCCCTCGTTGAGCAGGAGGGAGTTCACCGTCAGGTTACCCCAAACACGGCCGTTCTCCAGAATCTCCACCTTGTTGCCGTTGATGTCCCCCTTGATCCCACCAGAAATCGAGATGTTGTGAGCGGAGATGTCCGCAATCACTTTGGCCCCTTCGCCGATGATCAAGTTCCCGGTGACATCAATCGTGCCTTCGAACACCCCCTCGACCCGGGCCCCGCCATCCGACTGGATGTCGCCTCGGAAATGCGTGTTGGGACCGATGACTGTCTCGATCTCCAAGGCCTTACCAGGTGCCCTCTGCTTCGTGGGCTTATCCTCTGTCTTTCCTCTGCCGAACAAGTGTCCCTCCTCGTCTATCTAGGTGAAGCCTAAGTATTCCGACGCTTATGGTATAACAGCACAAACTCGCTGTCAACCCTGGTCGGGAACAACAACCTTCCGCGCCTTCGAGAGAGCCTGTTCCTCCTCATCGGCCAGCGCTCGCGACGAGACCCAGTTCTCGATCGGTTTGGCGTAGACCCGAGTGGCGTCCCGGCCATAGAGGGCCGAGATGACCACACCGTCACCGTCAGCGTCCGCCATGGCCAGGGAGAAGCTCTGGTCGCCACCCGTGTCCTCAAAGGCACTGTATCGGACAAAGCCCACTCCCTGCACGCAGCGCACCAGGTTCCGGTCCATCTCGCCGACTTGCATCACGAGGCGCTCCGTGCGCGCGTTGAGTTTTGAGAATCGCAAGGCCAACTGTTCGAGGGCAGCGGCGAATCTTGGCTCCTCCTCCATCGCGAAGAGATGCTCATACCGGTGTTCCAACCGCCGCAGCCGCGACTGCAGATCGAACACCCAGACGGCCCCAACCACCAGCAACAGGCTCAACGCCAGACACAGGATCAGCAATGCAAGCTCCATGCTACGCCCCTTATCTCCTACTCGACACGCACCGTCCCGAGGATGACTCGGTCGCCGGCCAGGTCCCCTGACGAGTCTACCACAGGCAGACGCCGCTGTGAAGTCATCCCATACATGCCAACCTCCAACCGATAGTCGCCGGGCGGTACATCTCGGGGGATGGACAGCCGGTAGGGATCCAGAAACGTCTGCCCTGGAAGCCACTTTGGAAACCAAAGATACGTGGGAGCGGACCCGCCCAGAGGAGTGTAGTCCCAGCCTACCACCGGGCGTTCAGCCGCGTCAATCAAGTGAACAAAGACCGTGGCGCTATCGCGCGGGGATGCCAGCGCGCGCCACTCCAGCGTTAGGTGGAGTGACGCCCCCGACCTTACCACGATAGGCTCTTCCCAGAACGCCCGCCGCATCCGCAAGCCGGACCGAACGCGGGCCGCCATCAAGCCAATCTGGTTGTCTAGATTCGCCAGGACTGAATCGAGCACGCCAGCCGCCGGGCGCGTCTCCGGTGCCCGGACGCTCACTGTCGCTATCTCGTGAGTCATCTCGCCCGTGGAAAGGGGCAGCGAGGGACGACCACCGGACAGATCCGCGTAGCCCAGCCGCAAGGGGTAGTCGCCGGGCTCCATGTCAAACGGGACCGGTACCTCGTACCGTTCCACGACAATCTCCCCCGCCTGCCAATGGGTCGTCAGCAGCCGGCTGTCCGTCGTCCAACGCGCCTCGACGGTGCCCAGTTGGGCATACGGCATCCAGATCCCTCCCAGTGGCTCGTCAACCCTCTGATAGAGCGTCAACGCTAGAGGCTCTCCGGCACGCACGATCTTCTCCGGTAGGTCATAGCCCAAGATACCGATCCGGTCCTCCACTCTCACGTCCACTGGATGGGCCGGCTCGGCCTCCGTCACTGGCGGCGCCTCTACCCGGTAGAACGTCCCTTCCGGTATCATCCGAAACCCCGCCTGGCGCACTGGCGGCCGGAAATCCGGCAAATAGATCTCGCCAGCCTCGATATGGGACCAGACCGCCTCCGCCCAGGGCGTCGCGGTCGAGACGTACGTCAGGTCCAGGTCATCCTCGGTCACGCCCCAATCCTCTGTGTAGGCGTGCACCCAGAGAGGGGTGAGATACTCCCAGGCCGCCAGCAGCACCGCTCCCTCCCTCCTGCCCTCGAACCGCCCCCGCACCGCCCTCACCCAGCGCTCAGCAGCCTCGAAATCGCGCAGTGAGATACCTCGTGAAAGGTTCTGTGCCCCTTGCCCCACCGGCCATAGCAGGAGAGCCGCTACAAGGACAAGGTGGAGCCACAAAGGAACAGCATCCTGCTGAGACGCGTCAGAGGGGCTCCGGCTTGCTCCTACAACACCGCTAACTCCTATCAGCAAGCCCCACGCACCGACGCCGGCCAACCCGGCCAGAGCTGCAAAAGGCGGGAGTAGGTAGGCCATCACGTCCTGCACGGTGTTCAGGGTGAACGCTAGATGGCCGACCACGAATCCTCCCATCAGGAGCGCCAGCCTGGGCACACGCCGAACCAAGAGGACCAACCCGACCGGAATCAGCAGGATGACGGGCAATGGGTACTGTAACCTAAGCAGGGACCAGAACACTAGCGTACGATCAAGCTGATCCGCCAATCCAAAGTGAAATAGGTTGACCCGCAGACCACGAGCGGTGATGTGGCGCGTGAAACCATCCCAGGTGTTCATATCGGTTGGCCCGAAGGGCGCCGCGGGACTGCGCAGGGGATAGTAGAGGAGTGGGCTGAGACCGACGAGCACGGTGCTCGCCAGGATGACGAGCGTCGACCATCTAAACAGTTCCCGTCCCCGGACGCTCAGCATGAAGAGCCCATACGCAGGGACCCCCATTAGCGTGATCGGATGGTGGGTGACAGCGAGACCCATCGTAACTCCGAAGGCACCCAGCCAACCATCTCGGCCAGTGCGCCACCAGCGCGCCAGGAGCCACAGGTGCGTCACAGCTAGCCCAGCGCTCACGATATGCGCATTGGCGTGAATCGCGTGCTGCCAGAGGTCAGGGGCGGCCGCAAGAACGAGAGCCGCAAAAACCGCGGACAGGCATGGTACCATCGCGTCCACGCTGACTGTCTGGCTTCCTTCGCCCCCCACATCTGGGTGCCTCTCTATCCAGGCAGACTGCATGTCCGACACCAACAAATACACGGCCGTCACAACCCATCCCCCTACGGCACTGGCAAGCAGATTCGTACGGAACGCGACGGTCCCAACAGGGACCGCCAGCTGCCAAAGCTTGGCCAGCAACGTATAGAAAGCATACCCCGGGGGGTGAGCGATGCCGAGAATGGCCGGAATGAACTGATACTCTGACGGATCACCGAAGAGCGTACCTGGAGCAGCCGTGGCAGCATACAACGCGAAGGCAGACAGAAACAACATGCCGGGAATCAGGAACCGAAGCCTGGCGCCAGCTTCCCGTGAGGTGTCCGTCGTCGGTGCCATCGATCGAGCTACTCCTGAGCAACCACTTTGTCGGGCCGGATATCTCGGCAAGCGTGACGAGGATCAAACGGACTGGTCACAGCCCGCGATAGAAGAACCGGAGGCTCACGCTATGGAGCTGGAATGTACCCCTGCTCCTCAAGATAGCCAAGTACGTGCGCAACGCTCTCTTCGACCGTCTGCTCCGCCGTACGGCAGACGATCTCCGGGTTCGCGGGCGGCTCGTAAGGATCGGACACGCCCGTAAAATTGTCGATCTCGCCGGCAAAGGCCTGCGCGTACAGCCCCTTCACGTCCCGCTCGGCGCAGACCTCGAGCGGACAATCGACGAAGACCTCCAGGAAGCTCGCGCCTTTCTCGATCTCTCTTCTCGTGCGGGCACGACGTTCGCGGTAGGGCGAGATGAACGAACAGATGACGGCCACATCGTTCCGGGAGAGCAGCTTTGCCACGAACGTGACCCGCTTGATGTTCTCGTCACGATCCTCTTTGGTGAAGCCCAGGTCGCTGGTCAAGTCTTTTCTCACGATGTCACCATCCAGTCGCTCGACCTTCAACCCCCGCTCCCTCAATCGCTCCGCCAGCGGCTCTGCAATCGCTGTCTTCCCTGCCCCGGAAAGACCCGTGAACCACAATGTGAATCCCTTCTGATCACACACGATGTATCAACAACTCCTTATGTCAAGACTCAATCCGTGACCCAGGCATCGATCTCCAGCCCCTCCCGCGCAACGCACGCCGCCCCGTCGTCGCTCGCTGGATAGCTCCAATGTGATCCCTAGGCCGCGTCCAATGCGCCGAGAGCGGCGCGCAGCTCCGTTTCGTCCACCGCCCCGCGCCGCAGTAGCCGCGGCGGGGACACGGAGCAATCAACGATTGTCGATGCCACGCCAACCCGGCTCGGGCCACCATCCAGAATGATGGGTATGCGCCCAGCAAGCTGGGCCTCGACATCGTGCGCGGTGCGAGGACTGGCCTTGCCCGAGATGTTCGCGCTAGTCACAGCTAGCACGCCGCCCGCCTGCCGGATCAACCTCCGAGCCAGTGAGTGGTCTGGAATGCGCACCGCCACCGTCGGCCGGTTGCTCACGGTCGCGGAGACGGCGTCCGTCTTCCGCACGACGAGCGTCAACCCGCCGGGCCAGAATCTTCGGGGAAGAGCCTGGCACGACTCGGGAAGAATACCCACCCGCCCGAGCTCATCCCGGTCTGAGAGAAGCAGCGGGATCGGGAGGCCGCGTGAGCGTTCCTTGACCTGGTAAAGACGCTGCACAGCGTCCTCATCCCACGGGCTTGCGCCCAACCCGTACACGGTGTCCGTCGGAAAGGCCACCAATCCTCCGGACACCAGCACATCGACGGCGCGGCGACACGCGGTACTGTTCTTTGCCTTGATGATCTCTGTCTTCATCTCATGACAAGCACGACCGCCGCGAGCGTCGTTGCGCCCGTGGCGGCGTTGGATCCAGCTCACTGACATCGTCCCAGCAGCGCCTAGTATAGCACGCCCACCCGCTCTGTCAACCTCGGATTTCGCCCCCTCACCCGCCTAGCGAGCCGATCCATCAGCTGAGCCTGGGCGAAGAACAGTCCACAATTCGCAACTTGCATGGTATACTGGTCGTATAGGATTTTGGAACGGACAAAACAGCGGTCTGGGGTAACACTGGATCGCACCTATTCGCAGAGGAGGAGACTGTGAGTCTGTTAGGCAACATCGTCTGGTTGGTCTTCGGTGGCTTCGTGGCAGGCATGGAATACATCATCAGTGGCTTCCTGCTATGCCTGACCATCATCGGCATCCCTTTTGGGCTCAGATCGATCAAGCTGGGAATCTCCACCTTCGCGCCGTTCGGGAAGAAGGTCGTCGATGCAGAGCACCAGAGCCCCCTTAAGCTGCTCTTCGACATTGTGTGGATCGTCCTCTTCGGTTGGGAGATCGCGATCACGCATCTTGTGTTTGCCCTCATTCTCGCCTTGACGATCGTCGGCATACCTTTTGCCAAGCAGCATATGAAGCTCATCCCCGTGGCGCTTTTCCCGTTCAATATGGATCTGCGGCGCAACGAGCCGGGCGCGGGGCGCGACGCGAAACCGTTCTGAGTAGGGTAGAAGGTACGCCGTTGGGTGGCGGATCAGCATCCTGAGACGAATCGCGGCGCCCGGCTCCATCCGCCCAGCCACGTGGTGTCCCAATCTCGCTTCTTGCCGGCACGTGGTGGGACGCAATCTGGCGCCTGTCTTCTCTCCGCCTCTGCGGCTACCACGAGCCGCTTCACAGTCGATCTATGCTCGATGCCTGCCTCCGGTGCACCGTAGATGGAACGGCGGCAGCGTGGGCAGAAGGACCCGGCTGGTCTCGGGGCGCGCGCTTGCCGGCACCGAATCCAGAGCCGTAGACACTTCGTCCGCTGGTCGCCGGACTCTGTTGAGCCCACCACAGTGCGTTGAGCAGGGCAAGTCGCACTGCTTCCTGGGGTTCCAGCGCCGGTCACCCTATGAGCTTCCGCACGGAGTCGTATGACAGGAGAGACATGGACATTCCCAAGGCTGTGGAGACGAACCTCGCCGCTGACGAGAGAGTTCTCCACGTTGTTCGAGCCAGCAAGACCCTCAGCATAGACCTGACGCCCAATACGCTGGCCGTCACCGACCAGCGGGTGATCTTGGTCGACCATAAGGTCATGGGCCGCTACGAGTTGAAAGACATCCCTTACTCGAAACTGGAGACTGTCCACTTCGAGCAGGGCATCGCGGCCTCGCATTTCACCCTCAAGCCCGAGGACGGCGAGGCGATCGACGTCAGCTGGCTATCCAAGCAAGAGGCCAGGAGAGCCATCGAGACCATCAGGGACGCCCTGGACGAAATCGCCGTCGAGCCCGTATCCATCCAGCGCACCAAGAGGATGCTGGGTCGCGAAGAGTGGGTGCTCCACAAGCCACAGGAGCTGGTCTACCGGCGGGCGGCTGCTGAACGCAAGGAAGAGAAACCATCCGACTCGGACGCTCTCGCTCGCCTCAGCGACTTGAAGAGGTTGCGGGACGAAGGGGCAATCAGCCAGGGAGAATACGACCAGAAGAAAGCAGAACTGCTCGACAAGGTCTAACCGAAGTTCCCATCGTGTAGGTGAGCCGCACAGGTTGTTTGGAGCAGACTGGCCGAACGGGTTCCCCTCCGCCCGGAGGTCGTTGATGACACGGGTCCCACCGGACAGCGGCGCCTCAGCACTCTTGGGGTTCACCTCCGCCGCGATGGGGCACGACAGCGCTTTCTCGTGACCCGCCGCGACGGCGAAAGAGGATTGGTTCACGCAACTGTCCTCGTTCCGGGCCTCTAGAGTCTTGCCCCCGGGATGAGATGCCCGGATGCGAGCCGACGCGCCCGGGTACCTTCAGGTTCGACCGCCGGCGCAATCGACCCAAAGACGAATCCTAGATGAGGTTGGAGTCCGGGTTCCGCCCCCGAACACTGGGCGGCTCGGTCACTGTCGCCCCTGCGTCCCGCTTCACGACGCCGTCGACCGGCCCTCCTCGAACAGGCGCTCCGGGCCGGCCTGGCTCGCTAACCGGCTTTCGCCTCCCCGGTGGGGACACCCAGCATACACACCGCCGCCAGTACGAAGAAGCCCGGCGTCACCAAGAAGATCATGCTGTAGTTGTTCCCCGTGAGACCGATCACCCAGCCATTCAAGATTGGACCCACCACAGCCGCCAGCGTCCCCGCAACGTACCACAGCCCCGTGTACGTCCCCAGGGAGGTCTCTGAGGGCGAGGCGTCCACCACCATCGGCAGACTGTTGACGTTCACCGGCGACCAAGCCACGCCGCCGACGGTCAACAGGCCGACGATGGCTGGCACAGTCGGCGTGAAGAAGACCACAGCGAGTAACGTCGTAAGACTATCAGGCCAGCAATGATGGTCCGCTTCCGTCCGAAGCGCGTGGCAACGAAGCCGCTGAGTATGGGAAACAGACTGAGCGTGACGTAGGCGACGCTGAGGATTATGCTCGCCGTCGACTCGGTTACGCCGAGGGTGACCACCCCCTAGGAGCTGAAGAAAGCCTCGATGGCATTGTAGCCGCGAACCAAAAAAAGATCGTCAGGATGAGCAGTGTCAGGCTGCGCGCGTTCTCGCGCGGGATGTTGCGGATGGCAGCGAAGATCCCGAGGCCTTCGTCCCCCTCCGCCGCCGAGGCCACCAGTCCCCGCGGTTCCTTCACCTGCCACAAGAGCACTCCGACCGCGGCCAGCGCGACCAGGCCGCCCATGAGGTTGATCACCCCGTTCGCCTTCGAACGCAGGGCTGAGGGGACCAGGTCCGGCATCAGTGCGATGATGGGCGTGCGGAAGGCTGCCACGGTCAGCAGCATCATCGTCAGAGCCGCGAAGAATCCGCTCTCTGGTCAAATAGCGACTTCGTCCCAAAGTGCCAGGATGAGCACCGGCCAACCACTGCAATCCCGGTGCCAGAGGTACCGCCGCCTGGCAGTCCCATCCGGAGTATAGGTTGAGGACGTTAAGGGGGCCTTTGTCTGGCTTAAGGCGTCTTTGAGGGCTTCGCCCTGCGTCAGTCGGCGAGGGACCGGACCAAGTGGATATCCTCGGGCTCCAGCAGGTGGAGCGCGCGGTCAACCTCCTCAGCAAGGTGGAATCCCTGACTCATATAGAACCCAACCGCCGACTCGGACGGCGTCGCCGACACGTAAAGCCAATCGGCAGCGTCCGCCCTCGCCAGATCAACGACTCGGGTGAGGAGCCTGGTCGCGATGCCCCGTCGACGGTACCCATTAGAGACAAAGAGAGCGTCTAGCTGCGCCATCTGCTCGGCCAGCCCGTATCGTAAGACCGCGAATCCCACCAGAGCATCCGTCTCATCAAAGGCCCCGAGCATCGTCCCACCGCTCTCCAGGACGGTCACGACGCCCGCAGTGATATGCTCGACGCTGAAGCCGTCCCCCGTGGGCGGCCAGCGGGGCACCCGCCAATCTACAGACTCGGCGCGCAGTTCGCCATGGTCGAATACGTAGTTGGTCGTGACGTGCTCTGAGCGATCAATCTCCTCGATGCGCGCGACCTCCGATCGGTCCATTGAACGAATCGTGACCATCTTCCCATCCCAATCAGCGTGAGGACCCAATCTCGATTGCGGGCCGCGGCGGGCAACTCGGCCCGGCTCCCGCGGGATCTGGCGCAGCAGCGGAAGTGCATCCTCCTGGGAGACCCACCGACATACCAAGAGCCGGCGGCGGACGCCAGTGCAACAGCGGCGTCCAGACCACCGGCTCAAGCACTTAGGCGCGGACACTTACCGGTCGGCTGCCTTTCTCATCTTCATAAGCATGAAGAACATGCTGCCCAGCGCCGTGAAGAAAGCCAGTGCAATCTTGGTGACGTCGACCACCGGCTCGACCTCCACGCCCTCCTCGGTGACGCTGATGACAGCAATAGGCCGACCGCTGGCACCGCCCCCACCGCCGCCACCGCCGCCCATGCCCACGTCCTTGCCCGCATCCTGCTCCTCGACCTGCGTCGAAGCCTCGGCCTGTCCAGAAACCCCCTCCGTTCTCTCCCCGCCCGCCAGGGTCACCCTCTCGTGGGGGTCCGAACTCTTAACATGCCCAGATTCGTGTCCCTTCTTCGGCTTGTCCTCGTCACCGGGGGTCGACCCACCTCCGAATCCGAATCCAACCCCGAGCCCGACGTTCACCTCGGCGGCGGTGATGACCGTCCGCCCTTCGAGTTCCATGGGCTCGCTAAACACGGCTCCGGGCTGCGCCACCACGTAGAGCTTCTCGATCAGCTCGACGGCCTGCTCATGCGTTTCAACCGACACCGCGGTCAGTTCCTTAAACGTCCCTTCCATTGGATGTCCTCCTTCCCCATATCCATGCCACCAACCCAGCGACTCCGAAGAGCACACCGAGTGCATAGAGGCCCACCTGGGCCGCACGCGTAACGTCTACAATCGGAATCCGTTCAGTCGAGTCGTCCCGTCCCACCAGGACAGCCCTGGGGCGGTTCCACACCCATCCACCGTGAGGCCAACGGACGCTCAGCGCCTGCGACACAGGGGTTACGGTCAGCTCCCCCACCGAGACGCAGTCCCCGGATGAGGTCTCCCATCTTACTGGTCCATCGCCTTTTCCCATAGTGCCTCCCTATCCTCTCCAATCTGTGCCATCCGCCCGCCGCGCGTGCTGCGCACGCTTGGCCTGGGCACCGAAGCCCCCCCGTACGCTAACCGCACCCTCCAGACAATGCCCTGCCGCCTCGACCCGGTGCAGCCCTCTGACACCCGGCCCGCATTGCGCCGACTTCCATCTCAGGCCTACGTGTCTAACCGGGCGCAGTCTCAATAGACCCCTGGGAGGAGGGCCCAGGTACGCTCTACGTACGCCTCGTAGCCCTCGAGCTCCCTCATCAGGAACGCCTCTTCCATCTGGATGCGAATCAGAACCCCGACCAGGCCCAGCACAGCCGCTATCCAGGAGAGCTTGGCCCCCAGGAAGAGCGGACAAGCCAAAAACAGAAACAAGTTGCCCAAGTACAATGGATGGCGAATCGTCGCGTACAGTCCCGTATCGACCAGCCCAGCCCCGTCCGTCCTTTCGATCGCCATCGAGAACCCTCTGCCCAAGTCCAGGTGTCCCCTGGCACGGAAGAACACAGCCGCAGCGAAGCAGAGGCCACCGAAACCGAAGTTTGCCAGTCCGGGTATGGACTCGAGAGCCAGGTACTCAAGCAGCGGCCCCACCATCACCGCGTAGTACGGAACCACGATCAGCGCCATCGTCCAGTCCCGCCGCGGTCTCCTACCGTAGGAGCCAGCCTCCCGCATAGCGAGGGCTTCCAGCAGCCGATAAGCCACGATGAGAGCAACGTACACCGAGAGCTCAAGATCCATTGCCACCGCTGTCTCGTCGAGTGCCCAACGTCACCTTATATACGCACGATCAGCCGAGTGGTTGCATCAGCGCAAACCAGTTCGCCGTTGCCCGTGGAGCGCAGGCCCCACCGGATCTCGCGCCAGCCGGCTCCCGAACGTGGGGTCTGGCCCTTGGACTAGACCTCGGCCTCGGTCTGGGCATCTGCGTCGGCTTCGGCGCTCAACCCCTCCGCCGCGTCAGCCATTTCGGACTCCGTCTCCTCTGAGCTCGTGACGGCGTAGGTCTCGGGACCTGCCGATAGGAACGGAAGCCGGACAACCTCATATCTGATCAGCAGCCACGCGAGACCGACGACGGCCATAGCCATGGCCACGATGCGCGAATAGCTGATGGCCGTCCCGGCCAAACGGGGTTGGTCCGGTCGGAACCACTCCAACCAGAACCGTCCGACGCCCTCCAGGACAAGCCAGCCGGCGAATAGCGCCCCGGGCTTCAACTCTTCCTCCCGCCGCCGCGCCATCCACAGGAGGAGGGCGGCTGCCGCGAAGTTCCAAAGCATCTCGTAGGCAAACGCGGGGTGGAAGCGCGTCGTCTCAACGGGAAACCTGGTCAGATCTGTCCACGGCGGTATCCGGTGGGCGGCGTCGATCTGAATCCCCCACGGTAATTCCGTCGGCGGGCCGTAGAGCTCCTGGTTGATAAAGTTGGCAGGGCGTACCACAGCCTGACCGATCAGCAGCGCGGGCGCCACGGAATCGAGCAGGAGCAAGAAATCGAGACGGTTGGCCCGGAAATACGCATACGCAGCCAAGCCACCGAAGAGGACCGCTCCGTAGAAATGGAGCCCACCCTCCCAGACCCGGAGGATGCGAACCGGATTATCCAGATAATAGCTGCTCCCGCCCAGCGTAACGTTAGCGCAATACCACAACCTGGCGCCAATAATCCCTGCAGGAATTGCCCAGACCAACCCATCCCACACAAAATCGGGATCCTCGCCCTTACGCCGGAGCCCAATGGCCGTCACCCAGCCGGCCATGAAGACCCCAACAGCCATCAAGACCCCGTACCAGTGAATCGCGATATTCGTCCCCGGTATGGTGAAGATAATCGGATCAATCATTGACACTCTCCCTCACTCCAGATATCCGAGATCACGCAGCCGCTGCTGAACCACTGCATCATCCGCGTTCGCAGCCCGCTGTCCTTCGTCATCCACTCTGCGATTCGTAGCCTCCTTGATGAAGGCCTTAAGCTGCTGGCCCAGGTGCCGCTTTAGCGCGTCGTTGTCGCCGCCATTGAGGATGCTCATCTCGTGGGGATCGTCCCGAAGCGAGAAGAGCAAGTCCTCCGTGCCGCCAATCGATATTAGCTTGTGACCGTTCTCGTAGACCGCCCGATGCGTGTCGCGGCATCGGAGATCCTCGATCAGAGCCTCCTTGCGCGCCTCCATCACGCCCACAGCGAACGTCGGCGCGTACGCCTCGCTCACGACAGCGGACCGGTCTCGCCCCCCTTCATCCCCTGTCGGCAAGCTGCGCAGTCGAACCTCAACGCGCTCCCCCTGGACACCCTCAATGACGTCCAAACCGGCGGCCGCCAGGCTCGTATGGAACACCCGCGTCGCCGACGTAGGCTCATCGACCCGCGTACCCTCGCGCTGCCCTGGGAATCGAACGACGAGCGGCACGTGAATCAGCTCCTCGTACACCCCAAAGGCGTGGCCCATCAAACGGTGCTCGCCGAGCATCTCCCCATGGTCCCCCACCAGAATGACGAGCGTGTTGTCACGTAAAGGGGGTCGTTCGAGCACCTCCAGTAGCTCCGCCAGGAGGTGATCCTGGTAGGCCACCTCAGCATCATACATCTCGCCCAGCGCCCTCTGCTCCAACCCGGTGAAGGGCTCAAGGGGCGGCGTGAACCAGTCGCCCGCCCTCTTGTTGAAATCGCGGACGAACTCACGTGCCGGGCCGGGCTCAAGGGCGCCCGGGGCGTAGGTCTCCAGGTAGGGCTTGGGCGGCGTGTACGGGAGGTGGGTCTCCATCAAGTTGACAAACAGGAAATGCGGCTGGTCCCTGCGCCCGTTCAGGCGACGGCGCGCAAACCACGACACGTCTCGAATGGAGCGGGGCGTGTTCCCCTTGAAATTGGCAACCCACGTCCACAGCGGCACCCAGAACGGGTCGAGAGCTCCCTGGAAGAGCGAGTTCGAGCGCGCGAAAGCGTTCTGAATCGGCTGCGCGATCTTCTGCAGGGAGCGCCCCGCCAGGCTCGCGAGCCGGCCGAAGACGTCGAGCGACGCGCCCTCCTCCGGACCGGCCGGAAAGGCACCGCCGTAGTTGTAGAACGCATCGAACCCGCGCCGGAGGCCGTTCTCCAGAATACCGACCAGAGGATTGTTGCAGAACCCTACCGTGCGGTATCCCGCGGCCTGCAAGAGCTCAGCCAGCGTCCTAAACCGCGGGCTGAGGACGTCGTCGGACTGGAGAGCGCCGTGGACGCTGGGGGGCTCCCCGGTGAACATAGACGCGTGAGATGGAATCGTCCACTGCGCCGGGGCCACGCCTGTCTCGTACAACGTCGCTTCCGCGGCAAACGCGTCCAGATTGGGAGACGTACCCCGATTGTACCCGTAACAGCCCAGCCGGTCCCACCGGTGTGTATCCAGGACGACAAAGACGATATTCGGTTTTCGATCCATCGACGCCATGCGCTCCGCCTAGCACTCTCGAGTTTCGACCACTTGGTAGGATAGCACACATACCCCCTTGCGTCAATGCTTGCAGGGCGCGAATTGTTGAGATTGGTGAAGTTGTCGTCCCCCAACGCACAGAGAAATTGCCACCCGAGAAGCGCCATGGGCATTGACGCCGTCCACCTACGACAACGAACGTCTTATAGGAGTAGCTACGTGAGGCCTGCGAGATGGACGACGAGATACCCCAAGAGGAGCAGCAGAGGGCAGGAGGTGACACCGTCGGGAAAGTGGCGGCGTCGCACGACCATCGCCGCGGCGAAGAGCCACGCCAGCGGGCCGTCAAGGCGTCCTGGCAGAGCGGAGCTATCAGCGTGGTGAAGCAGAACCCGTAGACCCCGGCGTTCATCACCACGAACATTGTCAGCGGCATCACGTCGAGGGGGAGCCACTCTCGGAAGCCAATCTTGACTTCCTCGACCAGTGGAGAACCAGCGCAGCGATCAGCAGCCCGACGATCCACGTCCCTTTACCCACACGGTCCCCCGTCCTCCCTCACGATGTCGCCCCTCACATCCACCGTGCCACCACGTCGCGCCACACACTGCTCCATCGGCCTCGCTGGCGCCTGCTATCCGCCGCTCTCCGCCGACCCGGGCCACCCCAGATCGAAGTCCTCCAGTCCAGGATGCTTCATCGCCTCCCGGTAGATCCTGCCGCGAGCCACGAAAGCCAGCGCCCACCGGCTTCCCCGCACGGCTAGCAGCCGATCCCCCGGCTCCGCTCGCACTGTGGGCGGCAAGCTCACCCAGCCATCCGCGAACCTGCTCTTGCCGAACTCGACGGTGGTTCCTCCCGATGCAGCCCTATCGGCCAAGGCGGCTCCATTCATCTTCGAGCAGGCCGAGACAAGCAGTGACGGCGTCGTGATAGCGAATCCTCCTGACGTGCTACTCCCTCGACTGAAGACCGCCTCGTCCCCGCAAGCGAAGCCGTATGCCCGCCAGGCCTCAGGGGGTATCTCGATCCGCCTGTCCGCGCTCACCACCACCCACCCGTAGGTCCACTTGGCTCCCTTCACCATCCTGACCATCTTCCACTCCTTCGATTGTTGCCCACGACTTGGGAGCTCCGCGCCCCCTCCCGGCATTGTCGCCGTTGGCGTCGAACCACCCGATCCGCGGGCACCAGGGACCCCACGATTCACTTTGCGAATTCTCCGATTTGTGGTAGAATCCTCCTCGACGCAAACGTTGGGGGATCGTCTAATGGTAGGACAGCGGTCTCTGGAACCGTAAGTGGAGGTTCGAATCCTTCTCCCCCAGCCTTCCAAGGAACCGAACCCGAGGAGCCACTGGTCGATAGAGATCAGTGGCTCTTCTTTTGCTAGTTCAGGCGCCGACGCGGTAGAGTTGACCGCGCGAGAATTGTGGCTTGGCGGCACCGTAGCCACACGCGCACCGCGTTGTGGCGCCGCGCGTGTGCGCCTGCGCGTAGTCTAAGCCCGGCTCTTCCGACGCGTCGGGAGCGACGGACCGAGCTGGCCGCTGAACCAAAGCGCGACGCCGTAGAAGGATAGATTGACGTACTGCCAGGCGCCGGAGCCAACGAAGACCGCTTCGGCGATCGCCCCCATCCCGATAATGACAACCAGGAAGGTGGCGTCGCGCGCGTCGTGCCAGAAGGCGAGGGCGATCCCATCCTCGACCAGCATGAACATCGCCGGGAACATGTTGTTCCTCCACAAGAAGGAGTCAGCTGTAACGCCTTGCCACTCGCTGTCAACCTTCTGCTCGCCGACATCTGGGGCGCGTACCTCGAACCGCCGCGGGATCGGGTCCACCGTGGGAGGCTGGCAACCCGTGACGGCGATCCGGCAGCCATCATACCGCCCTTCCATCGTCTCGACCAGTCTCTCGACATGGATTCGAGTCTCACGATCCCTGCAGTCCATCGAGCCACAAGTGCCGCAAACGTCCCTCATCACCGCGTTCAAGATCCCAATCACCACCACTTCTCCTCCAACTCCGTCACGGATGCCCCACGTCCGAGCGGTATCGGTGCAACGGCCTCACCTTGCCAAGCTAGAGGACGGTAGTTGCGGTGGCACCGAATGCGGTCGTGCCCAGCAAGCCCGTCGGTCCCGCGGATTGTTAACGTGATGTTAACAACCATGTGGTAGAATGGTACGCCAAGGGAGGGACATCATGACAACTCTGCAGAACCGACTATCCGCCTGGCTCGCCCTCTCCCGCCCGCCTTTTCACACCGTTGGCGTGCTTCCCTTCGTCCTGGGCGGCGTGCTCGCTTGGCGGCTGGAGGGCGTCTTCCACTGGCCCATCACCGTCTGGGGTACGCTGGGCGTCATCTTCGTCATGTTGGCCACGTACTACGCCGGGGAGTACTGGGACTATGCAGAGGACACCATCTCGGGTGAATTGGGCGGCAGCCGCTTCGCCGGCGGCTCCCAGGTTATCCAGCGCGGCTTCCTGCCCCGCAGCGCCCCACTCTGGGGATCCCTTGTCAGCGTCGCCCTAGCCCTCGGCACGGCCCTGGTCCTCTGGCTCGGCTATGGGACCGGGTCCCTGACAGTACCCTTCGGCTTCATCGGCCTGCTGGGCGGATTCTTCTACTCCACCCGACCGATCCGCTGGGTAAGCAGCGGCATCGGCGAGGCCTGGATCGCCTTCTGCTACGGCTGGCTGCCCGTCGCCGTGGGCTACTACCTCCAGGTCGGTGAACTCGCGGATCTGGTCCACTGGATCTCCATCCCCATTGGGCTGACCATCTTCAACGTCATCCTGCTCAACGAATACCCCGACTACCCGGCCGATTCAGCCGTGGGTAAGGCGAACCTGGTCGTCCGCCTGGGCCGCGCGCGGGCGGCCCAGGTCTACGCTCTTGCCAACGTGGGAAGTTGGATCGGCGTGTGGCTGTCGCTCCGACGGGGTGTGCCCCAGCGGGCCCTCTGGTTCTATCTCCCCATCCTACTCCTATCTCTCGCGCTCGTGGGGCTTGTGCTCGGCGGCCGTTGGCGGGACCGAGCGTCTCTTGAAGGGCTCTGCGGCGCCAACCTCGTCCTCAATCTGGGTACGACGGCCGCCTACATCGCCGCCTTCGTGAGCTGAACCGGTGGCCCCATGGAACCGGGAGGAGCGGATTGGCCACTCGAATGGGAACAGGGCCCCGAAAGGAGGGTTCGCCTTTGATGGTGACCTCCGGACCTTATCCTCCGCGAGATGGCCAACGCGCTCTACGTGGGCTCGCTCTCGCGCTGACAGAACCTGCGCTGCTGTATCCGCTCCGACGACTGTCGACATCCCTGGAGATGCTCGACACCGCCACGCTGATCCACGACGATCTGATCAACGGCGCGGCACAGCGCCTCGACCGGGCGCCCCTCCACACGACCTGGTCGGCCGGGGCCACGGTGCTCAACGGAGACTACCTGCTAGCAGAGGCTACGGCATCGATTCTGATGTTGGACGCTCCCCCGGTCGGCCAGCTCTGCGTCGACACCCTGAAGGCTGTGCGCGCCAGCGAGATCCAACGTCTGGCGGTAGAGCATCGATCGAGCAATGGCGCCTCTACCGGACATGTGCCTGCACAGCGCAAGGCGTACTACCGCACCATCGAGGCGAAGAGGGCGACGTTCTTTGCCGCCGCCGCCGCCCGGATGGCGGTCGTACTGGCCGGGGCGGTAGGCGCGGGCGCTGGGATTCGCGCAGCGGATCGTGGACGACATCCTAAACGCCACCGGTGACGCGAGTCGGGTGGGGAGGCCGGTGGAGAGCGACCTCCGCCGCGGCGCCGTCACGCTCCCGGTGCTCTGCTACCTGGAGATGGGAAGGGAGGGTGGAGCGCTCCACGCCGTCCGCAGCGGGCAGCGGCACGAGGCGCATGTCCGGGTGGCTCTAGAGGCCATCCGGGCATCCGGTGCCGTCGAGACAGCACCGGCTGAAGCGCAGGCCCACGTCTGCCGCGCTGAGGAGGCGCTGGAGGCCTTGCCGGTCAACGATGCGCGCCGCGTCCTCCACGAGCTGGCCGAGTACGTCATCCGCCGCGATCGCTGAACAGGCGGGCGGTTATTGGTGGTCTCGCGGAAACCCTCGTGATTCGCCCTCAGGCCCATCCACAATCTTGCTGGCCTGCGGCCTGACGACGCCGAGGGTCGCCACGACCTCTTCACGGACCGGGACATCCTTGTCGTTGTATCGTCCAAGCGAGATCACCTCTCTCGGCCCGCGGAGACGTACCGCTATCTATCCGCACCCGTAGATGTGGAGCTTCTCGAGTATACACCGGAGGAGCTGGCGCGGATGAGGGACCTGCCCTTCATCCAACGCATTCTGGAGAGGGGGGGAGGTGCTCTATGAGAAACAGCCCGCTTGAGGCAGGTTTCCGCTGGCTTCGTCAGACCGAAGAAGACATGAGGCGGACCCGTCACCTGGCTCACCAGGGTGCCAATCGCCTGGCTTGCTTTCTAGCGCAGCAGGTGACAGAGAAGGCACTCAAAGCTCTTCTGTACAGCCGGGGCGAGGAGATCGTTCTCGGTCACTCGGTCCAGAGACTATGCCAACGTGCCGCAGTCCATAACCCCGAGTTCGAAGCGCGTGGACGGTCGTGGAGCATAGTAGACGGCTACTATATGCCCGCCCGCTACCCCAACGCCCCCCCGACGACATCCCAGCCGAGGTCTACACCCGAGAGGCAGCGGAAGACGCGGTCGATATCGCAGCACACGCTGCTGCATTCGTCACGTCAAGGGTGATCGACGGAGCCCCGCAGGACCAGGGCCTGACGACCAACATTCGCGCTGCAGGCCTCCTTCAGTGTCCAATCAGTTTGCCGGGCGCGGCAACGGCTCGGTCTCCCTACGTGACACGCCTTCTTGCTCACCTCTACAAGACTGCAAGGCCGGATCGGTTCCTCTCCGGGTCTAGGCTTGGCCCGCCAGCCATGCCTCAAAGGCCTCGCGCCAATCCCGCTTCCGCAGCTTCGTCCCGTCCGGCAGCGTAGCACCGGCCAGCGACGCGGCCCGCTGCAGCTGCTCGCCGCTCACCAGCGCATCCTCCAGGACCACGTCGCGCAGGTCCGCGCCCTCCAGATTCGCCCCCCGCAGATCGGCCGCCGTCAGCTCTGCGCCCCGCAGATTCGCGTGACCCAGATCAGCGTCCAGCAGCCCCGCTTCGTCGAGCTCGGCGCGCAGCAGCTTCGCGCCCCTCAAGTTGGCTCCGCGGAGAACCGCACCCTGAAGCTGGGCCCCGTGCAGATCAGCGTGACTCAAATCCGCCTCCTCGAGGACTGCAAAGGCGAGATCGATCTCCCGGAGATTCTTCTCCCGAAGACTCTCGCCGGCTTCCAGCTTCTCCAGCACCTGATCAGGGGTCAACTCCGCCATATCGCACGCCTCCCGCCGTCTGCTCGCTCACCGATCCGGGCCTCCACCCGCCAGCTGCCCATCAGGCCACGCTGCCGAACCGCCCTGCGCTCTTACGTCCAGTTCGTCCCAAGCATAGCACGGCTCCGCCTCCCCGCAAGGCCGGGAGCCGAGCCGGCGTGCCTCCAGAATGCGGTTTGATGCGCCGGCCTTGATTGAGGATCTCCCGGCTCGAGCCTCGGCCTACGTCCTTGTCCAGCACAGTTTGACCGTCACGCTCCCTGACCCTACGACACCGACGCCTCCACTCGCCGCTTGATCCCCAGCAGCGTCTTCCGCTCCATGATAAAACTGCCCGGTTCGATAACGCCCCGCACCATCAGCGCCTGCAAGACCGATGGTGCATAGTCCATCTGAATACGGACGATCAAGCGCGTCTTGTTCTCCCCCAACTCTTTGAGGAACCACGTCCAGCTGGATGCGAAGAAGTCGTTAGGCGTCTCCTCCGCAGGGTCGAAGGAGCGAAACGTCCCCATCTCGACGGCAATGTGGAGTACCAAGGCTCGCCCGGGGTCGATCTCGACCACCTTGTACCCCATGTCGGGCCCGATCTCAATCATGTCCCCGACATCCAGGGCCTGGAGCTCCGGAATGACGTGCTCCGCCGAGCGCTCCTGGTTCTCCACCGAGCCTGCGATCCCCATCAACCGGTGAAGAGAGTCGTAGCTGTACCAGCCGGCCCTCTGATGGCCGATCTGCACCAGCCAAGGCCAGACCTCGGCGGCGGGTGCGTCGATGGTGATGGCGTGCGTCGCCTTCATCTTCGCGTCCGCCACCAGCTCGTCGCCCGGGAGTGTCCTCTCCGCTTCCTCGGCAGTCGCTCCCCAGGTGAGCAATCGGGGGCGGATCGCCACCACGTAAGCCCCGATCAGAGCGGCCCCCGCGGCAGCACCGCCGACGAGGGTCCCTAGCCATCCTTTCCTACCCATGCTCATCCTCCTAGAATAGACAGCGCACGATCAGCAGCAGCCCCACGATCATCAGAGGCACGCCGATCACCGCCCCGATCACCGTCAGGCTGACGATTAATCCAACGATCAACAGCACCAGGCCGAGAACTACACCGACCAGGCGTCCCGTCATCTCCAGGATGAAGGTCAGCAGGCGCCAGACGGCGTAGAACGGCCACAGGAGTAACGGTACACGTCTTCTCTCGTTGTCCTTCGTCATCGCTCCCTCCCTCGAAGCCAAGGGCTCCGTCCTAACGATTGCAGCCGCGGGGTTTCCCCGGGTACCATGATGAGTACGCACGAATGGCCCGCAGGTTGCAGGAAACGCCCCACGCGCTGCGCTACAGCCCGTCATATCGCTCGGCGGGCCAACATTTTGCACCTATCGGGGGCTAACCGGTCGTGCACACCGGACGGGATGGGGAGAGGATTCACGGGGATGGGTCCCGCCTGAGAGAGGTTTTCTGGTTCCTCCCACGCGGCAACCGGCGAGCGAACTGCGCGCCCACAGGCGAGTTGTTCAACTGGCCCGGAGAGTGCTCCGGTAGACCGATTCAGTCTCGTCGGCCACCCGGTCCCAGGAGAATCGCGCCGCCCGCGCCAAGCCTCGTTCCGCCAGTTCTCGCAGCAAGCTGTCATCGTCGAGCAGACCGCACAGCGTGTCGGCTATCGCAGCCTCGCTGACCGGGTCGAAGTATCGTGCCGCCTCCCCGCCCACTTCCGGGAGTGAGGACGTGCCGCTGCACGCCACCGGCGTTCCGCACGCCATGGCCTCCAGCAAAGGCAGCCCGAAGCCCTCGTACAGGCTCGGGAAAACTAGCAGCTGGGCGCCGGCATAGACCGCCGGTAGATCCTCATCGGGGACGTACCCGGGCATGATCACCGCCCGCCTGGCCGGCGAGCGCTCCAGCTCCTCGAAGAACCCCTCGTAGAGCCAGCCACGACTCCCAACCAGCACCAGAGCATCCGTCAGTCCCGCGGTGTGCACCGTCTCGAAGGCATGGAGGAGCCGGGCCAGGTTCTTCCGGGGCTCAATCGTACCCACGAAGAGCACGTACCGCTCGGGAAGGCCGTATCTCTTTCGCACCGCGTCGATCCGCTCCGGGCTCTGGGGACGGAACCGGGGATCGGCCGCCTCGTGCACGACGACGATCTTCTCGGCAGGCAGCCCGTAAGCCGTCATCAAGTCCCTGCGCGTGCACTCAGAGACGGCGATGATCCGCGTTGCCCGGCGGCAGTACAAGGGAAGGGACCAGTTGAGATACCAGCGGTTGAGGCGCTTGTGATGCTCGGGTAGGTGGCGGAAGATCAGGTCGTGCACGGTAAGCACGGTGGGCATACCCTGGAGTGGAAGCAGCAGGTGCTCCGTCGCGTGGAAGAGCCTGCCGTTGGGAAGCAAGTGGTCGAATCCGATGCCGGTCAGTTGTCCGGCCCATACCAGCATGCGCCACGGTTTGTACCCCAAGGAGACCGTACGGGCGGACACGTCCTCGAGCCCCGACAGCAGCTCGATCCCTCTCTCGCGATTGTAGAAGAAGCCGTACTGGAACGCTCCGCCGCTCCCCTCCCCACGCCGGCCGGCCGGGGCCACCAAGGCTCGAGCCAGGCTGCCCGCGTACCGACCGAGGCCTGCCCGGCGATGGACTGCTGCGGAGATGTCAACGTAGATCAT